>CAJUBX010000010.1 GCA_910585165.1 uncultured Oscillibacter sp. | reverse complement strand
TTCTTTTTCTCATAGCTCCTATTATACCATTAAATCTTTATTTTGGACACTCCCCGCAAGCGCCCTTCGCCGCCCTCCGGCATACACGCCGCTCCTTCCCTCCCTCTCGTTTCAGAGCCTGCCGGCGGGGGGTTCTTCTGTCAATCGAGGCGGATTTTGCGGGAATTCTGACGGATTTCAAAAAAATTTATCGAAGGCCGGCGGCAGAAGAGCCGTCAATACGGCGTTCAGCGATTGCAAATATCGGTTCTCAGGGGGAAAACAGATAAAATCAAGGAGTTTTCCCTCTGATTTTTGTCAGCTCTGGTGCTTGACGGCGGTCTGCGGGAATGGTATCTTACTTCATCATATAATATATGTAAAAGAGGTAATGCACCATGGAAATTCTCGTCAGTCTCTCCGCCGCCCTTATCGGCGGGCTTTTGCTGTCCCGGGCTGCCAAACGGCTGAAGCTGCCCGCCGTCACCGCCTATCTGGTGGCGGGGCTGCTGCTGGGCCCCTTCTGCCTGGGCGCACTGCACATCGGCGGCCTGGGCTTCCCCTCTATGGAGGCGGTGGAGGACCTGAATATTCTCTCCCAGGTGGCTTTGGGCTTCATCGCCTTTACCATCGGCAACGAGTTCCGGGTCAGCCAGCTGAAAACCATGGGCCGCCAAGCCATCGCCGTGGGCATTCTCCAGGCGGTGACCGCCACGGCGCTGGTGGATTTGGCGCTGATTCTCCTGCACCTGGCCCGGCCGGAAATCATCTCCGTCTCCTCCGCCATTACCCTGGGCGCCATTGCCGCCGCCACGGCCCCCGCCGCCACGCTGATGGTGGTCCGGCAGTACAAGGCCGACGGCCCCATGACCCGGCTTCTTTTGATGGTGGTGGCCATTGACGACGCGGTGGGCCTCGTTTTGTTCTCCGCCTCCTTCGGCGTGGCCGTGGCGCTGGAAAGCGGCGCGGTCAGCGTGATGACGGTGCTGGTGGAGCCCGTGGTGGAAATCATTCTCTCCCTGGCCCTGGGGGCGCTGGCGGGCCTGATCCTTTACTGGGTGGAGCGGTTCTTCCACTCCCGGAGCAAGCGGTTGTCCATCTCCATCGGCTTCGTCCTGCTGACGGTGGGCCTCTCTATGAAAGAATTTGAGGTGGGCGGCGTTCACTGCGGCTTTTCCCTGCTTCTGGTGTGCATGATGACCGGAACCCTGTTTTGCAACATCTGCGGCTTTTCCGAGGAGCTGATGGCCCGGGTGGACGGGTGGACGGCCCCCCTGTTCGTGCTGTTCTTCGTCCTCTCCGGCGCGGAGCTGGATTTGTCCGTGCTGCGGAACCCCTCCGTGCTGCTGATCGGCGCCGTTTACATTCTCGTCCGTTCCCTGGGCAAGTATGTTGGAGCCTATGGCAGCTGCGCCCTTTCCGGCTGCGATGAAAAAATCCAGAAATACCTGGGCGTCACCCTGCTGCCCCAGGCCGGCGTGGCCCTGGGCATGGCCATCACCGCCCAGGCCCTGGCCGACGGCGCGGTGGTGCGGAGCGTGGTGCTGTTTTCCGTCCTGGTCTATGAGCTGGTGGGCCCGGCCCTGACCAAGCGGGCCCTGCTGGCCGCCGGGGAAATTCAGCCGGAAGGCCGGACCTCCGCCCGGACCAAAAACCGGTAAGTGCGGTTCAATACGCAAAAGAGCTGGGCCCCTTCCTGAAACACATCCGTAAAAGAGTCTGTTTGGCTCCTGAAAAAGCGTGCCTGGAAAACGACAGGGACACTTCTTTTCGAAGTGTCCCTATCGTTTTTCCCCATTCGTTTCAAGCGTTCCGCCTGTAAACGCAGCTCTCCGTCACAACCAGGTCCACCGGATAATCCCAGGGCGCGGCGGGTATCTCCTCCGACATTCCCGCGTTGCGGCACACTGCGGCGGAGGGAAACCCGGCGGCCGCCAGGAAGCGGTCGTAAAACCCTCCGCCCTGGCCCAGCCGCCTGCACCTTCTGTCGCAGGAGACGCAGGGCACAACGGCAAAACCGATATCCTCCGGGGCGCAGAGGGCCGCGTCCTCCGGGGGCGCGGGAATGCCGTAAGCGCTGGGGACCAGCTCCGCCAGGCCAGAAACCAGGCGGGCCTCCATCTGTCCCGGGCCAATGACGCGGGGCAGGGCGATCCGCTTTCCGTCCGCCAGGGCCTGGACAAAAAAGGCCGTCAGCCGAATCTCCCATCCGGTTCCGGCAAAGCCGAAAACCGTACCGGCTCTTTCATACTCCGGCAGCTGAAGCAGCTTTTTGCAGATGAGCGCGTCCGATTTTTCCGCCTCGGCGGGAGGAATCTCCCGCAGCCGCTCCCGGATGGTCCTTCGAAGGCTCCGTTTTTTCGCCTCGCAGGCCGCCTGTTCCTCTCCGGTCATCTTGCCGCCCGCTCCGCCGCCTCCGCCACATGGGCGGCCAGCACGCTGGTCGTTACGCTGCCTACGCCGCCGGGAACCGGCGTGACCGCGTCCACAATCGCCTCCGCTTCCTCAAAGCGCACGTCTCCGCACAGCTTTCCCTTGGCGGAATTCCAGGAGATGCCCACGTCAATCACGGTCTGCCCCGCCCGGAGATGCTCCGCCCCGATGCTCTCCATCTGCCCGGAGGCCGCAAGCACAATCTCCGCCTCCCGGGTGATTTGGGGGACATCCGCCGTTTTCGTGTGGCAGATGGTGACGGTGGCCCCCCGGTGCATCAGCATCATGGCGGCGGGACGGCCCACCACAAGGGAGCGTCCGATCACCGCCGCCCGCTTTCCGGCAGGATCAACGCCGTAATAGCGCAGAATTTCCATGGCGGCCTGGGCCGTGCAGGGCGGGAAGCCCAGGGCCGTGTTGGTAAATACCCCGGCCAGGGAGCCGTCCGTACAGCCGTCCACATCCTTTTCCGGGCGCAGGCGGCGCCTGGCCGCGTCCTCGTCCAGCTGCGGGGGCAGAGGGCGGAACATCAAAATGCCGTGGATGGACTCGTCCCCGTTCAGCTGATCCAATACCTGAAAAAAAGTGCCGCTCTCCACATCGGAGGGGAGGACGGCATGCCTGACCTCGATTCCCACCTGGCCGCAGCGCTTGGCGGCTCCCCGCTCATAGGACAGATCGTCGCTCCGTTCGCCGGTGCGGAGGATGGCGAGGGTGGGAACGACGCCCCGCGCCCGCAGAGCTGCGGCGCGCTCCGCCGTCTTTTGGTCCAGGGCGGCGGATACCGGCGCGCCCTTCAATATCCTGGCCATCAGTTTCCTCCTCCCCAGGCGTTCTCAAACATCCGCCGGGCAATCTCCCCGTATTTTTGCAGGCGCTCATCCGCCCGGCGGTCAAGCTCCTGCGCATAGGCCCGGTCCCGCATCAGCTTCGTGTTGACCCTGACGTTGACGGCGGCTCCCTGCATGGCGCCCCAGCATAAAACCGCGCCTGTAACCGCGTCGGAGGCCACCAGGCGGCTGCCCTTTTCGCCAAATTCCCGCTGGAGGTCAATGGCCTCGCCGCAGAGCTCCAGGATTTCCAGAGGCACGGCGGCGGCCTCCCGCAGGCACCGTTCCAGCACCTGTTCCCGGTCCGGGTCCTCCTTGGGAATCCCATAGGCCCGGGATAGGGGCTCAAAGGCCTCCGCGTCCCGTTCCACACAGGCCAAAAGACGCTCCTGCAGGTCCCGGGCCTTGGCCATCAGCGTTTTCATCTCCGCCTCCACGGCGGCGTAGCGCGGCTTTCCCACGGTGAGCTCCCCCACCATGTTCCCCAATGCCGTTCCCAGAGCACCCGCCAGGGCGCTGGCCCCTCCGCCCCCGGGAACCGGGGCGGAGGAGGCGAGCTTCTGGGAGAAATCCAGAATACTGCTGTTTAGTAACTCCATGGTTTGCTCCTTAAAACAATCCGGAAATGCGGCCGTTTTCGTCCACGTCAATTTTCTCGGCGGCCGGAACCTTCGGAAGGCCCGGCATGGTCATGATATCCCCCGTCAGGGCCACGATGAAGCCGGCCCCGGCGCACACCTTCAGATTGCGCACCGTGATGCGGAAGTCTCTGGGCGCGCCCAGCTTCGCCGGGTCGTCGGAGAAGGAGTACTGGGTTTTTGCCATGCAGATGGGGAGCTTGTCAAGGCCCAGGGCGGCAATTTCGGCCAGCTGCTTAACCGCGTTCCCCACCAGATCCACGCCGTCGGCGTGATAAATTTTTACGGCGATGGCCTCCAGCTTTTCCCGGATGGAGAGCGACATGTCGTAAGACGGGTGAAAATCGTTCGGCTCCTCACACTGGCGGAGCACTTCCTCCGCCAGGGCGGCGCCGCCCGTCCCGC
Source organism: uncultured Oscillibacter sp. (assembly GCA_910585165.1). Taxonomy (GTDB): domain Bacteria; phylum Bacillota; class Clostridia; order Oscillospirales; family Oscillospiraceae; genus Oscillibacter. The sequence goes on along the minus strand of CAJUBX010000010.1, from coordinate 36,882 downwards.
CCTTGGCCCAGACCTCGCTGAGGGCCGTGCGGACGCCCAGTTCGCCGCATTTCGCCTCCACCAGGGCCAGTTCTCTTTCGGTATCTGTGGGGAAGGCGTTGATTGCCACCACGCAGGGAAGGCCGAAGACCTCCCGGATATTCCGCACATGCTGCAAGAGGTTGGGAAGGCCCCGCTCCAGGGCTTCCAGGTTTTCGGCGTTCAGCTCTGCCTTGGGAACGCCGCCGTGGTATTTCAGGGCCCGCACCGTGGCCACGACCACCACTGCGGAGGGAGTGAGCCCCGCCATGCGGCACTTGATGTCAAAGAATTTCTCCGCGCCCAGGTCTGCGGCAAAGCCCGCCTCGGTCACAACATAATCGCCCAGCTTCAGCGCCATGCGGGTGGCGGTAACGGAGTTGCAGCCATGGGCAATGTTGGCGAAGGGTCCGCCGTGAATAAAGGCGGGGGTTCCCTCCAGGGTCTGAACCAGATTGGGCTTCAGCGCGTCCTTCAGCAGGGCCGCCATGGCCCCTTCCGCCTTGAGATCGTGGGCGGTCACAGGCCGGTTATCATAGGTATACGCCACGATAATCCGGCCCAGGCGCTCTTTCAGGTCGGTAATGCCGGAAGCCAGGCAGAGCACCGCCATAACCTCGGAGGCCACCGTGATTTCAAATCCGTCCTCCCGGGGAACGCCCTGCATCCGCCCTCCCAGGCCGTCCACGATGTTCCGAAGCTGGCGGTCGTTCATATCCACGCAGCGCTTCCAGACAATCTTCTTCACGTCAATCCCCAGGGCGTTGCCCTGCTGAATGTGGTTGTCCAGCATGGCGGCCAGCAGATTGTTGGCCGCTCCGATGGCGTGGAAGTCCCCGGTAAAGTGGAGGTTGATGTCCTCCATGGGAATGACCTGGGCGTATCCGCCGCCGGCCGCTCCGCCCTTCACGCCGAAGACCGGCCCAAGGGAGGGCTCCCGCAAAGCGGCGATGGCGTTTTTGCCCAGCTTCCGCAGCGCGTCGGCCAGGCCGACGGAGGTGGTGGTCTTCCCCTCCCCGGCGGGCGTCGGGGTAATGGCGGTCACCAATATCAGCTTTCCGTCAGGCCGGTTCTCCAGGTCCCGCAGAAGGCGGTAGTCGATTTTCGCTTTGTCGTTTCCGTACTGCTCAACGTACTGGGCCCCAATGCCGCAGGAAGCGGCAATTTCCGAAATCGGCCGGGGCTTGACGCTCTGCGCGATTTCAATATCCGTCCGGTATTCCATATCTTCTCCTTAAACGGCGGCTCACTTGCCGAGCTTCGCGTCGTATTCGGCAAAGAGCTCCTGGAAGGGGGCGATGTCGCCGATGACATGATAGACATAGTCGTCCGTGGGGAACTTCCGGGTCTTGATCTCCTCGTTGTACTGTTTATACGCCTCCACCACGATGGGGGCAATCTCCGCGTATTTCTTAATGAACTTCGGGGTAAACGCCTGGAACATGCCAATCGTATCGGCGAAGATCGTCAGCTGGCCGTCGCAGAAGGGACCTGCGCCGATGGAGTACACGGGGATGCTCAGCAGCTTATGAATCTCCTGGGTGACCTCGGGGGGAACGGCCTCCACCAGCAGGAAGTTCGCTCCCGCCTCCTCCACCGCCAGGGCGTCCTCAATGACGCTGCGGGCGCTTTCCACCGTCCGGCCCTGGGCCTTGTGTCCGCCCAGCACGCCGGAGGACTGGGGCGTCAGGCCGATGTGCCCGAACACCAGAATGCCGCAGTTTCGAATCGTCTTGATCCGGCTGACGACGGAGCGCCCTCCCTCCAGCTTCACCGCGTCCACGCCGCCTTCTTTCAAAAAGCGGATGGCGTTGGTGGCGGCTTCCTCGTCGGAAACCTGGTAAGAGCCAAAGGGCATATCGCCCACCACAAAGGTGTTGGGAGCCCCCCGGCGGACCGCCTGGCAATGCTCGATGCAGGTATCCATGGTAACGGGGATGGTGCTGTCATAGCCCTCCACGACCATGCCCATGGAATCCCCCACCAGAATCATGTCGATCCCGGCCTGCTCGGTGAAGGAGGCAAAGGGGAAATCATAGGCCGTAATCCAGGAGACCAGCTCCCCGTTCTTCTTCATATTGTAGAGATCGATAACAGACTTCTTTTTCATGGTACAGCTCTCCTTTTTTATTAAGATACTTAACTGTTTGCAAAAACGTCCGCCTCTTTGACAAGAGGCGCCATTTCCATCCTATTGAACGGTTCCGGTTCTCCCGCGCCGCCCGGATGCACCGGGTGGCGCGGGGAACCATTTCACCGTTTGAGAGGGCTTGCGGTTAATTTTTGCCGGAGAGCACCGCTCCCTTGGCCAGGGACCCCACCCAGCTCTGGTACATGCCCAGGCAGCCGGTCTGCCAGTCCACTTCCTTGTCAAAGGCCTCGATGCGCTTTTCGATCTCCTCGTCGGAAAGCTCGGCGTGGATGGTGCGGGTTTCGATGTCGTAGCTGATCATGTCCCCGTCCTGCACCGCGCAGATGGGGCCCCGCAGGGCCGCCTCGGGAGAGGCGTAGCCGATGATGGCACCCGCCGCCGCGCCGGAGAACCGGCCGTCCGACACCATCGCGCACTTGCCGGCCAGGGAGGACCCCGCCAGCGCGGAGGTGAAGCCGTAGACGCTGGTCATGCCGGGGCCGCCCTTGGCTCCCTGGTGGAGAATGACCACAAAGTCGCCCTCCACAATGCGCCCGTCGTACAGGCCGTTGATGGCGTCCTCCGTGGTGAAGAACACCTTGGCGGGGCCACGGAATTTCAGCATGTTCCGGGGGAAGGTGGACTGCTTGGCGGCGCAGCCCTCGGGGGCGATGTTGCCCTTGAGGATGCAGATGCCGCCGTCGTCGCTGTAGGGCTGGTCCATGGGGTGGATCACTTCCCGGTCCAGGACCTCGTGGCCCTCAATGTTTTCACCCAGGGTCTTGCCGTTGACGGTCAGGCAGTCCAGGTGCAGGGTCTTTTTGATGTTCGTGCACATGGCCCGCACGCCGCCGGCCCGCTCGAAATCGTCGATGGTATAGGGGCCCACGGGGCGGATGGTCATCAGCAGCGGCACCTCGTGAGAGGCCGTGTCATAGATGTCCCACACGGAGCAGGCCAGGCCCGCCTCGCTGGCGATGGCGGGTATATGGTACATGGTATTGGTGGAGCCGCCCACCGCCATGACCATGCGGACGGCGTTGTTCACCGATTTTTCCGTAATGATGTCTCTGGGGCAGATGTTCTGCTTCCACAGCTGGACCACCTGCCGCCCCGCCTCCCGGGCGTAGCGGATCAGCGTCTTTCCGGCGGCGGAAACCGTGGCGTTGCCGGGCAGGCTCATGCCCAGGGTCTCGGTGACGATCTGCATGGTATTGGCGGTGCCCATCATGTTGCACGCGCCCACGCCCGGGCAGGCGCAGTCCACCAGGCCGTCCAGATACTCCATGGAGCAGCGGCCCTCCTCCACGGCGGAAACCGTCTTGTTGATGTCGATGAAATCCACCAGCTTGCCCTGGTAGATATTGGACTTCATATGTCCGCCGGTCAGCACAATGGCGGGGATGTTTACCCGGGCCGCAGCCATGACCATGGCGGGGACGTTCTTGTCACAGGTGGCGATCAGCACCATGGCGTCCAGGTCCTGGGAGCGGGCCATTACCTCCACGGAGTTTGTAATCATATCCCGGGAAACCAGGGCGTAGGGGCCCTTGGGCTGGAGGCCGTCGCAGAAGTTCATCACATTGAAGTTGCAGGGAAGGCCGCCGGCCTCGCAGACGCCGTCCGTAACGGCACGGGCCAAATCCCGCAGGTGCAGATGGCCGGGGTTGTAATCGCTCCAGGTGTTGATGATGCCGATTCTGGGCTTTTGCAGATCCTCGCGGGTGTATCCAAGGCCCAGCATCAGGGCTTTGCCGTTGACCGCGCTGGTGCCGAAGGGCCGTTCACTGTTCAAACGCCTATTTTCTTCCATAATCGTTTACCCTTCTTTCTTCAAGATTTCCGGGGGCCGGTGGGCCGCAGGACCGCGCCGGTTTTCAGGGAGGTCACGGTCTTCTGATACATGCCGATAAAGCCGTCGTAGTAAACGACCTCCCGGTCAAACTCCTTGATGCGCCGGGCGATTTCCTCGTCGGAGAGCTCCACCTGGATGGTCCGGGCCTCCACGTCGTAGGTGATGATGTCCCCGTCCCGGACGGCGCAGATGGGGCCCTTGAGGCCCGCTTCCGGCGAGCAGTAGCCGGTGATGGCGCCCTTGGCCGCGCCGGAGAACCGTCCGTCGGTGATGAGGCAGACCTTGTCCCACAGGCTGGTGCCCGCCAGCTCCGAGGTGAAGCCGTAGGCGCTGAGCATACCGGGGCCCGCCTTGGCGCCCATCATCATGATGACCACCGCGTCGCCGGCCTGGATTTTTCCGGCCCGCAGGGCCTCGCAGGCCTCCTGGTTGCTGAAGAAGACCTTGGCGGGGCCGCGGAATTTCAGCATGTTCCGGGGGAAGGTGGACTGCTTGGCGGCGCAGCCGTCGGGGGCGATGTTGCCCTTGAGGATGCAGATGCCGCCGTCCTTGGTAAAGGGATTGTCCATGGGCCGGATGGTTTCGGGATAAGGAGTCTTGTGCCCCTCGATGTTTTCCTTTACCGTCTTCCCGTTGACGCCCACGCAGTCCAGGTTCAGGTGATCCTGAATCTCATACATCAGCGCCCGCAGGCCGCCGGCCTGGTCGAAATCAAACATGGTGTACGCGCCGGTGGGCCGGACGTTCATCAGCAGGGGAATCTCATGGGACGCTTGATCGTAAACGTCCCAGCAGTCCATATCCAGCCCGGCCTCCGCGGCCACGGCGGGAATGTGCATCATGGTATTGGTGGACCCGCCGATGGCCATGCAGACCTTGATGGCGTTGGTCACGGATTCCTTGGTGATAATCTGCCGGGCGGTGATTCCCTTTCTCCAAAGCTCCATCACCCGCCGTCCGGCCTCCCGGGCGGTGATCTTCAGGTGGGTGGAGATGGCGGGCAGGGTGGCGTTGCCGGGCAGACTCATGCCCATGGCCTCCGTCAGCGTGCACATGGTGTTGGCGGTGCCCATGAAGCCGCAGGCTCCGGGGGCGGGACAGGCAATGTCCATCTGGTGCTCCAGCTGCTCCATGGTCATGCAGCCCTCGGTGACTGCGCCGCAGGAGTTTCCGATGGTGATGCCGTCCACAATGCTGCCATCGTTTTCATAGGAGGTCTGCATGTATCCTCCGGTGACGATGACGGAGGGCAGGTCCATCCGGGCCGCGCCCATCAAAATACCGGGGACGTTTTTATCGCAGGTGGCCAGCAGCACCATGGCGTCCAGCTGGCAGCCGTCCATAATCGTCTCGATTTCGTTGCACATCAAATCCCGGGACGCCAGTATATAGGGCCCGGCTCCCACGCCGTCGCAGATATTGGTAATGTTGAAGTTAAAGGGAAGGCCGCCGGCCTCCAGGATTCCCTCTTTGACAAACTCCGCCAGCATGTCCAAATGGACATGGCCGGGATTGATGGAATTCCACGTATTGATGATTGCGACACGGGGCTTTTTCAGGTCTTCTTTGGAAAGGCCCAAGCCGCGCAGCAACGCATGGGGGCTGGAATGCCGGATGTCATCATCATAACTGCGAATGACAGGTTCCTTTTGCGTCATATTTTTGCACCCTTTCTGTGTTTTTTGCCGAATGGCCTCAGCCTGTCGCATATGACCGCAAGGGGGGAGCCATAGGACACAGCAATTAGTTCAGCAACTAAACTTACAAGAGTGTAACACACCAGCCCTTTTTTGTCAATCTCTATCCCTTTGAGTAAAACGCATAAAATTCCCCCGCATTTTTGAAAAAAACAACAGGAAAACCGGATAAACCGTTTTCCTGTTGCCTTTTCCAAAAAGAAATTTCCTTAAAAAACCAGTGGAACAGCCTCTTCCGGCCGATGCCGGGCTCCCGGCTGTCTCGCCGCCATCTACAGGTTCCGAAAACCGTTGATGGAGAAAATTTCCTGAATATCCTCGTCGGAGGCGGCAATCACATTTTCAATCTTCTGCACCGCCAGCCGCAGATTATGCTCCGCGTCCGCAGATTTTTTCGGCGTCAGGCGGAAGGTGGGCAGAATAATTCCAAGGGCGGCGGCAATCCTCCCCTCACACCGAATGGGGGACGCGATGCAGTGAATGGCGTACTCGATCTCCCCGGACTCATAGGCGATGTTCACCACCCGGGCCTCCTCCATCTGCACATGAGCCTGGTAAAGGTTCAGCGGCTCCGGCAGGCGGATGCCGTCCTTCGCCACCAGCTGGGCCAGCTCGTCCAGCTTGAAATCACAAAGCAGGGCCTTGCCCAGAGCACCGCGGGGGCCGTCTTCCGTCTGCCCCACGTATTTTTGGCAATATACCGGCTCCGGGCAGGCCGCCATATGGATGAAAAGCGCCTTGCTGCCCTGCCGTACAGCCAGAATCGCCGATTCCTCGATGGAGGATGCCAGGCGGTTCATCTCCATGTCAATAAATTTATTTACGGATATCTGCTTGCGGTAAACGGATGCGGCAAAATAAAGGCTGGGCCCGATAAAATAGCGGCCATCCTTTAACTCGATGTAATTTCTTGCGGCCAGCGTCTGCAAAATCGGCAGCATGCTGCTCTTGGGAGAGGAGAGAACCCGGGCGATTTCAGTGAGCGTATACCCTCCCGAGGCATTGGCAAGCAGGTCGAAGACGTCCAGGACCCGGGAGGTGGAGCGGTGCGAGGTTTGCGGCATAAAATATCCTCCGTTTCTTTAACATATTTTTTATGCTTTTTCTGTCTCTGCCAAAAAGCTGAGATCATTTTTGAAAACAGATAAAATGCACTTTCTCAATTTCTTTATTCCTTTCATAGTTTTCTAAATTCTGCCTGGAAAACGTTTTCTTATATTTTACCATTTATCTCGAAAATGTACAGTACAGAAAAAACTGGAAAAAACAGTGAATTTGCACAAGAAGAAAACAGTTGACAAATGGCGAATAGTCGTTTATGATGGGTTAAGGTTCTTAAATATGCATTTGTTCTTAAATGCGAACAAAAAAGAACTGAATGCGGAACACACTGGATAGGAGGAACTGGAAATGGGCACATTGAAATTTGCCGTTTTGGGCGCTGGCGCCGGCGGGCAGAGCATGGCGGCGATTCTGAGCAGCCAGGGCTACGAGGTTCGGCTTTACGACAACGACGAGGCCAAAATTGCCCGTCTCAACGAACTGGGGAACATCCGGGTAACGGGGAAAATTGAATGCGAGGGCTTCCCGGTCCTGGCCACCACGGAGATTGGCCCGGCGGTGGAGGGCGTGGACGTGATCATGGTCACCACAACCACCGATGCCCACGCGGAAATCGCGAACCTCTGCGCGCCCTATCTCCACGACGGCGAAATTTTCATGCTGAACCCCGGCCATGTGGGCGGCGCCCTGGAGGTCAGCAAAATCATCCGCGATACCCATGGCTGCAAGGCGGATGTGATCATCGCCGAGGCGGGAGACCTGATGTATGCCTGCCGCACCTCCGAAATCGGAGAGACCTTCCAGTCCGGCATCAAGAAAAGCGTTCTGGTAGCCACGCTCCCCGCCACGGACGTATCCCGCCTGATGGACAAAATCGGCGGCATCTTCCCCAATCTGACGGCGGCCGAGAACATTTTGGAAACCGGGTTCGAGGGCGGCGGAGCCATGCTCCATCCCATTCCCAGCCTGATGAATATCAACCACACGGACCTGCAGCAGGGCTACGACTACTACATGGAGGGAATCACTCCCAGCATCGCCAAGCTGGTTTCCGCCTGCGACGCGGAGCGTCTGGCGGTGTGCAGGGCCCTGGGGCTGGAGGTCCCCTCCCTGGTAAAGAGCCTCCAGGAGATGTACGGCCTGACCCAGGAGGACCTCTACGACCTGCTCCAGCATAACGCGGCTTATAAGGGGCTCAAGAGCCCCATGAGCCTCAAGCACCGCTTCATTGTGGAGGATACCCTCAGCGGCATCGTCCCCTTGGCCTCCGTCGGGCACATGCTGGGCGTGGAAACCCCCATGATGGACGCTTATATCCTGATCGCCAGCGTCATCTGCGGACGGGACTTCGCTGCCGAGGGCCGCACGGCGGAAAAGCTTGGCCTTACCGGCAAGACCAAGGACGAAATCTACGCGATGCTCTGATTTGGAATTGTCCGGAGGGCGCTCCGCGCCCTCCGAGCAAGATAGCAAGGGGAAACATACGAAAAAACATGGAGGTTGAAAATGAAAAAGGTATTATCTCTCGTCCTGGCCATGTGCATGGTTCTTGCCCTGGCCGCCTGCGGTGGAAACACCGGCGGTTCTTCCACCGGCACCACCCCGCCCCCCAGCAGCTCCGGCACCACTGCCCCTGACAACAACGCCCCTGACGCCGCCCCTTCCTCTAATCTGGACAACAACGCGCAGTACGTAGTCGGCACCGGCGGCACCGGCGGCACGTTCAACGCCGTGGGCGCTCTTATGGCCCAGTTCCTCAACGACCGGGGCTTCGGCCAGTTCTCCGCCACCGCCACCACCGGCGGCGTTCAGAACTGCCTGTTCATGCGGAACGGAACCTGCGATTTCGGCATGGTCTCCCGTTCCACCTACGTGGAGTCCAGCACCGGCCGCAACACCTTCGAGTCCTCCGGCCCCAGCGACGACCTGATGGCCGTGGCCCCGCTGTACGCCGCCATTTACCAGCAGTTCGTCTCCGCCGACATCACCGATTTCGAGCAGCTCAAGGGTAAGACCATCTCCGTCGGCGGCCCCGGCTCCGGCGACGAGGCGTTTGCCCACGTCTTCTTCGAGGGCGTCTGCGGCTGGGAGTTCGACAAGGACTTCACCCCCGTTTACCTGGGCTCCTCCGAATCCGCCGACGCCATCAAGGACGGCCATGCCCAGGCTATGACCTGCCTTGCCCAGGCTCCCTTCTCCGTGATGATCGAGGTGGTCAACGCCGGCAAGTCCCACGTGATCCCCGTGCCCCAGCAGTATATTGACGCAATCTGCGAAAAGGGCGACGATCCTTACGCCTCTTACGTCCCCGGCACGATTCCCGCCAACACCTTCAAGGGCCAGACCGAGGACATCCCCAGCTTCTCCGCCGCCACCATCTTCGGCGTCTCCAGCCAGGTGGACGAGGACCTGGTCTATGAGGTCACCAAGTTCCTGTGGGAGAACATTGACGAGCTGACCCCGCTGCATGCCGCCCTGGCGGACATGAAGATCGAGGACGTGAAGGACATCGCCGATCTGCCCATTCATCCCGGCGCCCTGCGTTATTACCAGGAGGTCGGTATCCTGTAAGCCCCTTGGCAGCCATTTGTCCCTCTCAACGGAAGGGGCCGCCGACCCGGTGGCCGGGTCGGCGGCCCCTTCGTATTTCCACGCAGTAAGTTTGGAAATACTGCCATTTGATTTGCGCCGTTTTGCCCGCCGCCGCAAACGGCGGCGGCCGCAAAATATGGCATTTATTACTTCCGAAATTCTATTTCAGAAGTAATCATCGTACCCTGAGTGTGTCTGCTTGGCGCGGACTTCCCGGCGGAACCGGAGCGGTGAATTGCGGGAGCGGGCATGCCCTGAAACTCGGAAAAAGGAGTTCTTGCATGGAAGAAAAGAAAAACGGCATTTCTCAGGAAGAAGAATCCACCCAAGCCTCCTCTTCAGGCTCTCCGCTTGACGCAGAATTTGACGCCGAGAAGGCGGAAGAAATTCTGAAGGAAGTCTCCGCAGAGGACAACGAACGCAAGCTCAACAAGGTCACCGCCCTGATTGTCAACGGGTTTTCCCTGTTCATCTCCCTCTTTTTGATTTACACCGCCGTCTTCGGGGCCTTCGACGCTCTGCGCCAGCGGTCCATCTACCTGCTGGCCGCCATGACCATCCTCTTTCTGGTATACCCCGCTTTTACGAAGACCAAGAAGGATAAGGTCCCCTGGTACGACTACCTGTTCTCCCTGGCGTCCTTCCTGACCTGCGGGTACGTTTTCGTCAACTATGTGCCCATTCTCTCCCGGATTGGCATTTCCAACCGGACGGACCAGCTGGTGTTCGTCATTCTGACCGTCCTGATTCTGGAGGGAACCCGGCGGCTGGTCAGCGGAGCCCTGGCTCTGGTGGCCCTGGTTTTCCTGGTGTACGCCTATTTCGGCAACTATATGCCCGGCATGTTCCGCACCCGGGCCGGCGGCATCGCCCGGATGACCGACTATATGTTTATGATCCCCGAGGGCATCTTCGGAAGCCCCTTGGGCACCGCAGCCACCTACGTGTCCCTGTTCGTCCTGTTCAGCCAATTCCTCAATGAGTGCGGCATGGGCGATTTCATCCGGGACGTGGCGCTGTCCCTCACGGGACACAAGACCGGCGGCCCCGCCAAGGTGGCGGTGGTTTCCTCCGCAGCCTTCGGCACCATTTCCGGCGCCGCCGCCGCCAACGTGGTGGGCACGGGCACCTTTACCATCCCGCTGATGAAAAACGTGGGCTATCCCCCGGAGTTCGCCGGGGCGGTGGAGGCCTGCGCCTCCACCGGCGGACAGCTGATTCCCCCGGTTATGGGCGCCGCCTGCTTCATCATGGCGGAGTATATCGGCGTTCCCTATTCCAGGGTGATGCTGGCGGGCCTGATTCCCGGCTTCCTGTATTATCTCAGCGTCTTTTTGACGGTGGACGTGCGAAGCAAAAAGCTAGGCCTCACCGGCATTCCCAAGGACCAGCTTCCCAGCTTTACCGGAGCCATGAAGGAGCGGGGCCACCTGCTGATTCCCTTCCTGGCGGTGGTTTATATGATTATCCGCCAGTACACCATCTCCCGGGCGGCCCTGGTGGGCCTGGTGCTGACGGTTCTGCTGGCTCCCATCAAGAAGTCCACCCGCATGAGCTTCCGCCAGATGGGCAAAGCCCTGGTGGTCAGCGGGCGGAAAACAGTCTCCTTTGGCGTTTCCTGCGCCTGCGTTGGATTGATTATCGGCGTTGTGACGCTGACGAACGTCGGTACGGTCCTTGGCAACGCGGTTTTGAAGCTGTCCCAGGGGAACCTCTTTATCACCTTGCTGCTGGTGATGGTCATGTCCATCATCATGGGCATGGGCATGCCCACGGTGGCCGTGTATATCGTCCAGGCCGCCGTGACGGCCCCGGTTCTGATGAAGCTGGGCATCCCCATGCTGACGGCCCACTTCTTCTGCTTCTACTTCGGCATCATCGCCTGCATTACGCCTCCTGTGGCGGTGCCCTCCTACGCGGCGGCGGCCATCGCGGGGTGTAATCCAGGAAAATGCGGGTGGCAGGCGTTTAAAATGGCCATGCCTGCCTTCCTGGTCCCCTTCGTCTTCGTCTATGAGCCCGGCATGCTTTTGAACGGCGGCGGCGGTTCTCCGCTGGACGTGATCCTCTGCATCTGCACCGCCATCATCGGCGTCTACCTGGTGGCCATCGGCATGGAGGGCTACCTGCTGCGGAACCTGGTGAAGTGGAAGCAGGCTCTCGCCCTGGCCGGCGGTCTTCTGTGCATCGTTCCGGAACACATTACGGACCTCATCGGCTTCGCCGTTCTGGTGTTCCTGTATGTCAGTGAGAAGTCGGCCATCAAGAAAGAAGCCGCCTCTGCCGGCGGGCAGGGAGCTTCTGCGTAATAATCTTTGGGAGCTCTCCCCGTTTTGGGGAGGGCTCCCGAGCCCATGACGGCGGGTCCCCGCCATGCGCTCCCAAGCAAAAAGGAGGAGCCTTTTGTGAAAGAAAAAACCCAGGCAGCCCTGTTCATCATTCTCTCCGCGTTCTTTTTTTCCATGATGCAGGCAATGGTGCGGCTTTCCGCCTCGGGAATCGGAACCATGCAGCAGGTCTTTTTCAGAAATTCCATCAGCCTGCTTGTGGCGGCATACCTTATTAAAAAGAACGGGCTGCGCTTTTTCGGGCCGAAGGAGTACCAGCCCGCCCTGCTTCTCCGGTCTCTGGCCGGCTTTTTGGGGATGATACTCCTTTTCTATGCCTCCGCCCATGCGTCCCAGGGGGATGTATCCGTGCTGAGCCGAACCAATATTTTGTGGGTGTGCCTGTTTGCCGCCCTCATTTTGAAGGAGCGGATATCCAAAGAGGAGATTCCCATGATCGCCCTCTGCCTGGCGGGAACGGTCATCGCCCTGCGGCCCACCTTTGACTCCAGCATCCTGCCCCTTTTGGCGGCGGAGCTCTCCGCCCTTTGCTGCGGCGTGGCCTATGTCATGATCTCCTACTGCAAGGGGCACGTGCCTTCCACGACCATCGTGTTCTACTTTTCCCTTTTCAGCACGGTGGGGGCGGGCATACTTATGATCCCCAGCTGGGTCTCCCCCACTCCGAAGCAGTGGTTCATGCTGATTCTAATCGGGCTGTTCGGCTCTCTTGGGCAGATCTGCATTACCAACGCCTATCAAAAGGCCCCGGCGGCGGAGGTCAGCATCTACGATTACTCGGGCATCATTTTCTCCGCCCTGATTGGAATGCTGCTGCTGGGCGAGGGCCTGGCAGTCACCACCGTAATCGGGGCCTTGCTGATTACGGCCGCCGGCCTGCTGTCCTATTTCAACGGCCGCCGGAAAGCCGCCTCATAGGCGCTATGGAAAAGCAGGAACGCCGACTTTTCCGGGCCGCATTCTCCATCGCGTGGCCCGCCGCCGTGGAGGCTCTGCTCATCAATGTCGTGGAGCTGGTGGACATGGCCATGATCTCCCGGCTGGGACTGTCCGCCGTGGCGGCGGTGGGCCTTACGGTGCAGCCTAAGCGGATTTTGCTGATGCCCGTGCTGGCCCTGAACACCGGGGCCTCCGTCCTGGTCAGCCGCCGGATTGGCGAGGGCTGCCCGGAGGAGGCCAACCGCTGCATGCGGCAGTTTCTCCTTCTTTGCGCGGGCGTGTCGGCCCTGGTCTACGGGGGGGGATTCTTCCTGGCGCGGCCGTTCATGCTTTTCTCTGGCGCGGACGCGGACACCCTGGGGGACTCCGTGGTCTATTTCCGCATTCTCATGGCGGGGCAGCTGCTCCACGCCGCCAGCATGACCATCAACGCCTGCCTCCGGGCGGCGGGGAAAACCCGGGTGTCCATGACCACCAGCCTGGCCGCGAACCTGGTCAATGTGGTTTTCAATTATCTTTTGATTTTTGGAAACGGGGGCTTTCCCCGCTGGGGGGTCGCCGGAGCGGCTGCGGCCACCTCCATCGGAAGCCTCTGCGCTCTTTTAATCTCCCTCTGGTCCGTTCGTGAAGGCGCCGGAGGCATCCTGTTTTTGTCCTTCGCGCCCCATATGTGGCGTATGGAGCCTCGGAGTCTGTTTTCCGTCCGGGGAATCGTCCTCAGTGCCTTTCAAGAGCAGCTCTGCCAGCGGATCGGCCTGTTTCTCTTTACCCGGCTGGCGGCCTCCCTGGGAATGGTGGAGTTCGCCCTTTACCAGATCGTCATGAACATCGCCAACCTTCAGGGGTATACCTACGACGGCGTAGCCACCGCCGCCACGGCCTTGACCGGACAGAGCCTGGGCGCGGGGAGCGGAGAGCTGGCGGACCGGTATAACCGGATTTCCCTGCGCATCGGCTATGGAATTGCCGCCGTCATCGCAGCGGCCGTCGTTTTGTTCCGCCGGGAGCTTTTGGGATTCTTCATTGAGGAGGAAAGCGTAGCCGCTGCGGGAAGCCTCCTGCTTTTGCTTGTGGAGGCCGGAAGCCTTCCTTGCTGCGGCGCGGTTGTGTACTTCGGCGCACTGCGGGGGGCGGGGGACACCAAGGCGGTGGCCCGGGTGACTTTGATCATTGTGGCCGCTATCCGGCCCGTCCTCTCCTGGGCGCTGTGCTATCCCCTTGGTCTCCGCCACCTGGGGGTGTGGATTGGCTATCTGGCCGCCCACATTCTGCGCTGGTACGCCATCCGTTCCCACTACCGTAAGGGAGAATGGAGGAGCATCCGCATATAATGCCCGGAAGCAGCGCTTTTCCCTGGTATTATTGCTTCTGAAGTAAAGTTTCGGAAGTAACAAATGCCATGTTTTGCGGCTGCCGCCGTTTACGGCGGCGGGCAAAACGGATCAAATCAAATGTATTATTTCCGAATGTTTAATTTGGGAATAATATATAAAAAATCAAACAAGAAAGGAATCAAATTATGGCGCCGAAAAAGATTCAAATTGTCCCCCAGGGGGACGCCTTGAAAACCAAGTGGTCCAGAGCCATCCGCTATGGCGACCTGATTTTCACCACCGCCCATTCCGCCACCCGTCCCGACGGCACGATGCCGGCCACTGCGGAGGAGCAGATTCGCGGCTGCTTCGAGAGCCTGAAAAACACGCTGGAATCCGGCGGCAGCGGCATGGACATGGTCCTCCACGTAGACTGCTTCCTTGCCCACCGGGAGGACTTCGCCCTGATGAACCAGGTGTTTGACGAGTATTTCCTCAACCAGGGGGTTCCCACCACCCGCAGCGTGACGGAAGTCACCTTTACCGCGCCGAAGTTTCTCTTCGAGCTCCAGGCCGTCGCCGGAGTCCGGGACGAGGAAAACGCCTGAAGACGCAAACAGCTCCCAAGTCCCTGTTCCCAATCGTTTCCGGCGGTTGAAGAGTTGAAGACAGGCTTCCCGAAGGCCCCGGCGTTGCCGGGGCCTTCGTTTTTCATATCCGGGACGGCCTGCAAAACTTCCGGCAGACCGCCGCGGGCCGCCCCCATACGGAAAAAGGCGGGAGCCCGGCTGGATGCCGGGTCTCCCGCCTTGGCGCAGGGCGCGCCGGATATTTTTAACCGGAGGATGGAAAAGCCCGAAGCCTCCCCAAGGGGATTAGACGCCGTTTACAAAGCGGTCCACAATCTGCGCGGGGCTGAGGCCGTCCAGGCCCAGGCTCTCCAGCGTCCGTCCGGTGGAGCGGTAGTCCTCCTCATTGGCCACGCTGGCAAGCGTCGTCAGGGAGTCCATAACCGGAGTCTCCACGCCCGCCGCCTTGCCCACGGCCATGAGGGGCACCAGCGCATAGGGGAAGTCCTCCGTAATGTAGCGGCTCTTCAAATCCGTGGGAGCGGAAGCGGGGTTGTCCACGCTGTCGTTGACTTCGCTCTTGGAGAAAAAGTCGTAGAAGGTTTTCCGCTCGGGATGGCCGTAATAGCGGTGGAAAATATCCATGCCGGTTTCCAGCTTGGCCCCCAGAGCCGCGCCCACGGCCACACGCTCGGCGTCCACACGCTCGATGTTGCGGCACACGCCGGGGGTCAGGCCCTCCCAGTAAAAACGGTAGTGGCCGTGGGTCCACTCAATGCGGCCCATGTTCAAAATGGAGCCGGCGGGGTGAATGACCAGATTCGTATAGCTCAGGCTGGTATGGATGACATTGGGCACCGGGACATAGGTGTCGGGGAAGAAGACGCTCAGCTCCCGGATCATCTCCTCCGTCCGGGAGGCGGGGATGCAGGCGGTCTCCATAACGGCCTTCTTGCCGAAGATGTTTACCCGGGTGGGTCCCACCCGCCGGCAGGCGAAGATGTTGGAGGCCAGCTCTCCCATCATGATATCCTTTTGGCAGCCGCACTTGCGGAGGGTGTTCAGGAACTCCAGCGCTCCGAACACCGCGCCGGGATTGAGAACGATGATCTGGCCGTCCTCCAGGCAGGGGGCCAGCTGCTCCGCCATGGGCTTGTGGCCGAAGGCGGGGAGAACCACCATCAGAACCTTGACGCCTTTCACGGCCTCCTCAATGTCGGTGGTCACCATGGAGATGGGGCCAAATCCGGTGTCCGCCCCCTCCATATCCATGCCGCCGTATTCGCGGATGGGGGTGAGGTTGGACTCAAACCGGGGCGCGTCATAGAGGTGAACCTCGTGGCCCCGTTTTCCAAGGTACGCCGAGTAGGTGCACGCCGCGTTTCCAGAACCCAAAATTGCAACCTTTGCCATGTGTAAAACCTCCTGAAAATAAGTTTATATCAAGCCGGCGTTTCCGGCGCGGGTCTTACTTCCCGGTAATGACCCGGGTCAAGAGCTGTTCCTTCGTCAACCCGTCCAGGCCCAGGCTTTTCAGCGTCCGGCCTGTGACGCGGTAATCCTCCTGGTTGGCTACGCTGGCCACGGTGATCAGCGCGTCAATCACCGGGGTTTCCACGCCGGTGAGCCGCCCCAGCTCCGACATGGGAACCAGGCCGTAGGGCACGTCCTCCGTGATATAGCGGCTGCTGAGGTCCTTGGGCGCGCTGGGCCGGTCAGGCTGGTCGTTCACCTCGCTCTGGCGGAAGAACTCGTAAACGCTGTCCCGCTCCGGGTGGCCGTAAAAGCGGTGGGATGCCTCCAGCAGCGACTCAATCTTGCAGCCCAGGGCCGCGCCCAGGTTCCGCCGCTCCTGATCCACCGCTTCAATGTTGCGGCACACGCCGGGGGTCAGGCCCTCCCAGTAGAATTTGTAATCTCCCCGGGTCCACTCGATGCGGCCCATGTTCAGCAGGGAGCCCGCAGGATGGATGATCATATTGCCATAAGCAAAGCTGGTGTAGAAAAGGTTCGGCTGGGGCAGGAACAAGTCCGGGAAAAAGGGATTCAGCTCCTCGATGACGCTCTCCACCCGCCCGGCGGGAATGGTGGAAATGCCCATGCTGGCCTTCTTTCCGAAGATATCCACCGTGGTGGGACCGATGCGGCGGCAGGCGAAGATGTTGGATTCCAGCTCGCCCACCGTCACGTCCTTTGTGCAGCCGCATTGCCGCAGGGTGTTCAAAAATTCCAGAGCGCCGCACATGGCGCCGGGGTTCAGGATAAAAATCTGCCCGTCCTCAGCATAGGGAGCCATCTGTTCGGCCAGCACGCGATGTCCAAAGGCCGGGACCACCACCATCACAACCTTGACCCCCTGAATGGCCTCCTGTGCGTTGGTGGTGACAGAGGAAATCGGCCCAAAGCCGGTGTCCGCGCCCACGATGTCCATGCCGCCGTATTCCCGAATCGGCGTGAGGTTGTCCTCAAAGCGGGGCGAGTCGTAGAGGCGGATTTTGTGCCCCCGTTTTCCAAGATACGCCGAGTAGGTGCATGCGGCGTTTCCGGAGCCTAAAATTGCGATATTTGCCATGCTGAACCCTCCTTGTAAATTTATATATGCCGCCGGGAACCCGCCGGGCACGGGCCCCCGGATACAGCCGTATTCCGGCAGTCCGGGTCCTTCTTCCATTTCAAAATTCCGCTTCCTCTGCCGGGCAATTTTTCTTCCGCCCCAGGGTCCTTTTATAAAATGTCAAATTTTCTCTTGCTTTTTTTTGAAATTTTCCGTATACTGCTATCAAAGTTCTAAAAAATGACAGGAGAGAGCTATGGAGCAGAGAAAAAACGACAGCCCTGAGTTTCGGAAATTCGCCAGTGAGATTCGTGAGCTTTTGGAGCTGATCTCCCTCTATCAGGGAATGTCCCGCTATTATGAGAGCGACGTACCCCTTTACCCTGCCGAGGTGCATCTGATGCGCCATATCGAGGAGGGAATCACGGGAGTCACGGAGCTGGCAAACCACGAGAAGAAAACAAAGAGCGCCATCAGCCAAATCGTCACCCGCATCCATAAGAAGGGGCTTGTGGAAAAGACTCCCGGCGAGTCCAGCCGCAGGGAAATTGTCCTGAAGCTGACCGAGGAAGGGAAGAAAATCACGAAATACCACAAAGAGGTGGACGAGCAGCTGTTTGCCGAGCTCTGGGAGCGGATGAGCTCCGCCCCGGAGCAGCAGCGGCTGGCGGGAACTTCCTTGCTTTTGCACGCCCTGCGGGAGAGCTATGAGGCGCGGTTCTGATACGCGCCTCTTTTGCCGCGTCCCTGGGCAACCGCCCGCCGGTCAGACGGCGGGCTTTGTAATATTTCCGCATTAAAATTCGGAAATATTACATTTGATTTGATCCGGTTTGCTCGCCGGCCCTGGAAGCGGCGGAAGCCTTTTCCTCCTGAATCTGGGAGAAGATATAGATGGCGATCCCCAGCCATATCAGGGCGAGGGCCAGGAGCTTGCTTACGTCCAGTTCCTCATGGTAGACGAACACTCCCATGACCATGGAGAGGGTGGGCCCCAGGTATTGAAAAAACCCCACGGTGATGGACGGCAGCTTTTTGACGGCTTTGTTGAAAAGCAGCATCGGGACAATGCTCACGCAGGCAATGGCAATGGGAGAAAGCCACTGTGCCGGGCCGGCGCCCGGGCCGTAAAACCCCTGGCCCGCCGCCTCATAGCGCAGCGCCAGGCACACCGCCAGCGGGTCCAGCATCAGCAGCTGCGCTGCGGTCATATGCGCCGCGGGCACAGACGTACCCTTTAAAAGTGCCGTCAGCACAAAGAAGGTGGAGGACACCAGCAGGATAATCCAGGGAATGGAGCCGTAGGAAATCAAGATCACCAGCAGGCCCGAAACCGCCAGAAGGGAGGAAACCCATTGAATGGGACTCAGCTTCTCCCGGAAGATCAGGCTTCCCAGGAAGATCAGCATAATCGGACTGAGATACTGGCCAATGCTCACCTCTACCAGCTGGTCGATCATGGGCGCAACCGTATTGCAAAGCCAGTTTCCGTAAAGGGCCGCTCCGGCGCAGAGGAAGACGAGCAGGTTCTTCCTTTTTCGAAAATGGCCAAAGAACTCCCGCAGCTCTCCCTGGACCGCCAAAAATACCAGCATGAAAATACTGCTGCTGATAAACCGGATATTGAGGATGTAGAAGCTGGGATAGCCCGTAAACAGCTTCCAGAAGGGAATCGCGAACATCCATATGATGTAGGCGATTATTAAAGAGAAGTATGTCTTTTTCAAAAAACCCCGCCTCTCCCGGGAAACCGTTTGCAGCCCTCCCCTTCCAGACAGGCCCTCCCAAAATTTCCCGTTAATATTAAGCTCCTTAACTTTTATACCATATTATACTCTTGCCCGGTCCGAATGTCAAGTAGCTTAACTATTTTTTATGGTCTTTGTCCCCCCGATTGCCGCCCCGCCGCCCTTTGACTTTTCGGGCCGGAGCGGGGGAAGATTTCACCCCGTTTATAACGCGCAGGCCAGGGACGAAAAAAGCAAACCCCTTAAGGAACAGCCCGTGGAAGGAATTGCGCACGGCAAATCCTCCGGGCCCCTTAAGGGGTTTTCTCCGTCTCAGGGACGGCTACTGTATGGGTTTATCCAAAACTTCTCTCTTTGCTGCGCAGGCGCTTTTTCCAGATTGTCCGGCGGCTTATTTGGAAAACGCCTCCACGTCCATCCTGGCCTTTTGATAGAACAGATAGGTGTCGCAGGAATAGCCGATGAACTTTACGCCAAGATCCCGCCACTTTTTGCCGCCCTCCACCGTGTCAGCGAAGCAGCCCAGCTTTACGCCCTTGGCGTTGGCCTTGGCAATGATCTGCTTGATGCACTCGACGACCTCCGGGTGGTCGATCTCCCCCACATGGCCCAAGGAACTGGAGAGGTCATAGGGGCCCACAAAGATTACGTCAATGCCGGGAACGTCCAGGATTTCATCCAAATTCTCCACGGCCTTCCGGCCCTCGGCCTGAATGATGACCACGGTCTCCTGGGCCTTGGAAAAATACTCGCTTCCGGGAAGCGCGCCGTAACACGCGGAGCGCACAAAGCGGCAGGTGCCCCGGCTGCCCGCCGGGGAGAACTTGGCGGCGGACACCACGGCCCTGGCCTGCTCGGCGGTGTCAATCTGAGGGATCAGAACCGCCCCGGCCCCTACGTCCAGGGCCCGGTCAATCCAGATATCCGTTCCCCGGGGAACCCGGACCACCGGGCAGACCCCCGCCACATTGGCGGCGCGGATCAGATTTTGCAGGTTTTGGAAGCTGCCGGGGCCGTGCTCCATATCCAGCAGCGCAAAATCGTATCCGGCATGCCCGGCGGCCTCCACAAAAGCGGGATCGGAGGTGATCATAAAGGGGCCCAGCGCGCCCCGCTCCGAGTTCAGCGCGGCCTTAAACTTCGCCACGCTGTCCATGGTCGGCATATTCGGTGAACTCATCACAGCCTCATTTCTCCTTTCCGAAGCAAACGGTTATTCCAGGCCCGCGCCCTTCATGGCGGACAGGGCGTGGTCGGTGTACATTTTATAGAAGCCCTTGCGCTTTTCCTTGGGCTGGATGCCCGCCTTGGCGCGCTCCTCCAGAACGCGGGCGGCCTCCTCGGCGGTGCAGGGCTTTCCGTGGATTCCGGTCATGTTGATGGTGCGGTTTTCCACGCTGTAGGAGATAAGGTCCCCGTCCTCGATAAAGGCGATGGGCCCGCCTACAGCCGCCTCGGGGCTGACATGGCCGATGGCGGCGCCCCGGGTGGCGCCGGAGAATCGGCCGTCCGTAATCAAGGCCACGGAGCCGTTGATCCGCTCGTCGCAGACAATCGCCTCGGTAGTCATCAGCATCTCCGGCATGCCGCAGCCCCGGGGACCCTCGTAACGGATGATGATAACCTCTCCGGGAGCAATCTCGTTGTTGACCACGGCGGCGTGGGCGGCTTCCTCGTGGTTGAACACCCGGGCCCGGGCATTGACCACCTCCCGCTGGTCCATGGCGCAGGCGGAGTATTTCAGCACGCTGCCCTCGGGGGCAATATTGCCCTTCAAAATCGCCACAGAGCCCTTTTCCGGGGCCTTTTCCACCGGGAAAATCACCTGGTCCCGGGTCAGGCCGTAGTTGGCAAGATACCCCAGGTTCCGGTCGAACCAGTTGTCCTTCTGCAAATCCTCCAGGTTTTCTCCCAGGGTTTTGCCCGTGACGGTCATCACGCTCAAATCCAGCATATCCCGCAGCATCCACTGCACCATGGGCACGCCTCCGGCGAACCAGAAGGACTCCGTCAGGTGCTGGCCCGAGGGGTTGATGTTCCCAAGGTGGGGAACCTGATGGTTAATCTCGTCAAAGAGGTCGATGGGCAGGTCATAGCCCAGCTCCCGCGCGATGGAGGGCAGGTGAATGGTGGCGTTGGTGGACCCGCCGATGGCGCTGTGGATTACGATAGCGTTGCGGAAGGCGGCGGGGGTCATAATCTGGCTGGGGGTAATGCCTTTTTCCGCCAGCTCCATGATTTTCCGCCCCGCGTACCGGGCGTACTGGAGGATGTCCCGCATGGTGGCGGGCACCAGGGCCGCACCGGGCAGCGTCATGCCCAGGGCCTCGGCCACACACTGCATCGTGGAGGCGGTGCCCAGGAAGGTGCAGGCTCCCACGGAGGGGCAGCCCGTCAGCTTATAATCCCGGACCTCCTGGTCGGTAATGGCGTCCTTGCGCTTCTGGCGCAGGGAGATGTCCCCGGCCACCAGGGAGGTGGTCTGGTTGGGTCCGGGCCGCATGGAGCCGCCGGGCATGAAGATGGTGGGAATGTCCATGCGGGCCGCCGCCTTCAAGTGGGCGGGAATGGACTTGTCGCAGCTGGAGGCGAGAATGATGCCGTCCCAGGGCACCGCAGAGGCGTGAACCTCCACCATGTTGGCGATGGCCTCCCGGGAGGCCAGCACCACGTTCATGCCGTCATGCCCCTGGGCGCAGCCGTCGCAGATGTCGGTGGCATAGTATTTGGCGGGCTTTCCTCCCCGCTCATAAACGCCGTACACCGCCTGCTCGGCCATCTGGTTCAAGTGATAGCTTCCGGGATGGGAGTCGCCGTACACGCTCTCCACCATGATCTGCGGACGGGTAATGTCCTGGTCGTCCCAGCCGGTGCCCATCTCCAGGGCGTCAAACTGGGCCCAGAGCAGACGTTCCTTTGCGCTTCTTTGCTTCATAATGAGTCCTCCTTATGAAATAATAGCGGGAAAAATGAATGAAGGGCCCACCGCCTGCTACACCAGCAAGCAGCAGGCCCCTCTGCGGACAAAGAGCCCGCTCAGCCTCTTTGCAATTGTATGGTTTCTTAGAACAGGTGCACCGCAGCGCCGAGGGCCACCAGGATGAAGCAGAACACGCCGGCCACCAAATCGGGAAGCGTGATATACTTCAGGCCCTGCTTCAGGTCCAGGTTGAAGAAGCGGCTGATCACCCAGAAGCCGGAGTTGTTCACATGGTTGAAGATCATGGTGCCCGCGCCGATGGCCAGGACGGTAGACACGGGAGTCAGGCCCAGAATGCCCATCATCGGGCCCACCACGCCGGCGGCGGTCATGCCGCCCGTGGTCATGGATCCCACCGCAGTGAACATGATGCCGCCAATCAGGAACGGGATCAGCAGGCCGGGAACGCCGGAGTTCTCAATCAGGCCGGCCAGGTCGTTGATGGCGGGGGCGGCCTTGATGACGTTGGCCAGGGCTCCGCCCATGCCTGTGATCAAAAGCGCGGACAAGGCCACTTCCAGGCCCCGGGCAATCCAGCTGTTCAGGACGATTTCGCTGAAATTCTGGGGGTCCTTGCCGGTGGTGTCCCGGTTGCTCTTGCGGACGGAATTTTTGTGGGAGCAGGCCAGGAACATGGTGTAGATCAGGCCCAGGCTCAGTGCCACAACCTTGTCGCCGAAGATGTTGGCAAGCGTGTACAGAGAGCTTCCCTCGGCCACGGCCATTTTCAGGAAGGAGCTGCCCGCGATGAGCACGACAGGGATCAGGATGGTCAGGAAGGCGGGAAGCGTGCCGGGCAGGTCGTCGCCGGTGATGAGGATGTCCTTCACGTCATCGGACTTCGTCTCCTCAATCTCTCCGGCCACTTCGGGCAGGGGCTCAATCCACTCCTTGTCGGTCCACTTCCGCAGAACCAGCCAGGTCAGCAGGAAACCGACGATGGAAACCGCCACGCCCCAGCCGATGACCAGGCCCAGGTCCGCGCCCAGCAGGATGGTGACGGCCAGAATGCCCGGGGTGGGCGGAACCATTGCGTGGGTCAGGTTCAGTCCGGTCTGGGTGAAGGCGGCCATTTTGCCCATGGAGATATGCTTGCGCTTGGACAGGACGTTGGCGATGTTGGAGGTCAGAATCGTGGTAATATCGCCGAAGACCGGAATGGAAACGATGTACGCCGTCAGCGCGGGGGCAAGCTCCAGGTTCTTGCCCCGGAACAGGCGGATGAAGAAATTGGCGATGGACTTCGCCGCGCCGGTATCCTGCACGCCCATGGCCAGAATCGCGCCCAGCATGATGGGAATACCCATGCTGCCCAGGGTGCTGCCGAAGCCGTTGCTGATGAGGGCCAGGACCTCCGAAATGGAGAAGCCCTCCGATTCAAAAAAGCCCATCACCACGCCCATTACCAGGGCCGTGGCAAACAGCGCGAAGGTGGGATGCAGCTTAACCTTCATAATCAGCACCATCAAAAGGGCGATGGCGAGAATCAGAAGGATCAAAAATCCAATTGCAGACATAGCTTCAATGCTCCTTCCTAAAATTCACAATTCGGACATGCGCGTTCCTCCCGGCAAAGACACGGCGGAATACGTGCTGCGTTCTGACGAAGCCCTCCCATGCTCCCAAAATTCTGCGCCTTGCGGCGCAGGACGCAGGTTTCAATTTCCGCAGGGGCAAACGGTGAAATTCTATGTGCCGGCTGGCGGCGGTCTCCCGAATTCCGTATGGCGGAATAAAATTCCAGCATACGGCTTTAAAAAATTTGCTTGCCGGGATGTTGATTTCACAATACCGCCATTCTACCATTCTGTCAAGCCTGAATCATTTTTCGGCAGTTTTTTTATGCGTTTAAACGAATTTATTTCTGCAAAATTGTGAAAATCCACACAATGCCGGGCATTAGTAATTGGTGTCGTACTCCCAGGGCGCCCCGCCGCAAAGGCAGCCGCCGTCAATGTGGTAGGCCTGCCCGGTCATGTAGGACGAGGCGTCCGAGGCCAGCAGAACCGCCATGCCCACCAGCTCCTCCGGCGCGCCGGGGCGTTCCATGGCGATGCGCTGGCGCAGCCAGGGGGCGCGGGCCGGGTGCTCCCAGGTCACTTTGGTCAGTTCCGTCAAAATGTGTCCGGGGCTGATGGCGTTGCAGCGGATACCATACTGTGCGAACTCCACCGCCATGGAGCGGGTGAGGGCGACCACGCCGCTTTTGGCCGCGCCGTATACGGAACAGCCGCCCAGCATTCCCTCGTCGTTGTGGGAACCGATATTGACGATGCTGCCGCTCCTGCGCTTGTACATCTCCCGCGCCACCCGCTGGCTCACGAAAAACAGGCCCTTGAGGTTGATGTCCATGATGCGGTCGTAGGTCTCCTCCTCCACATCCAGCAGCCCCTCCCGCCGGTTGACGCCCGCTACGTTAAAAAGAACGTCGATCTTGCCGTACCGGCGGACGACCTCGTCCACGCAGGGCTGGACGCTGTCCGTGTCGGCCACGTCCAGGCGGAAGGCCCCGGCCTTTCCGCCCTCCGCCCGGATGGATTCCGCCAGCGCCTCGCACTTCTCCACCGTCCGGCCGCACAGGACCACCTCTCCCCCGGCCCGGGCCAGCCCCCGGCTGATGGCGGTGCCGATGCCTCCTGCGGCGCCGGTGATCAAAATCGTTTTTCCCTCCAGGCCAAAGAGGGACTGCAAATAGGTGCGCTCCATACTTTAACTCCTTTCCTGCCGCCGCTTTTTCCAGGGTCCGGCGGCGTGTTGAAATTGGAAAACTGTAGGATTTGTTCCCGGGTAATTTTCAAGATACCGTTTTGGGGAAAGCCTGTCAAGGCGGATTTCCAGTCAAATCCACCCAGTCCCGGCGGATAGAGCTGCCGCGAAGCGGGGCTTATAACGCGCCGCCCAGCAGCCGGGAAATGTTGGCGGCCGCCTTTTGCACCTCTTTAATCATGAACTGCCGTTCCTCCTGCATGCGGTACTCCGGTCCCGATATGCTGACCGCCGCCGCCACCTTCCCGTCCATATTGTAAACCGGCGCGCCGTAGCAGATAAGCCCCCTTTCAATTTCACCGTTGTCCATGGCAAAGCCCTGTATCCGCGCCGCCTCCAGCTCCGCCAGCAGCTTAGCCGGCTCCGTGATTGTGCGCTCCGTCAGCGGTTTGGCCTGGGCTTCCATCCAGCGGCAGAAACAGTCCATATCCGCCGCGCCCAGGTTGGCCAGCATCACCTTGCCGCAGCTGGTGGCGTAAGCGGGGGCCCGGCTTCCAATCCGGGTATTGCAGACAATGGAACGGTGCGTCTCCACCTTGTCCAGGTAGAAGATGTCATGCTCCAGCAGGATGCTGAGGTTGATGGTCTCCTGCACGGCCTCACTGAGATGTTCCAATTCCGGCCGGGCCAAACGGCGCAGATCCGACCGGCTTAAAATGGAACTGGCCAGCATCATCAGCCGCGGGCCCACCTGATAGCTTTTGCGGACGGGATCCTGCACCAGATACTGCCGGCTGGCCAGCGTGGAAACCTGCCGGAACACCGTGGTGGTGGGCAGGCCCAGCCGATCCACCAGGGCTTTCAGCGTCCATTCCGTTTCTCCGTCCGTAAAACACTCCAAAATCTGAATCGCACGGAGTATGCTGGAAACCTGCTCTTTCGCCATAGCGCTCTCCGCTCCCTTCGTATCTTTTCAAGGCCTTTTGTTTTTCCTATCGAAAAATGCCGGCCCATTTCGTACAAAACGCTCATTTTCGGCGGCGGTTCCTCAAATTCTTGACAACCCGCTTCCGAATGCTTATTATAGAATTATAACACAAAGCTGCCGGCTTGTGTATCTTTTTATTTAGCATTTTCGGAATCGAATTCCGTTATGTGGAATCGATCGCCGCCAGCGGTCTGTTCCATGCTCCGGCCGGGCAGTGCCCGAGACATCAAAGTAAGAAAGGAACGTCAGTTATGAGCAAGAAGTACGCCGTTATGGACGGCAATATGGCCGCGGCGCATACCGCCTACGCCTTCACGGAGGTGGCGGCCATCTATCCCATCACGCCTTCCTCCCCCATGGCGGAGAAGGTGGACGAGTGGTCGGCCAAGGGGCGGAAAAACCTCTTTGGCTCCACGGTGGACGTCATCCAGATGCAGTCCGAGGCCGGGGCGGCGGGGACCTGCCACGGCGCGGCCCAGGCCGGCGCCCTGACCACCACCTTCACCTCCTCCCAGGGCCTGATGCTGATGATTCCGGCCATGTACGCCATGGGCGGGCAGTTCCTTCCCAACGTGATGCACATCGCCTCCCGGGTGGTGACCTCCAACCACCACTCCATCTTCGGCGATCACACGGACTTCATGACCTGCCGGACCACGGGCTACGCCATGCTGATGTCCTCCTCTCCCCAGGAGGCCATGGACCTTGCCGCCGTGGCCCACCTCAGCGCCATCCGCTCCCGCTACGCCTTCATGCATTGCTTCGACGGCTTCCGCACCTCCCATGAGATGCAGCGCATCGAGGCCCTGGATTACGAGGACCTGCGGAAGCTGATTGATTACGGCGCACTGAAGGAGTTCCGGCGGCAGTCGCTCAACCCGGAGCATCCCACCAACCGGGGCAACAACGTCAACCCGGACGTATATTTCCAGTGTAAGGAGGGCGCCAACATCAAGGCCGCCTCCGTCCCCGGCACCGTCCAGCACTATATGGACGAGATCAACAAGCTGACGGGACGGGATTACAAGCTCTTCAACTATTACGGCGCACCGGACGCGGAGGAAGTCATCGTGGTCATGTGCTCCGCCTCCGAGGCGGTGAAGGAAACCGTGGACTACCTCAACGCCCAGGGCCGGAAGGTTGGCCTGGTGCAGATTCATCTCTACCGCCCCTTCTCGGTGGAGCACTTCGCCGCCGCGGTTCCCGCCACCTGCAAGAAAATCGCCGTGCTGGACCGCTCCAAGGAGACCGGCTCCGTGGGCGAGCCCGTCTATCTGGACGTTGTGACCGCGCTGAACCAGGCGGGCCGGAGCGGCATCCAGATTGTAGGCGGCCGCTATGGCTTAAGCTCCAAGGACACCACCCCCGGGCAGATCATTGCGGTCTATGACAACCTCAAAAAGGACCGGCCCAAAAACAGCTTTACCATCGGCATCGTGGACGACGTGACCCATACCTCCCTGGACTACCAGGAGGTGGAGCTGTCCCACCCCGGCGAGGTTTCCTGCAAGCTGTGGGGCCTCGGGGGCGACGGCACCGTCGGAGCCAACAAGAACGCCATCAGCACCATCGGCCTTGTGGCCAACAAATACGCCCAGGCGTACTTCTCCTATGACTCCATGAAATCCGGCGGCCTGACCCAAAGCCACCTGCGCTTTGGCGACAATCCCATCCGCTCTACTTACAACGTGTCCTCCGCGGACTTCATCGCCGTCCACGCCCCCACCTATGTCAGCAAATACGACACTACGGAGGACCTGAAGGAAGGGGGAACCTTCCTGCTGAACTGCCCCTGGAGCGTGGAGGAGCTGGAAACCCGCCTCCCCGGCAAGATGAAGCGGGACCTGGCCAATAAGCACGCCCAGTTCTACATCATCGACGCGTCCAAGCTGGCGGTGCAGGTGGGCCTGGGGGCCAACCGGACCAACAGCATTCTCCAGGCCGCCTTCTTCGCCCTGACCAAGGTCATCCCCCTGGACATGGCCGTGGAGGACATGAAGAAGAACAACTATAACTCCTACTTCAAGAAGGCCGGACAGAAGATCGTGGACATGAACAACGCCGCCGTGGACATGGGCGTCAGCGCCGCAGTGAAGGTGGAGATTCCCGCCGGCTGGGCCGACGCTCCGGACACGCCTGCGCCGGAAATAAACGCCACGCCGTTTGTCAAGGAAATCGTGCTCCCCATGGACCGCCAGCAGGGCGACAAGCTGCCCGTGTCCGTGTTCCAAAAGCACGGCGTTCTGGACGGCACCTGGGAAAACGGGACCTCCGCCTATTCCAAGCGGGGCGTCGCGGTCAAGGTGCCCAAGTGGAACGCCGAAAGCTGCATCCAATGCAACCGCTGCGCCATGTGCTGCCCCCACGCGGCCATCCGCCCTGTGCTGCTGACCGGGGAGGAAAAGGCGGGCGTTCCCGCCTCCTTCGAGACCGTCCCCGCCAAGGGCCTGGGGAAGGACGCTCCCGCGTACTTCTTTCGGATGCAGATTTCTCCCTACGACTGCCTGGGCTGCGGCGTGTGCCTGACAGCTTGTCCCGCCAATCAGAGCGGCAAGACCGCCGACGCGCTGGTCATGGTTCCCTTTGAGGAAATGAAGCCGGAGCAGGAGAACTTCGACAAGGTGGCCATGAACGACGCCTATTTGAAAAAGGACGTCATCAGCAGCAAGAACGTGAAGAGCATCCAGTTTGCCAAGCCTTACTTCCAGTTCTCCGCCGCCTGCGCGGGCTGCGCCGAAACGACCTATATCAAGCTCCTCAGCCAGCTGGTGGGCGACCGGATGTACGCGGGCAACGCGGCGGGCTGCTCCTCCGCCATCAGCGGCGGCGCGCCTATCCTGCCCTACTGCAAGGACAGCCGGGGCTGGGGCCCCGCCTGGGAGCACTCCCTGTTTGAGGATAACGCCGAATTCGCATACGGCTATTTCCACGCCCAGGACGCCATCCGCAAGGAGCTGCTGGTCCGCATGGAGGCGCTGAAGGAAGCCGGCATCGCTGTGGAGGCCGTCGGCGCGTATCAGCAGGATTGGAACAGCAGCGAAAAATCCCGCGCCGTGTCCGACGCGCTGATCTCCGCCCTGGAGGCGGCGGAGCAGACGGAGGACGTGCGGTACATTTTGGAAAACAAGGAGTTTCTGGCCAAAAAATCCGTGTGGGCCATCGGCGGCGACGGCTGGGCCTACGACATCGGCTTCGGCGGCATTGATCATGTCATGGCCCAGAACCGGGACGTGAACCTGCTGGTTCTGGACACCGAGGTGTACTCCAACACCGGCGGTCAGTCCTCCAAGGCCACCCCCACCTCTGCCGTAGCGAAGTTTGCCGCCGGCGGCAAACAGGTGGCGAAGAAGGACCTGGGCGGCATCCTGATGCAGTACGGCTATGTGTACGTCGCCCAGGTGGCTATGGGAGCCGACCAGGCCCAGACGCTCAAGGCTCTGCGGGAGGCGGAGGAGTATCCCGGCCCCTCCATCGTAATTGCCTACTGCCCCTGCCTGGAGCAGCATATCAAGGCGGGAATGGGCTGTTCCCAGGATGAGATGAAAAAGGCTGTGGAATGCGGCTACTGGCACCTGTACCGCTACGATCCCCGCCGCAGCGCCGAGGGGCTGAATCCCTTCCAGCTGGACTCCGCGGAACCGGATACCGGAAAACTGATGGACTTCCTGATGGGCGAAAACCGCTTTGCGTCTTTGAAGAACAACTTCCCCGAAAAGGCGGAAGCGCTGTATGAAAAGGCCATTGCGGATATCAAGACCCGCTACGCACGCTATAAGAAGCTGGCTGAGGGCTGATTGGCGGTTCCACGGCTTCACTATTCTGCGAAGTATCCTTTCGGGGGAATCCTGATAATAAAAGGTCTTTCCCCAATCATAAAAATATCAGGTAATCACTGCAAAACTGCACCTATGTAACAGTAATTCAATACTCTTGAAAGCGCACGGCTGAAAGGCCGTGTGCTTTTTTATGCCCGTAGGAGGCTCCCCACATGCTGGAAGTCATTTTTGTCAAACCATCTCCGCAGCGGAGAATCCGAGAGATTTGTGTAATACGGCAGAAAAATTTCGCAAAAAACGATAAGGTTTGCAGTCTCGGATAGAATGAAGCTGTGATGCTTGTCTGAAAAGAAAGAGCAAAACCAAGTCTGAAAAAGCGTACATCTGAATATGGCGGACGATTTCTTCCTTATCAAAGGCTGCTTTGAATAAGAAGCTGTATTCATAGGCGTTGAACGCTGTCTTGGCGGTCTTTTTTCCGCCATACGGTGTCAATTTCCCTTGAAATCCGTCAGGATTCCTGCGGAAAATTTCCTTGTCTGGCGAAAAAAATCTTCGCCAATCCAGCATCCCCCGCCTATGAATACAGCTTCTAAGAATAAAATTGCTTTTGCAGAATTCAATTCTTGGATTGCAATTTGGAGCCGTTTCAGTATAATGTTTTTAGTACATTAAGAGGAAGCTGTTTTGGAAACAAGTGATAAGAGGCTGTGGAAAATGACAATGATTGACAAACATACAACAACCAACTGTGCCGGGGCCGCAGGCAAAGAAGATTTAATCATTACCCCTGGTTCGGGGTATATAGATGAGGTATGGGAAATCCCCCCCAAGGCGGATACGCAATACTATACCCATGGTATCTACCGCTACATTGGCAAATTTCCGCCTCAAATCCCACGGGAAATCCTTTCAAGGTATGCCGAACCCGGGATGACCGTGTTCGACCCGATGTGTGGCGGCGGTACGGCTTTGGCGGAAGCTGTTTTTTCAGGCTGCAACGCTGTCGGCATGGACGTCAATCCGGTTTCCCTGCTGATTAGCTCGGTTGTGTCAACTCCATATGACCTTGATAAACTCTCGGAATACTGCAACGGGATAAAAGAATCCATCATGTCCTGGGACGAGGGCTCCTTATTTTACGATCCGTCAAATGTCCCGGAGCAAACGCGCCTCCGCCTTGGCGGCAGCGATAAATATTTTTCGAAAGAGGCGCAAAAAGACTGCGGTCTGCTGCTGGGGTGGATAGCCGCCATCGAGGAAAAACCGTATCATGACTTTTTTCTTGTCGCCCTGCTGGCGATATTACGGAAAATTTCATTTGCAAACGTCAAAAAAATCAATGTAACCATTGACGCAAATAAGAAGGTGCAAAGCGTATTCCCGGCGTATCGAAAGCAGATTGACGCCATGCTGAAAGCAGAGCGGAACACACAGGCGGCATGGACATCCGCTTCCGTTCAATTGATAAACGGGGATGCGCGCAAAAATCCGCTGGAGAATCAGTCGGTCGATATTGTGATTATTCATCCCCCGTATCTCAGCAATACGGCCTTTTCCGAATCCACGCAGCTTCAGCTGGCATTTTTGGGCATCCATCATAAGACCATTTGGAAAAAAGAGCTGAAAATGCGGGGAAGCTATCTCCACGAGCCGGACGGACTGCGCAAATATTTAGTCGGATGGCACACGATTCTCAAAGAGGCGTACCGGGTTTTACGGCCAGGCGGAATCTGCGCCATTGAGAATGGAGACGGGTATACGGATTACGTGCGGATTCCGGTGGGGGTTATCACCCGGGAGTTTGCGAAGGATATAGGTTTTTCCATAGAGCGGCACATACTGCATAAAATTAACAATAACACGGGAAAAACCCTGTCTCATAACATGAAGGAGCATCATATCATCATTATGAGGAAATAGTTAAATGGACACGATACTTTACAAGGACAGCAATAAGAAGCAGGATTATGCAACGCACCCCATGTTCCGTTATTTTGGAAAACTGCCGCCCACGCTGGTATCCCGGCTTATGGATGAGTACTGCAAGAGCACGGACGCCGTTTTGGATTTTATGTGCGGCTCCGGCACCACTCTTGTAGAGTCCTACCTCAGGGGAATCTCATGCTTTGGCGTGGACGTCAATCCGCTCAGCGTGATGATCAGCCGTGCCAAAATAACAAAAATCGATACCGGCTGCCTGCATGGGGTATGTGACTCGTTTCAGTCCTTTTTGGAGGCTGTTCCGCCGGAAGCATACACATATTTTCGCCCCAAAACAAGGAACCTGGATTATTGGTTTACGGAGGCGGCGCAATCCAAGCTCTCGGCAATTAAATATTTTATAGAACATGGGGAGCTCTGGCCCGCCGGCGATCAGAATCAATCCGCAGTTGAAAACCTGCTTTTTGTCACATATGCCGGAATTATCCGGAAGGTATCCAATGCGTCGCCCCGCACAGGACGGATCTTTCACTGCGCGCAGGCAAGCACTTATGACGCGTTTGATGAAATGAAGGCCAAATTGCAAAGCAACATCGCGTTAATCGATCGGCTCCCCCCATCCGCCCAGACGTATGAAGTCCTTTGCGAGGATGCAAGAAAAACCAGCTTTCCAAACGCTTCCTTTAATTTTATACTGAATCATCCCCCCTATTTTGCGCTATATAAGTATTCGTCGGATGTTCTGCGGTTTGAATTGGAGTGGATGGGGTTTGACCGCTCCCATATAGCCAGGGGCGAGATTGAGGACGGCTTCAAAACAACAAATGAACAACTTCTGGATACATACGCGGATGATATGAAGGCTGTATTTACAGAAATGCACCGCCTTATGAAAGACGGTGCATTATCATGCGTCGTAGTGAGCGACAGCAAGCTCCGGGAAACGCAGCTGCCGGTTGTAGAAAAGCTGATTTGCGCGGCGGCCGATGCGGGCCTGTCCCTGAAATCCCATATGCTCCGCCCGGTCTCCTTTGCCCAGGCAAGTTATCATAAATCGGCTAACCCGAATATCCGCACAACGGAAGACCACGTGCTACTTTTCACAAAGGAGCCCGGCCTCCAGCAAAAGTGATTCCCCCAATTCGTTGCAGGCTTCTACCCTTCCTTTTTCGGCAAGCAGAATTGCCAAACCGGTATGTGTAGCAATAAATAGGGAATCCGGTTCTTTTGCCGCGATAACGATATCGCATCGTTCAGGGACGACGGGGAAAATAAGCCCCTGCTTCTGAAACTGCCGGACCAGGCTCCGCGTCGAAAACGTATTAAGAATGGATTGCAGTTTGGTTACATCGTCATAGCTGTTGGACAAACAGTCCTTCACCTCTATAAGATGAAGGGTTTTCCCGGTCTGGACAATTAAATCAATGTGGTATCGCCTGCCGTCCTTTGGAATGTACAGCAGCCTGGTAAAATAGGCTTTGCTGTCCGGCGGATGCCAGGAATGGACGGTGCTGTTCGGCGCAGCTTTGAAATAATCATATAATGCCTCGGATGCCATCGCCTCTTTTGTAACGTCGGCTCTCATAGCGCTCTCCATTTGTTTCCAACAATTACCGCATCGTTCAGGATCACCAAATCACAAACTTTTCTATAAATGCGGGCGACCGTGGCCCTGTCGCTCCAGGCGCCGAACACTTTGGAACCTCCCCTGATGATGTCCAGGTTTGGGGTTTTCCCAGAGTATGCCTGCGCCGCCCGGGCCATAGGCCCCAGTACAGGGGAGGTTTTCGGGCAGGCCGCTTCTCGCAGCAGCTGCTTTCTCACCGGGGAATCACTATCCCAGAAGATTCGCGGCCAATGCACGCATAAGAGCTGCTTGCGGTCAAAGATGGTCCTCCCGTATTGGGTCCGGCACATGTTTATATCAATATTGGTCACGATTCCAACATTGGGCTCAGAGCGCCATTGATAGCCGGAGTAATAATAAAGCCACGGGCAGGCGGCAAAGCTGGGTGAACACCTTCTGATAAATTCTGCAATTGGTATTTCCGTGTTATCGGGGAGGATTGCCTTTGTTATACGGGAAAACTCTATGCTCATAAACGCGAGTAATTTAAAAGCCTTCCCCTTATAGAAGTATTCGCGGGGAACCATGTCAAAGGTCTTCTGGGGATTTAGGATAAGGTTTTCGATTACGCCAAAGGATAGATTCGGGATTTTCACTTCGCTTCCGTATACGTTTTTGCGCAGGGACAACGCCCTCGTAGCCTCGATAAAGGGCTGTATTTCCGCCGCGTGCGCTATGGTTTCCCCGCTCACCATTTCGTCAAAATGGCTGCACACCAGGGAATCAATCAGTCCAAATAGTGTGGAAATACCTGTGCGGTCCGGGTCGTCCTGCCCCAGAATGAGAGGAATTCCATTCTCTCCCGTGCCCCAGGGAAGTGCGATAACCGGGGTTTCAAAAATTTCCGTAAGCCGCACGAAGCCCTCGTACATATCCGCGCTTACATTTCGGAAGGAGGGGCTTGCGTCATCCAGTTCATCATACCGGGTGCGGGACGTCGGCGCAAAGTATAGGAACGGAATCCTCATTTCAGCCGTTTTTACAATTCTGGCAAATCTCTGCATACATTGGTCGCCTGTATACCCATGTTCGGTCATCTCAACGACTAAAAAAGGCTTCTCCCGAAAGCAAAAATAGTAATCCGCCCGGTCATAATCCAAAAGCTCCCCAAATCCCTTGACGTATTCCGGCGGCAGCGCGCGCCTGTCGGGCAATACCCGGACATTTTGGCCGGGTATTTGGGAAAGCACCGGAGAAATGCCCTTAAGATAGTTGAAGAGTTTTGCATCCGTCGGTTTGTCGCAAAATACCACGATCTCTCGATTCATATAAATAGCCCCCTCTGTCTTTAAGAGCCTATCTGCAAATCAGGTGCGCAGGCTGCGCCGTCAGATTTTCCGTCAAACGGGGCGGGTTTCCGCAGGCCCGCGCTCCCGGCTGTTCCTATACTTCCGGCTCGTCAGCTGCCGGAGTCTCCGGCGCTTTTCCGCCGTAGACCTCCAAGAACGCCTCCCGCTCCATGGTCTCATTTTCCAGGAGGTAGGCCGCCACGGCGTCCAGAATATCCCTCTTCTCTGTCAGGATGTCCTCGCAACGGCGGTACGCCCCGTCCACCACCCGGCGGACTTCCTCGTCGATCTGCGCCGCCACAGCCTCGGAATAGCTCCGGCCCTGGCTCATGGTCCGGCCGATAAACACCTCGTCGTGGCCGCCCTCAAAGGACACCGAGCCGATGGACTCGCTCATGCCGTACACCGCCACCATTTTCCTGGCAATGTCCGTGGCCCGCTGAATGTCGTTGCCGGCCCCGGTGGAAATATCCCCCAGGCACAGTTTTTCCGCCACCCGGCCCCCCAGCAGCGCCACAATCCGGTCTTCCATATAGCGCTTGGAGAGGAAGGTCCGGTCCTCTTCCGGCAGGGCGATGGTCATGCCTCCCGCCTGCCCCCGGGGGACGATGGTAATCTGATTTACCGGGTCATGCTCCGGCAGGGTCTCCATCACCACGGCGTGGCCCGCCTCGTGCCAGGCGGTCAGCTCCCGCTCATGCCGGGAGACCACCCGGCTCCGTTTTTCGGGCCCCGCCAGGACCTTGATCTCCGCGTCGTGAAGGTCGCCCATGGTGATATAGTCCCGGTCCCGCCGGGCGGCCAGAAGGGCTCCCTCGTTCACCAGGTTTTCCAAATCCGCCCCGGTGAATCCGGCGGTGCCCCGGGCCAGGGTCCGCAAATCCACATCCTCGGCCAGAGGCTTGCCCTTTACGTGGATTTTCAAAATGTCCTCCCGGCCCTTGATGTCGGGAAGACCCACATAGATCTGCCGGTCAAACCGCCCGGGCCGCAGAAGCGCCGGGTCCAGCACATCCGAGCGGTTGGTGGCCGCCAGGACCACCACGCCCTCGTTGGCGGCAAAGCCGTCCATTTCCACCAGAAGCTGGTTCAAGGTCTGCTCCCGCTCGTCGTGGCCGCCGCCCACACCGGTGCCCCGCTGGCGGCCCACGGCGTCGATCTCGTCGATAAAGACGATGGCGGGAGCGGTCTTCTTGGCCTGGTCAAACAAATCCCGGACCCGGGACGCGCCTACGCCCACGTACAGCTCCACAAAGTCGGAGCCGGAGATGGAGAGAAAGCCCACCCCGGCCTCCCCGGCCACGGCTTTGGCAAGCAGCGTTTTACCCGTGCCCGGAGGGCCGATCAGAAGAACACCCTTGGGAATGCGGGCCCCCAGGGAGATAAACCGCCGGGGGTCCCGGAGAAACTCCACAATTTCCTGGAGCTCCTCCTTCTCCTCGTCCGCCCCGGCCACGTCCGCAAAGCGGACCTTCTTGTCCTTCTCCGAGAGGGACCGGGTCCGGGCGGAGCCGAAGCGTGCCATGCGGTCCGCCCCCATGCCGCCGCCCTGGCCCCGGAGCAGGAACAAATAGCCCATGCCGCCGATGAGCGCCGCCATCAAAAGGAAGGGCAGCAAAATCTCCAGCCAGTTGGTGGAGTGGTCCTGCTGGTAATCATAGGAGGTGATGACCCCCCGGGCCGCCTGCTCCTCCACCAGGCCGCTGAGGCTGTCATAGAACAGATCGAAGTCATAGAGCTCATAGCGCAGAGTATTCCGGCCCTCCGGCTCCCCGCGCAGCGTCATCAGCAGGGTGTTGTCCCGGATGACGAAGGACTCCACCTTCTCCTGGCGGAACAGCTGCTCCACCTGGGAGAATTCCATCCGTTCGCTCCGGCTGTTCATCTGCCAGACCCAGCTCAGGCACAGCAGGATTACCAGCCCCAGCATCAGGAAGCTGAGGTTGGATGTACGGTTTTGCTTGGACACGACGGCATTCCTCCTTTGAGCCGCCCGGAGGCGGCGCCTTTAGAACCTATATTCACAACCGTTGAACGCTGCCTGGGCGGTCTTTTTCCCGCCATACTGCGTCGATTTCCCTTGCAATCCGTCAGGATTGCTGCGGAAAATCTCCTTGTCTGACGAGAAAAATCCTCGCCCATCCGGCATCCCCCGGTTATGAATACAGGTTCTTACTTTCCGGCGTAGACCTCCGGTTTCAGCACACCGATGTAGGGGACGTTCCGGTACATCTGGGCATAGTCCAGGCCGTAGCCCACCACGAACTCGTCGGGCACCGTAAAGCCGGAGAGATCGGCGGTGATGGCCTTCTCCCGACGGGCGGGCTTGTCCAGCAGCGTTACGATGGTGATGGACGCCGCGCCCT
Source organism: uncultured Oscillibacter sp. (assembly GCA_910585165.1). Taxonomy (GTDB): domain Bacteria; phylum Bacillota; class Clostridia; order Oscillospirales; family Oscillospiraceae; genus Oscillibacter. The sequence continues at coordinate 380 of CAJUBX010000010.1, read as the reverse complement.
TGGTCAGGAAGTACTCCTTCAAAAAGGCCAGGGTGTTGCCGGAATCCAGAATGTCCTCCACGATGATCAGGTGCCGCCCGGTGATATCCTGCCGGAGGTCGTGGTCAATCTGCACCCGGCCGGAGGAAGCCGTCGAATTCCCGTAAGAGCTGACGGCGATGAACTCCACGTCGCTTTTGAGCTGGCACGCCCGGACCAGGTCCGTCATAAAGACAAAGCTCCCCTTCAAGACTCCCAGGAACAGCGGCTTTTTCCCCTGGAACTTTTCGTACAGCGCCTCGCCCAGCTCCGCTACCCGGGTCTTCAGCTCCTCCTCGGTCACCAGCACCTTCAGGATATCTTGCTCCATTTCACTGCGCATCATGTCCGTCCTCCTCAAT
>CAJUBX010000009.1 GCA_910585165.1 uncultured Oscillibacter sp. | reverse complement strand
TGCTGCTCCTCCTCCTTTATGGACAAGAAGACCGGCCAGCTGAAATCCCGCATCCGGCCCACCCTGGTGGAGGGTTCCGTCGTCACTGCCACCCGCACAAACCTCCACTGGATTGTAACGGAGTACGGCAAGTTTAATGTCAAGGGCAAATCCACCTGGGAGCGGGCGGAGGGCCTCATCGGCCTGGCCCATCCCCAGTTCCGGGAGGAACTCATCGCCGAGGCGGAGAAGATGCATATCTGGCGGCGATCCAGCAAGCGCTGAGCCGCCGCTCTCTGCGGGGCCTCTGCTGTGTGGTGTTTGTCTCACAGGAACTTCGTTGGACAGCAGTCCCTACCCAGGACAGCCTTTGCACGGAATCGGAAATATTGGCACGGAACTTGGAACCAGCATGGAATCAGGTATGTCAAGAGGCAAACAACACAGCGGCGGAGGCCGCGACAGAGAAAGGGGTGTCCATGTTTCAAATCGGGGACCTGATCGTGCATCCCATGCACGGGGCAGGTGTCATCGCGGATGTTGTGCAGGAAAAGGTGGCGGGCAAGCTGAAGGAGTACTATGTCTTTCAGATGCCCGTTGGCGGGCTGGTGCTGAAGATTCCAACCGCCAACTGCCAGGCCATCGGCATCCGCTCCATCATCTCGGAGGCGGAGGCGGAGGCGTTCTTTGACGGCATTCCCGCCTTGGAGGTGGAGGCGAGTTCCAATTGGAACAAGCGTTATCAGGAAAACCTCCTCCGGCTGAAAAGCGGGGACCTCAACGAGGTGGCCCGGGTGGTCAAGGGCCTGATGCGGCGGGAGTCCCGCCGGGGGCTGTCCACGGGAGAGCGAAAAATGCTCCACAGCGCAAAGCAGATCATTCTCTCGGAAATCGCGCTGGTGGAGGGCTGCGACTATCAGGACGCGGAGGCGCGGCTGGACCGGGCGGTCATGCAGAAGCCGCCGGTTCCGCAGTAATCGGGGGCCGCGCCGCCTGGAAGAGCGCCTGTTCAAACGCCCCAAAGCGGGGCAGGGAGGGAATTCACAATGCTGCCGTTTTTCAAAAAGGTACGGGAGGCCAGAAGGCCCCGCTGCGCCGCGCTGGTGGCTGCGGCGGGCAGTTCCGCCCGGATGGGGGGCGTGAACAAGCTGCTCCAGCCGCTGGAAGGCGTTCCGGTGCTGGTGCGGACCCTGGCGGTACTACAGGTGGCCGGAAGCGTGGACGAGGTGATCGTCGCCGCCCGGGAGGAGGATATCCTGGAGATTTCCCAGCTCTGCCGGACCTATGGGCTGACAAAATGCGTAAAGGTCATCCGGGGCGGGGAAAGCCGGGTCCACTCCGTACTGCTGGCGGCCCTGGAGGCCTCGCCGGAAATGGAGCTGCTGGCGGTGCAGGACGGAGCCCGTCCGCTGGCGACGCCGGAGCTGGTGGACCGGGTTGTGGCCGCCGCCGCCCGCTGTTCCGCCGCCGCTCCCGCCGTGGCGGTCAAGGATACCGTCAAGGCTGCCCGGGAGGACGGCGGGGTGGAGGAGACCCTGGACCGGGGACGGCTCCGGGCCGTTCAGACCCCCCAGGTTTTTGAGGCCGGTTTGTTGAAGGCGGCCCTCCAGTCCGCCCTGGAGCAGGGGGTCCCGGTTACCGACGACGCATCCGCTGTGGAGCGGCTGGGGAAGGTGGTCTTTCTGGTGGAGGGCGAGGAGGAGAATCTGAAGATTACCACGCCCGTTGATATGATTTTGGCGGAGGCCATTGTGAAGGCCCGGGAGGAAGGACGATGACAAACCTGCGGGTGGGCCACGGCTACGACGTGCACCGCTTGGTTCCCGGGCAGAGGCTGATTTTGGGCGGCGTGGAAATTCCCTGGGAAAAGGGCCTTCTGGGCCATTCTGACGCGGACGTGCTGGTCCACGCCGTCATGGACGCGCTGGCGGGAGCCGCCCGGTTGGGGGACATCGGGAAGCTGTTCCCGGACACGGACCCGGCTTATAAAGGCATCTCCAGCCTGGAACTGCTGGGGGAGGTGGGCCGCCTTTTGGGAGAGAAGGGCTTCGCCGTGGTGAATATCGACGCGGCTCTGCTGGCTCAGGCGCCGAAGGTGGCCCCTTACAAGGCCCAAATGGCGGAGAATATGGCCGCCGCCCTGGGAATTGAACCGGAACAGGTCAATGTCAAGGCCACCACCGAGGAGGGCCTGGGCTTCACCGGGGACGGCTCCGGCATGGCGGCCCACGCCGTGGTTTTGGTGGAGAAAATGGAGGAAAGCATATGAAAATACGCGGGATTCCATTTGCGGCCATGCTGCTTCTGACGCTTATTTTTCTGGCCGCGCCGTGGTTGGCTTTGGATTTTGCTTCCCGGCGGGGAAGCCCGACGACGGATGTGTCCGTTGAAAGCCTCGCCTTGGAGGATGGCTGCTTTTCCATGACCGTCAGCCAGGAGGAAAAAAGTGCGTCTACGTTTCGCCGAGCCGCCTGGGAGGTGAAAGGCGATACGCTGTATATCACCCTGTTCAGCGGGTTAGTCCGGGGCGGTTACCTTCAGGATACGCTGAATGTCGAAATTCAGGACGGCGCTCTGCGGGAAGTCCGGCAGGTCTGCCTGCGGGACCGCTCTTTCACCAAACTCATATACTCCCAATAGCGTTTTTCGCTCCGCCCTGTGGCGGGGCGTTTTTATGTCCCGGCACCTTTCGCTCCCAATCCCATAATATAGGAGAGAAAGGAGGAGTGTTTGTGGAGCACTATATCATCCTGGCCCGCTCTATAACCTATGCCCAGCGGATGCAGAAGTCCCTGGGCCGGGCGGGCGTCCGCTGCCATATCTTCCGGCCTCCCCGGGACCTGACGGATATGGGCTGCGCCTACGCTGTGCGCGTAGCGGTTCCCCATCTGCCGGAGGCCCTGGCCGCCCTCCACAGGGACGGCCTGGACCCCGTTCAAATATTTCTGTTCCAAAAGGGCCTGTACCAGGAGGTGGAGGCATGATTTATTTTGACAGCGCAGCCACCAGCTTCCAGAAACCGGCTTCCGTCGCCGCTGCCATGTGGGAGGCGCTGGCCTCCATGAGTTCGCCGGGGCGGGGAGGTTATCCCGCCGCCGCCCGGGCCGCCGACACGGCGTTTCAATGCCGCTCGGAGCTGGCGGAGCTGTTCGGCTTGAAAAATCCGGAGCAGGTGGTGTTTACCCTCAACGCCACCCATGCGCTGAATATCGCCATCAAAAGCCTGGTTCCGCCAGGCGGGCGGGCGGTGGTCTCCGGCTATGAGCACAACGCCGTTACCCGCCCCCTGGAGGCGCTGGGCGCGAAGATTTCCGTCGCCGCCGCTCCGCTCTTCGTGCCGGAGGCGGTAACGGAGGCCTTTGACCGCCTTATTATACCCGGCACCGACGCCGTGATTTGCAGCCATGTTTCCAATGTGTTCGGCTTTGTTCAGCCGATAGAGGAGATAGGGGCTGTCTGCCGCAGCCGGGGGGTGCCCTTCATTGTGGACGCCTCCCAGTCCGCCGGAATTCTGCCCCTGGACATGGAGTCCCTGGGAGCGGCCTTTGCCGCCATGCCGGGCCACAAAGGGCTTTACGGTCCCCAGGGCACCGGCGTGCTGCTCTGCCGGGAGGACGTACCTGCCAATCCCCTTTTGGAGGGAGGCACCGGCAGCCAGTCCATCCAGCAGAGGATGCCGGACTTTCTGCCGGACCGGCTGGAGGCCGGGACTCTCAACATGCCTGGAATTGCCGGGCTGCTGGCAGGCGTCCGGTACGTCCGCCGGGGAGGCGTGGATAAAATCCTGGCCCATGAAAAGCATTTGACCCAAATGGCTGTACAGGGTCTGGAGACCATGCCCGGGCTGCGGCTTTTCGCGTCCCCGGGCCTGCGACACCAGGTGGGGGTGCTGTCCCTGACGGCGGAGGGCGCAGATGTGGAAAATATTGGCTCCGCTCTGGCGGAGCGGGGGATTGCCGTGCGTGCGGGCATTCACTGCGCCCCCTATGCACACCGTACGGCGGGGACGCTGGACACAGGCACCGTCCGCATCAGTTTCTCCGATTTCAACACGCCGGAGGAAGTCGCCCGGCTGCTTCGGGCGCTCCAGGGGGTCCTGGGGCGGGGATTCTGAACAGACCGTGAATTTTCCGGTAATTTTTCCTTGGTTTACCTTGCTTTTTACCGCCGGATTCTATATAATCAAAAATATTCGTGACCTGACGTTTCTCTCGGCGGAGACAGCCGCTCTCCCGGCGGCGCGGAAGAAAGGGATGACGACGTAAAATGAATGTGACGCTGACAGAGCTGGCCGCCACCATCGGCCGGTATCTTCTGACTATTGAGGCGACGGATATTCTGGATATTGTCATCATGGCGTTCGCGCTTTACAAAGTGCTGACTCTGGTGCAGACCACCAAGGCCGCCAGCCTTTTAAAGGGACTGTTCATGTTCCTGGCGGCGCTGCTTTTGAGCTACCTGTTCGGCCTCAACGGCATTTACTATCTGCTCAGTCGTATGGTGGAGGTGGGCGTGCTGGCCTTGATCATTCTTTTTCAGCCGGAAATACGCCGTATTCTGGAGGAGATGGGAAGCCGCCGCATCCTGGCCTTTTTTACCCGGGCGGAAAATGCCAGCGTTTTGGAGCAGACCATTGAGCAGACCGTGCTGGCCTGTTCCGAGATGTCCCAGTCCCGCACCGGCGCGCTGATTGTCTTTGAGCGGGAGATTCTGCTGGACGATATGGTTCGCAGCGGCACGGTGCTGGACGCGTCGGTGTCCAGCGAGCTTTTGAAAAATATTTTCTTTGTGAAAGCGCCTATGCACGACGGGGCGGTCATCGTCCGCCACGGGCGGGTGCTGGGGGCAGGCTGCATGCTTCCCCTGAGCAAGAACGTGAACCTCTCCCGGGACCTGGGAATGCGGCACCGGGCCGGCATTGGCATGAGCGAGAACTCCGACGCGGTGGTGGTCATCGTGTCGGAGGAAACCGGCTCCATTTCCGTGGCCACCGGCGGGATGCTGAAGCGGCATCTGAAGCCGGAGACCCTGGATAACCTCCTGCGGAACGAGCTGCTTCCGCAGGAGGAGCCCGGGGCGGACAAGCAGAAGTTCAGCCTGGCGGTCCTTCTGCGCTCCAGGAAGGACGGAGGTGCGTAAGGTGGAAAACGAAAAAACAGGAAGCCGCAGGGTCGTATATCTGCTGTTGGCCGTCTTGGCGGCCGCCGGCATCTGGCTGTATGCCGACCTGACCAGCGGTCCGAACGGCACGCCCCAGACCAAGACCCGGGAATTTTTGGATATTCCCATTGAGTATTTATATGAGAGCACCCTGATGGACCGCGGGCTGATGCTGGTGGAGGAGGGCACGGATTTTACCATTGACCTGAAGCTGAAAGGAACCCGCTGGCTGATTTGCAATCTGGACCGCTCCCAGATACGGGTTACCGCCAGCCTCTTTGACATCACCAGCGCCGGGGAGCAGAGAGTCAACTACTCGGTCAACTTCACGGATTCGAAATTCGGCAACAATGCCATTCAGCGGGAGAGCGCCAGCTTCGGCATGGCTACGGTGAACATCAGCGAGCTTTACAGCCGGACCATTGACGTCAGCTGTGAACTGGTGGGCAACGTGGCGGAGAGCTATTCCGCCGGACAGGTGGAGCTCTCCCACACGGAGGTGGAGGTCCGGGGTCTCCGGGAAGACATTGACCCCATCAGCTATGCCAAAGTCACTCTGGACATCGGCGGCAGCGCGGTGGAAACCGTCTCCAAAGACCTGGAGCTTCAATACTTTGACCGGAACGGACAGCTTTTGGACAAGTCCGGCATCTATTCCTCGGTGGAAAATGTCCGGGCCACTCTTCCGGTGTTTGTGACAAAGGAACTGCGCCTGGTTGTGGACTTCATCGACGCTCCCGGGTGCCGCGCCCGGAACGCGGAGTATTTTATCGAGCCCCAGACCATAGCCGTTTCCGGGGACGCCACCAGGCTCAAGGATGTGGAGACTCTGAAGCTGGGTCCCGCCTATGACCTGCGGGAGCTGGGTACCACGGCTTCGGAAAACTACACCACAACAAATTATCCCATTATTCTGCCGGAGGGCTGCACAAACGTCAGCGGCGTCACCAGGGCCGCCCTGCGCATCCGCTTTAAGGACATGACCAGCGCTGTCATTTCCACAGAGAACATCTCCTGGCTGAACCTGCCGGAGGGGAAACGGGTGGAGCTGCTGACGGACAGCTTGGTGGTCAAGGTCTTCGGTACGGAGGCGGATGTGTCCGCCCTGACGGGAGAAGATATTGCCGTGACGGTGGACCTGGACGATTACTCTGCCGCCTCCGGCACCTACACCATTCCGGCGGAGGTGACGGTAAGCAAGGGCGACGTCGGCATCAGCGGACTCTATCAGATTCAGGCCACTATCCGGGAGGGGGCCGAGGAGCCTCCCGCAGAGGGAGAGCCGCCTCCGGAGGGGGAATCCGCCGGATGAGAACCGTGTTTGGAGGAAGACATGACACAAATTGCAACCGTTGAACGAATTCTGGATGAGGGCCACGCGGAGATTTCCGTTCCCCGGAAGTCCGCCTGCGGCCACGACTGCGAGGAGTGCGCCGGGTGCGGCGTCACCGGAGCGGCAGTCCATGCCCGGGCGCTGAACCCCATCGGCGCCGCCCCCGGCCAAAAGGTGGTTGTGGAGAGCAGCACCAGGAAGATGCTTCGCATTGTGGCTTTGGTCTATTTGATTCCGGTGGCGCTGTTTTTCCTGGGCTACTTCGCCGCTATGGCGGTTACCGCCAGCGTGGCGGTCCAGTATGCGGCGGCGGCGGCGGGCTTTATCCTGGGCATCCTGGGGGCCGTCGCTTATGACCGCCGCCTCCGGGCCAGGGGAGGGCTGTCTTTCACAATTGTCCGGCTGTTCTGATGTTCGGCTACGTCAGGCCTCCCCAGGACCTTCCCGAGGAGGAGCAAAAACGCTTCGGACGGGCTTACTGCGGCCTCTGCCATGTCCTGGGGAGGCGGTATGGGACGGCGGCCCGGTTCATCCTGAACTACGATTTTACCTTCCTGGCCATCCTTCTCTCCGGGAAAGAGGAGGGGCCCAGCCATCATGGCCGCTGCGCCGCCCATCCCGTTCATGGAAGGGACCGGCTGGAGACTACGGAGGCCCTGGCCCTGGCGGCGGACGAGAGCGTGATTTTAGCCTATTGGCAGGCCCGGGACGGCGTGGAGGACCACGACTGGCTGCGCGGTCTGAAATACCGGGGGGCCTCCGCCGTTTTGGAACGGGCTTACCGCAAGGCCGCCCGGGCCCGGCCCGAATTTGACGCCTCGACCCGCCGCCAGCTTCGCCTGCTGGCGGAGCTGGAGAGGGAAAACTGCGCCTCCATGGACCGGGCGGCGGATACCTTCGCCGTGCTGCTGCAAGGAGCCGCCCAGGCGGTGGACGAGCCGGTCCGGCGGCGGGTGCTGGAGCAGATGCTTTACCACCTGGGACGCTGGATTTACCTGGTGGATGCGGCGGACGATTTAAAAAAGGATGCTGCCGGCGGGAATTACAATCCTGTGGCCCTGCGCTATGGGCTGTCGGAGGGCGTGTGGACGGAGGAGGCCCGAAAGAGCTTTGCCGCCACGCTGGACCACTCTATCCATATGATGGCCACCGCCTTTGAATTGTGGGACTTCGGCGTGTGGACGCCGGTTTTGGAGACCACCCTTTATTCCGGCCTTTTCCGCGTGGGGAGGGCGGTGCTGGAGGGAACCTTCCGCAAAGGCGGAAAAAACAAGAGAGAAGCACAGGAGAAAAACACATGAACGATCCCTATCAGGTACTCGGCATTTCGGAAAACGCCACTGACGAGGAAGTCAAGCGGGCCTACCGGGAGCTGGCCAGGAAATACCACCCCGACAATTACCACGACAATCCCCTGGCCGATCTGGCCCAGGAGAAGATGAAGGAGATCAACGCCGCCTACGAGGAGATTAACAAGCGGCGCAGCGGCGGAGGCAGGTCCGGCGGTTCCGGCGCCTCCTACGCCGGAGGCTGGCAGCAGTCCTACGGTTCCGGAGGCTCCTCCGTCCTCCAGCAGGTCCGGGCCGCCATTCAGGTAGGCGACATCGCCCGGGCGGAGGCGCTTTTGAACAACACCGGCGACCATGGCGCGGAGTGGAATTTCCTTAAGGGCGCGGTGTGCTACCGCCGGGGCTGGATGGACGAGGCCCTGCGGTATTATGAGACCGCCTGCCAGATGGAGCCCAATAACCCGGAGTACCGGAGGGCGCTGAACCTGATGCAGAACGGGACTGCTTACCGGCCCGGAGGCGAGCCCTTCGGAACCCTGTGCGCCGGGAATCCCTGTCTGCCCCTGTGCTGTGCCTATACGCTGTGCAACGGCGGCTGCTGCTATTTTATCTGAGAACAGGGAGACTGCGCCATGGATAACCCGGCGGCAAACGATCCCGGCCGGAGCAGCGGCTCTTGCCGCACCTGTTATACCTGTTCGCGCTGCATAGACGGGATGCCCCGCCGTGATTTGAAATGTAGGAGGAGAGCCCTTTGATCAAGAGTATGACCGGCTATGGCCGAGCCAGAGAGACGCGAAACAGTCGGGATATCACCGTGGAGGTCCGGGCGGTCAACAACCGCTATCTGGACTGCACGGTGAAGATGCCCCGACTGTATATCTTTGCTGAGGACGCGCTGAAGCAGCACGTCCAGCGGGCGGTCTCCCGGGGAAAGGTGGATGTGTTCGTTACCGTGGACGCCTCTGCCGCAGATGTGACACAGGTGACAGTCAACCGGGAGCTGGCGGGGCAGTACGCCGCCGCGCTGAGGGAATTGGCGGAGGTCTGCGGCCCCACTGCCTATAAGGTAACGCCGGAGGTCCTGGCCCGGTTCCCGGACGTGCTCACTGTCAGCAAGGCGGACGAGGATTTGGAGGCCGTCAGCGCCGACCTCTGCGCCGTGCTGGACGAGGCCCTGGCCGCCTTCAACGGCATGCGGGGCGTGGAGGGGGCCCGGCTGGCGGAGGATATCGGAAACCGCCTTTCCGCTATTGAGGACTATACTGCTCAGGTGGAGGCCCGCTCTCCGGAGACGGTGGCGGAGTACCGGGCCAAGCTTACCGCCCGGATGCAGGAGGCGCTGCAAAGCGTGACCATCGATCCTCAGCGCATCCTTACCGAGGCGGCCATCTATGCCGACAAGGTGGCGGTGGATGAGGAGACCGTCCGTCTGCGAAGCCACACGGCCCAGCTCCGGACCATGCTGGAGGCCACGGAGCCTATGGGCCGGAAGATGGACTTCCTCATCCAGGAGGTCAACCGGGAGGCCAACACCATCGGTTCCAAGTGCGGCGACGTTTCCATCGCCCAGGTGGTAGTGAATATGAAGGCCGAGGTAGAGAAGATGCGCGAACAGGTGCAGAATGTGGAGTGAGACATGGAATTTATCAACATTGGTTTTGGAAGCATGGTTTCCCGGGAGCGGGTGGTGGCCATCGTGGGCCCCGATTCCGCCCCCATCCGCCGTATGACCCAGGAAAGCCGGGAGCGGGGAATGCTGATTGACGCCACCTACGGAAGAAAAACCGCGTCGATTTTCATCATGGACAGCGACCATGTGATTTTATCGGCTCTGCCGACCGAAAAATTCGGTGCGGGAAAACAGGAGGAGACATGAAAAAGGGAAAGACGTTTATCGTGTCCGGCCCCTCCGGCGTTGGGAAGGGCAGCGTGCTGAAAGTACTGCTGGAGAAGCGGAAGGACGTTTACGTTTCGGTTTCCGCCACCACCCGGCCGCCCCGGACCGGGGAGGAAAACGGCGTCCACTACCATTTCCTGGACGTGGACACCTTTCACGAGTGGATGGCCCAGGACGCGTTTTTGGAGTACGCCGAGTACGTGGGCAATTTTTACGGCACGCCCAAGCGCTTCGTGGACGAGGCCATGGAGGCAGGCCGGGACGTGATTTTGGAAATTGACGTGCAGGGGGCGCTGCAAATCGCCCAGAAGCGGCCGGAGGCCGTGCTGATTTTCATCGCGCCCCCCAGCTGGGAGGAGCTGGCCCGCCGTCTGACCCTCCGGGGCACCGACAGCCCGGAGAAAATTGAAAAGCGGCTGCTCCGGGCCAAGGTGGAGTGCCGTACCGCCGGGGCCTACCACTACTTTGTCATCAACGACACGATTGAAAACGCCGCCATGGAACTGGACGCCATTATGACGGCGGAACACTGCCGTTCCATGGACCGTATGGAAATCATCAGCGGAAGCTGATTGCCATAGATTGAAGTCAGAAAAGTTTGAAAGGAAGTTGATTTACCATGATGCTGTACCCCGCCATGAGCAAGCTGAATTCGTATATCCCCAACCGCTATATGCTGGTGAACGTCGTGGCGCGCCGGGCCCGTCAGATTGCTGAGGAAGCCGAGGCCACCGGAATGCACCTGGACGAGAAGCCGGTGACCCTGGCCATCCACGAGGTGGCCGACGGCAAGCTCGCCGCCGGCGAAGAAGCGGCCACCGAAGACGCGTAACGCCGCCGGGATGGATACCGCGGCCATTGTGAAAGTGGCGGTCAGCGCCGCCCCGTATCACATTGACAAGCCTTACGACTACCTGGTTCCGGAGGAGCTGGAAGCCCTGGCGGTCCCTGGGGTCCGGGCCGCCGTGCCTTTTGGCCGCGGAAACAAGCTGTCGGAGGGGTTAATTCTCGCCCGGGGAGAGGGGAAAAAAGTCCGGGGGCTGAAAGCCGTTTCCGCCCTGCTGGACCGGGAGCCGGTGCTGAACAGCGAGGACCTGAGTCTGGCCCTCTGGATGCGCCAGCGGTATTTCTGCACCGTGTTCGAGGCGGCGCGGGCTATTCTGCCCGCCGGGCTATGGTACCGTTTCAAGGAGGTCTGGCGGCTCCAGGCGGAGCTGGACCCCGGGACAGCCTCTGCCGCCGCCGCAGGTATCCGCCATGGGACCGAGGTGCTGGAGCTGATTCGAAGCCTGGGCGGCTCCGCTGAGCTGGAGGCTCTGCGGGACGCATGCGGCGGCGAAGCCCTTCCGGTTCTCAGGGCCCTGGAAAAGGCCGGAATCCTCTGGCATGAAACAGCGGCGCGGCAGAAGGTGGGCGATAAGACCCGCCGGATGGCAGAGCTGGCGCTCAGCGCCGAGGAGGCCCTGGCTGCGGCAAAACGGCGCTCCTCCCCCGCCCGCTATGAGGTAATCCGGCTGCTGGCCGCCAACGGAAAAACCTCCTGCGGGGACATCACCTATTTTACCGGGGCCTCCGCCCAGGTTCTCCGGGGGATGGAGCGGGCGGGCCTCCTGGTTTTCTCCGAGGCGGAGGAGCTGCGCGTGCCCTTGCCCGCCAAAGTGGAACCGGGCCTTCCCATCGTATTAAATGAAGAGCAGCAAACGGCGTTTCAGGACCTCCTGCGCCTGGCGGAAGCGGGACGGGCCTCCGGCGCTTTGCTGCGGGGCGTTACCGGCAGCGGAAAAACCCAGGTCTATTTACGACTGGTCCAGGAGATACTGTCTAAGGGGAAAACCGCCATTGTCCTGGTGCCGGAAATTGTGCTGACTCCTCAGATGATGGAAAAATTCTCCTCCTATTTTGGCGAGGACGCCGCCATGCTTCACAGCGGCCTTCGCATGACGGAGCGCTACGACCAGTGGAAGCGCATCCGGCGGGGAGAGGTCAAGGTGGTGCTGGGAACCCGCTCCGCCATCTTCGCGCCGCTGCGAAACCTTGGAATCGTGATTCTGGATGAGGAGCAGGAGGGGAGCTACCGGTCGGAAAATCCGCCCCGGTACGATACCCGGGATATTGCCAAATACCTCTGTGCCCGGGACGGCGCCCTATTGGTTCTGGGCTCCGCCACGCCGTCGGTGGAGACGGCCTGGGCGGCGGAGGAGGGAAAATACCACAAGGCGCTTCTCCGCCGCCGGTATAATGAGCAGAGCCTGCCCCAGGTTTTCATCGCCGATCTCCGCCAGGAGATTAAAGCCGGAAATTCCGGCCTCATTGGAGCCGACCTCCGCCGGGAGCTGGAGCGAAACCTGGAAAAAGGGGAGCAGAGCATCCTCTTTTTGAACCGGCGGGGCAGCAGCCGCTATGTGCTGTGCGGGGAGTGCGGCCACGTGCCGGAGTGCCCCCGGTGCAGCGCGCCGCTGACCTACCACTCCGCCAACGGACGGCTGATGTGCCATCACTGCGGCCACTCCCAGCGGAGCTTTGACGTCTGTCCGGCCTGCGGCGGCATTATGAAGCGGGTAGGGGCAGGAACGCAGAAGGTGGAGGAGGAACTGGCGGGCTTATTCCCTGGAACGGGAATTCTGCGGATGGATGCGGACACCACAGCGGCGGGCTGCGAGACGTTTCTCCGGCGTTTTCAGGAGGAGCGCATTCCCATTTTGCTTGGCACCCAGATGGTGGCCAAGGGACTGGACTTCGAAAATGTGACCCTGGTGGGCGTTTTGTCAGCCGACCTCTCGTTGTACGTGGAGAATTACCGGGCCGCGGAGCGGACCTTCAGCCTGCTGACCCAGGTGGTGGGACGGGCTGGCCGGGGGGGAAAATCCGGCCGGGCCGTGATTCAGACCTATACGCCGGGCAGCGATGTGATCCAGTGTGCCGCCCGGCAGGACTACGAGCGCTTTTACGAAGGAGAAATCCGGATGCGGCGGCTGCGCCGCCTTCCGCCGTTTGCGGACCTGTTCACCCTCACCGTTTCCGGGGCGGAGGAGGGAGCGGTGTTCCGGGCGGCTGTCGGCGTTCGGGACGCGCTGCGAAGACGGTTTGGGGACGGCGATGTTCTGGGCCCTGCGCCGGCCCCGGTTCTGAAGGTCAACAACCGCTACCGCTACCGCTGTTTGCTGGTGGGGAAAAACGACAAAGAAACCCGGGAGGAAATCGGCGGGCTTCTTCGGGCTTTCGCCGGAAACGGAGCCAACCGGGGATTCAACATGTTCGCGGAGTGCAACGCCGCGGAGTAGGAGGTTCATAGAATGGCACTGCGTAAGATCGTGGAACAGGGGGAAGACTGTTTGAATAAGGTCTGCCGCCCGGTAACGGATTTCAACCGCCGCCTGCACACGCTGATGGACGATTTGCTGGAGACTCTTTCCGAAGCGGGCGGCGCGGGACTGGCGGCCCCGCAGGTGGGCGTTCTGCGCCGGGCCTGTGTGGTGATGGACGACGATACGGAGGAGTATATCGAGCTGGTAAACCCCACCATTATCGCCCAAAACGGAGAACAGACCGGCCCGGAGGGCTGTTTGAGCATTCCGGGAAAGTGGGGATTGGTGACCCGGCCCGATTATGTCCGGGTCCGGGCGCAGGACCGAAACGGGAACTGGTTTGAGGTGGAGGGAGAGGGCTTGACGGCCCGCTGCTTCTGCCATGAGCTGGAGCATCTGGACGGCCACCTGTACACGGAGCATATTGAACGCTTTTTGACAGATGAGGAAGTGGAGGCGTATTTCAACCAGGAACAGGGGGCGGACTGATGCGCATTCTCTTTATGGGTACGCCGGACTTTGCCGTGGCTTCCCTCCGCCGCCTGGTGGAGGATGGACACGAGATCTGCGGCGTTCTGACCCGGCCGGATAAGCCGAAGAACCGAGGGCATAAGCTGGCCCCAACCCCTGTAAAGGAGTATGCCCTTACAAAAAATCTGGCGGTTTACCAACCCGAAACTTTGCGCGGCGGCGAGAGCTTGGATTTGGTGCGGTCCTTAAAGCCGGAACTGATAGTGGTGGCGGCCTATGGAAAGCTGCTGCCGGAGGATATTTTGACCGTGCCGCCTTTGGGCTCTATTAACGTGCATTCCTCCCTTCTGCCCAAGTACCGGGGAGCGGCTCCCATCAACTGGGCGGTGCTGAACGGGGAAACGGAGACCGGCGTTTCCATCATGTATATGGCGAAAGAGCTGGATGCGGGGGATGTGATTCTGCAAAAATCCACGCCCATCGGTGAGGCGGAAGACGCCCAGGCTCTTACCCTGCGTCTGGCGGAGCTGGGGGCCGAGGCCCTGTCCGAGACCGTCAGGGCCCTGGCGGAGGGGACGGCTGACCGTACCCCCCAGGACCACGGTCAGCACACCTACGCCCCTATGCTGGGAAAGGAGCTTTCCCCGGTGGACTGGACTTGTTCCGCCCACGCGATCAGCTGTCAGGTCCGGGGGCTGATTCCCTGGCCCTGCGCCACGACGGACGTTATCAGCGGCGAGGAAATGAAGCTCTACGCGGCCCGGGAAACCGGGGAGGGAACGGCGGCCCGCCCCGGCACGGTTACGGCGGCGGGAAAGCAGGGAATTGACATTGCCTGCGGCGACGGAAGGATTCTCCGGGTGACGGAGCTCCAGGCCAAGGGCGGCAAACGCATGTCCGCCGCCGCTTATTTATTGGGACATCCCATTCAACGCTGAAATTCGAGGGTGCTTATGCCTTATTATTATGGAGGCTATGGAACGTTCCTGGCCAACAACATCTATTTTCTCCTGCTGATTCCGGTGATGGTTTTGTCCCTTTGGGCTCAGGCCCAGGTCAGCGGAAATTTCAGCAGATACAGCCGGGTTTTCAACCGCCGCCGCCTCACCGGCGCGCAGGCGGCGGCAGAGGTGCTTCGAGCCAACGGAGTTTACGGCGTAACCGTCACCTCCACTTGGGGCAGGCTGACGGACCACTACGATCCCCGGGACAACACCATTTACCTCTCTCAAGACGTCTATTCCGCCGCGACGGTGGCGGCGGTGGGCGTGGCGGCTCACGAGGCGGGCCATGCCGTCCAGTATGCCGTGAACTACGCTCCGGTCCGTCTGCGAAGCGCCATTGTGCCTGTGACAAATCTTGGTTCCCGCTGTTCTATGATCCTGCTGCTTATCGGGCTGCTGCTGTACAGTCAGAGCTTGTTTCTGGCGGGTATCCTGCTGTTTTCCCTGACTACGTTTTTCCAGCTGGTAACTCTGCCGGTGGAGTTCAACGCCTCCCGCCGGGCATTGGAGACGATTGAGAATCGGAATCTGCTGGACGGCGAGGAATTGGCCGGGGCCCGGAAGGTTCTGCGGGCAGCGGCGCTGACCTATGTGGCGGCGCTGCTGATGTCCGCATTGCAACTGCTCCGCTACGTGCTGATTTTTTTGAGCCGGAACGGCGGGCGCGGCGGCCGCCGTGGTGGAGGCCGGGAATGAGCGCCCGGAAGGAGGCGCTGGCTGTCCTGACTGCCTGCCGGGTACGGGAAGCCTGGGCGGACGCCGCGCTGAACACGCGTTTGAGGGAACTTTCCGCCGCCGATGCGGGGCTGTGCAGCCGGATTGTCTACGGCGTGATTCAAAACGAGATGTTGCTGGACTTCTATCTCTCCGGCTTTTGTTCTCAGAAGCTGGACCGCCTCCAGCCGCCTCTTGCCGACATTCTGCGGATAGGGGCCTATCAGATTTTGTTTTTGGACCGGGTTCCGGACAGCGCCGCCGTCCACACGTCGGTGGAGCTGGCCAAGAACGCGGGAAGGGGACAGGCGGCGGGCCTGGTCAACGCCGTTCTCCGGCGGCTCTGCCGGGAGAAGGAGTCTCTGCCCGCTATTCCCGGTGGGGATGAGGCCAAGTACCTCTCCATCCGCTACAGCCATCCGAAGTGGATGGTCAAGCGCCTGCTGGCCCTGCTGGGCCGGGAGGGAGCGGAGGCGTTTTTGATAAGCGGCAACAGCCAGCCTCCTGCCGCCGCCCAGGTCAATACCTGCCGCTGTTTGGCGGAGGAGGCGGCAAAATCCCTGGAAGACGAGGGCGTCCATGCAAAGCGCCACCCTTGGCTGCCGGACTGCCTTTTGCTGGAGAACGCCGGGGATTTGGAACGCCTGAAGGCGTTCCAGGGCGGCATGATTTACATTCAGGACCCGGCGGCCCGCCTGGCGGTGCTGGCGGCGGAACCCGGGGGGCGGGTTTTGGACGTATGTGCCGCGCCCGGTGGAAAGTCCTTTGCCGCCGCCATCGCCATGGGAGACCGGGGAGAAATTGTCTCCTGCGACATCCACGAAAACAAGCTGCGGCGCATCCGGAAGGGCGCGGCTCGCTTGGGCCTGTCCTCCGTCCATGCGGAGGCCGCCGACGGGCGGATTTTCCGGGAGGAGTGGCGGGACGCCTTTGATCTGGTGATGGTGGACGCACCCTGCTCCGGCTTGGGCATCCTCCGCAAAAAACCGGATATTCGGCGGAAACGGGCGGACAGCCTGTTCACCCTGCCGGTGGTCCAAAGCGCCATACTGGAGAACGCGGCCCGGTATGTCCGCCCCGGCGGGACCCTGCTGTACTCCACCTGCACCATATTGCCGGAGGAGAACGGGGAAGTGACGGACGCATTTTTGGGAACCCACCCAGAGTTTTCCCGGGGAAGGTTCATCCTGCCTGAGCCCATTGGAGAAACCGGGGGGCAGATTACCCTCTGGCCCCACCTCCATGGAACCGACGGCTTTTACATCTGCCGCATGACGCGGCGCGTTTGAGGCGAATCATGACCGATATCAAATCCATGACCCTCCCGGAGCTGCGGGGCTTTCTCCAAAGCATGGGAGAGCCCGCCTTCCGGGGAAAGCAGGTCTTCTCCTGGCTGAGCCGGGGGGCGGCCTCCTTCGGCGAGATGAGCGACCTGCCGAACTCCCTGCGGGAGCGGCTGGGGGAGGCCTGCCTCCTGACGGTTCCAAAGGTAGCCCGGAAACAGGTTTCCGCCAGGGACGGCACGATTAAGTACCTCTGGGAGCTGGCGGACGGCAACTGCATCGAGTCCGTGCTGATGCGCTACCGCCACGGGAACACCGTGTGCATCTCCTCCCAGGTGGGCTGCCGGATGGGCTGCGCATTCTGCGCTTCCACCATTGCCGGAAAAGTCCGGGACCTGACGCCGGGGGAGCTGCTGGATCAGGTGATCTTCACCGGGAAAGACTCCGGGGCTCCCATCTCCAACATTGTGCTGATGGGCATCGGAGAGCCTATGGACAACCTGGACGCCGTGCTGAAATTCCTGGAAATCGTAAATCATCCCGACGGGCTGAACATCGGGATGCGGCACATTTCCCTCTCTACCTGCGGCGTCCTGTCCGGTATCCGCCGCCTGGCGGAGCTGGGACTGCAATTGACGCTGTCCGTCTCCCTCCACGCGCCGGACCGGGAAACCCGTTCCCGTCTCATGCCTGTTAACCGGGCCTATGATGTGGAGGAGCTGTTTGCCGCCTGTCATGACTATTTTGAAAAGACCGGACGGCGGATTTCCTTTGAATACGCCATGATCGACGGCGTAAACGACCAGGACTGGCAGGCGGACCTCATTGCCAGGCGGCTGCGGGGAATGCCCGGCCACGTGAACCTGATCCCGCTGAACGACGTGACGGAAAGCCCCTTCCGGCCCTCCCGCCGGACGGCGGCGTTTCAAAAACGTCTGGAATCTCACGGCCTTACCGCCACCGTGCGGCGGAGCCTGGGTGGAGATATAGACGCCGCCTGCGGACAGCTTCGCAGAAAGGCAGAGAAAGGGGAGGATTCCCAATGATGAACCTATGGAGCATGACCGACACCGGCCTTGTCCGCAAAGAGAATCAGGATGCCTACGCGGTAAAGACGGCCTTTGGCCACACCATCTGCGTGGTCTGCGACGGGATGGGGGGGGCCGCCGGAGGGCGGCTTGCCAGCCGCATCGCCGTGGAGACCTTCTCCGCGGAGATGGAAAAGCGCCTTTCTCCGGAGGCTAAGCCGGACCGGCTGCGGGAAATTTCCGTGGTGGCGGTGGCTCTGGCGAACCGCGCCGTGCGGGAGGCCGCCAGGACCTCGGAGGAGTACCACAGCATGGGGACTACCCTGGTCTCCGCGGTCTCCTTTGACGGCGGCGTGGTCATTGCCAACGTGGGGGACAGCCGGGCCTACCATATCAATCAGGAGCGCATTCTCCAGGTGACCCGGGACCACTCCCTGGTGGAGCACATGGTGGAGCGGGGGGACATCACCGCGGAGGAGGCCCGCCGCCACCCCAACCGGAACCTCATCACCCGGGCCCTGGGCCCGGACGTGGACCCGGAGTGCGACTGCTACACCTGCCAGCTTCTGCCGGGGGAGTTTCTCCTGCTGTGCACCGACGGGCTGGTGAACACCGTGACGGACGAGGAGATTATGCGGGAGGTTCTCCACGGCGATACGAACACCTGCATGGAACGCCTGCTGGCCATTTCCAAGAGCCGGGGCGCGTCGGACAACATCACCGTTGTTCTGGCAAAAAAACTGTAAGGAAGGAGGAGCCATATGGATCCGTACATTGGTAAAACGCTGGATAACCGCTATGAAATTCTGGAGCGCATCGGCACAGGGGGCATGGCGGTGGTTTACAAGACCAGGGACCAGCGGTTAAACCGCTTGGTGGCGGTAAAGGTCCTGAAGCCGGATTTGGCCCAGGACGAGGACTTCCGCCGCCGTTTCAACGCGGAGTCCCAGGCCGTGGCCCAGCTGTCCCATCCCAACATCGTGTCGGTCTACGACGTGAGCCGGGGCGGAGACACGGAATACATCGTCATGGAGCTTATTGACGGCATCACGCTGAAGCAGTATATGGAGAAGCGGGGCCAGCTGAACTGGCGGGAATCCCTGCACTTCATCACCCAGATCATGCGGGGCCTCAGCCACGCCCACAGCCGGGGCATCGTCCACCGGGATATCAAGCCCCAAAACGTTATGGTTCTCCGGGACGGCAGCGTAAAGGTGGCCGACTTCGGCATTGCGTGCCTTGAAAATTCCGCCCAGACCTTGACCCAGGAAGCCCTGGGATCTGTCCACTATATCTCACCGGAGCAGGCGAGGGGAGAGCGGACCGACGCCAGAAGCGACATCTATTCCTCCGGCGTGGTTATGTATGAGATGCTTACCGGGCGGCTGCCTTTCGAGGGGGATTCCGCCGTGTCCGTGGCCATCCAGCACCTCAGCTCCGTGCCCCTGGCGCCCCGAGAGCTGAAGCCGGAGATTCCGCCCCAGCTGGAGCTGATCTGCATGAAGGCTATGACGCCGGACCTCAGCCGCCGCTACGCCTCCGCCGACGCCATGATTGCCGATCTGGAGGATTTTCGAAAAAACCCCAGCATCAACCTGGACTTTACCATGGTGGACCTCCGGCCGGAGGAGCCGGCAGAGCCCACGCAGCCCATCCGCACCTATGACCAGACCCTCCATCCCACGCCCAAAAACCGCCAGCGGGAACCGGAGCGGGTCCGGGAACGCAGGAGGGACTACGAGGACGACTACGACCCGGCTCCCCGAGGCGGCGGCGCCGGCGTGAAAGTGCTGCTGGGCATTACGGTTATCCTGGCTGCGGCGCTGGTCTACGTACTGTTTAATATGATTTCCGATTCCTTCCAGCAGCAGACCCAGGAGCCGCAGACCTACGCCGTACCCTCGGTGCTGGGCAGTACGCCGGAACAGGCCGCCGCCATGACCGAGGTAAAGGATATTTTCACTCTGGTGGAAAAGGGAAGCGTATTCAGCAGCGAGTACCCGGAGGGAACCATTGCCCAGCAGAGCCCCGCCGCAGGGAGCCACCGCAAGGGCGATAACCTGACGATCGAAATCTGGCTCAGCGCCGGGGAGGATACGGGAGAGATGCCGGATGTGGTCAATAAAACCGTGGCCCAGGCCAACGTGCTGCTGAAAAGCCTGAAAGAGAAATACAACCTGGAAATCCTGGCCGACGAGGCGGAGATGGAATTCAATGACGAGATCACCGAGGGCTATATCATCCGCAGTGAACCCGCAAAAGGCGAGGAATTAAAAGACGGCGATATGATCCGCCTGATTGTCAGCAAGGGCCCGGAGAAAAAGCCGGTGGCCGTTCCCAACTTTGTGGGCACACAGATCGACGTGGTCCTCCGGTCCTTGGTGGATACCTGGCATCTGACCTGCACCAATGCGGATATTGAATCCGTGGAGAGCGAGGCCGAACCCAACAGCGTTATCTGGCAGAGCATTGAACCGAATACCACGGTGAAGGAATGGGACACCATCAAATTCAAAATCAGCGGCGGCGTCTCCACGAATACGGTGTCGTGGGATATTGAACTTCCCCAGGATGACCGCACGACGGTCCAGGTGGACGTGTATGTGGGAGACGAGGTGAATCCCCAGTATTCCGAGCGGGTCAGCTGCAGCGACATGGTCGCGCATGTGGAGCTTACCGGATCGGGCACCCAGACCGTCAAGGTGGAATTTGACGGCGTGCTGGACCAGAGCAAGACCCATGAAATGCAGTTTACAGGTTGACGGGTATGACCGGACGCATTCAAAAGGCCCTCAGCGGTTTCTATTATGTGGATACAGGCGAAACGGTCCTGCAATGCCGGGCCAGAGGGAAATTCCGGAAAGAAGGGGTTTCCCCCCTGGTGGGGGACCGGGTGGAGGTCCGGGAGCTGGGCGGCGGACAGGGCTTCGTGGAGAAAATTCTGCCCAGGCGGAACGCCTTTTCCCGGCCCGCCGTGGCCAACATTGACCAGCTGGTAGTCGTTGCCTCCGCCGCCATTCCCAAAACGGACCCCTTTCTGATTGACCGGGTGGCCGCCATCGCGGCTTTGAAGGACTGTGCCGTAGCGGTAGTGCTGAATAAGTGCGACCTGGACCCGGCAGATGCGCTTTATGATATTTACCGCGCTTCCGGTTTCCCGACGCTACGGGTCAGCGCGGAAACCGGGGAGGGAATGGAGGATTTAAAGGCCCTGATATCCGCAAAGCTTTCTGCCTTTACAGGCAACTCCGGCGTAGGGAAATCCAGCATTTTAAATACCTTGGACCGGAATTTCCATTTGCAGGTGGGGGAGGTCAGCACAGCCCTGGGCCGGGGACGGCATACCACCCGGCATGTGGAGCTGCACCGCCTTTCCTGCGGGGCGGAGGTAGTGGATACCCCCGGCTTCTCCTCCTTTGACGCGGAGGAACTGAACCTGGAGCTGAAGCGCCGCCTTCCGGAAACCTTTACGGACTTTGCCCCCTATCTGGACAAGTGCCGCTTTGCGGGGTGCAGCCATACCCGGGAAAAGGGCTGCGCCGTGCTGGAGGCCCTCCGCCGGGGAGAACTTCAAAAAAGCCGCCACAACAGTTATTTACGCCTCTATGACGAACTGAAGCCTCTCCGGGATTGGCAGGAAAAAAAGTGAGAAAACGCCGCCTCGATGTTCGGGGCGGCGTTTTTTCACCGTGGACGGCCCTGGCGTATATACTGGAAGGAAAGGAGGCGTACCGCAATGGGCTGTGGAAACAGGGGCTTTGGAGGCTTTGGAAATTGGGGCTGCGGGAATGGAGGAGGCGGAGGCGTCCGCCTGCTGGGACTGTTCGCCGCGGCCCTGGGAGCGGGAATCCTGATTGCCGCGGTGTTTCCGGTGGGTGTGTTGATGTTCCTGGTTGCGTTTCTGCTGATCGGCTGCGGCTGCGCCTGCTGCCGGCGTTGAGGAAGCGCCGATTAAATCGGCATGTGCAGATTTGCTCCAGCGATTTTCATCTGGCAAGGGAGAAAACCGCAGGAATCCTGACGGATTTCAAGGCGTTCTGACGAAGATCAGGGGGAAATTTATGGCGCAAAGATGTGTGTTGGAATTTAATCAGCGGTTCCTTAAAAACTGAGAGGAGGCGTCATATGAATATCGTGGTTTGGAAGTCCCCTAAAATGCTCCGGGGCATTCTGAAAAAGATTTTCAAGGTTTGAAACATATCCCTTCCCGGCGGCGCATAGAGTAGGACATGGATTCTATGCCTGCCGGGAAAGGAAGGGGTTCTTCATGGAACTGGATTTGAAAAAAGTGTCCTTGGACGCCTATGATATGGGCGGGGAGCTGACTTTGACGCAAGAGGAAACGGCGGAGACCATTGTGCCGGACTACTGTCCCGATATTGCCCGCATCATTGAGACGGACGGGAAGGTCTATTTACACAGCCGGGAGCTGCGGGATGGGAAAGCGGAGATTTCCGGAACCGTTCGGATCACGGTGCTCTATACCCCCGACGGGGAAAGCGGCATCCGCACCCTGGAATTTGCGATTCCCTTTACCGCTGAGAGTGACGGCCGGGCCCTGCCGGGCTGCCAGTATCTGACGGCGGAGACGGAAACGGAATTTCTGGAGGCCCGGATGCTGAATCCCCGGAAGATTTTCACCCACTGCAAGCTGGTGACCCATGTGACCGGCTATCAGCGCAAGCCCCTGGCGTTCTGCTCGGACACGGAGGCGGAGCCGGCGCTCCAGGTGGAAAAGCGCCAGGAGGAACAGCACGCCATTCTGCTGACCCACATTGCGGAGAAGGATTTCACCTTTACGGAGGAGATGAACCTCTCCCCAGGCCGGGAGGGGGCGGCGGAGCTGCTGACCAGCCAGGTTTCCAGCACCGTTACGGAGACGAAGATTGTGGGAAGCAAGCTGATATTCAAAGGCGTGTTCTCCATCGGCTTGCTTTACCGGAATCTGGACGGCGGCTGCGGCTCCGCCTCTGCGGAGATGCCCTTCTCTCAGATTATGGAGGTGGAAGGGGCCGTGGAGGGATCCTCCGCCAGTCTGCAATTGCAGCTGACGGGCACGGACTTTCAAATTGACGGCGACGACCCGGAGGGCCGCCAGATTGCCGTGACACTGTATCTGCACGCTACGGCTCTACTGCGGGAGGAGCAGGAGCTGACGCTGCTCAGCGACCTGTATTCCACCGCCTATGATATGACCTATGAGGCCGCGCCGCTGAACATCACCAGCTTCTGCGAAAACCTGACCCGCCGCCAGACCCTGCGGGAGGTGCTGGAAATCGGCGTGGTGGCCGAGTCCATTTTGGCCCTATCCGCCAAGTGCGGCGCGGTATCCGTCAGCCGGGAGGGGAACATGGCCGTTCTGCGGGCCGGGGTAACGGTTCGGGCCATGTACCTGGACGAGGGCGGCGTGCCCCTGGTGGCGGAACGGAGCATGGATGCCGGATGCCAGCTGGAGCTGCCGGAGGATTGCCGCGTTACCGCCCGGGCCGTCTGCGCCGAGGAGGTTCAGGGCACTCTGGGAGACCGGGGAATTGAGGTTCGCCTCCCGGTGGACTTCCACATTGAAGCGGCGGCCAGAGTAAAGAAAGTCTGCGTCTGCGCAGCCAAGCTGGATACGGAGACGACCAAGGACCTGGGCGGCGCGCCCTCTCTGGTTCTGCGGTGCATTGGGCGGCAGGAGAGTGCCTGGGACTTGGCGAAGAAGTACAATACCACGATCTCCGCCATCCTGTCCGCCAACCAGCTGGAAGGGGAGGAGGAGATTCCCCAAGATCAGATGCTGCTGATTCCCCGGAAAAGAGCATAAAAAAGCGTGCGGGAAATTCTTCCCGCACGCTTTTCTATAAACTGTTTTTCCTTTACAACCAAGGCGCATCAGCTGTTTGCGTACCTGGAAAGGAACTGCCTGGTCCGTTCCTCCTTCGGATGGTCAATCACCTCTTTCGGATTGCCTTGCTCGACGATGACACCCCCGTCCATGAAAATCACCTGGTCCGCCACATCCCGGGCAAAGGCCATTTCATGCGTGACGATAATCATGGTGGTTTTCTGTTCCGCCAAGGACCGTATAACCCTCAGAACCTCTCCGGTAAGTTCCGGGTCCAGGGCGGAGGTAGGCTCGTCAAAGCAGAGAATATCCGGGTGCAGGGCCAGCGCCCGGGCAATGGCCACCCGCTGCTGCTGCCCGCCGGAGAGCTGGTGGGGATAGTGATCCGCCCGGTCAGCCAGGCCCATTTGAGCCAGCAGTTCCCGGCCAGCCCTGGCAATGTCCTCCCGGCTTTCACCGCCCCGCTCCCTGGACAGCAGTTCCCGGGCCAGGGTGACATTCTGAAGGGCCGTATATTGGGGAAAGAGGTTGAAATTTTGAAATACCAGTCCAAAGTGGAGGCGTTTTTGGCGGATGTCCTTTTCCGACTGGGTGGAAGGGTCCTCTGCGTCGAAGATTACGCCGCCCTTCACGGAGATGGAACCGTGGTCCGGCCGCTCCAGAAAGTTCAGGCAGCGGAGCAGGGTGGTCTTGCCGGAGCCGGAGGAGCCGATGATGGACAGGGCCTGCCCCTCCTCCAGGGAAAAACTGATATCGCTGAGGACCTGGGTGTCCCCGAAGTGCTTTTCAATGTGTTGGACCTCTAAAATCGCCATCTTGCAAACTCCTCTCAACGGAAATATTCCAGCTTCTTTTCCAGCTTCCCCAGGAGGAGGGTCGCAGCGCCGCTGAAGATGAGGTAGTACACCGCCGTAAAGAACAGCGGCCACACCAGTCCCGCGTAGCCCTGGTTTCCCTTCATGAAGGATTCACCCATCCAAATGACTTCCTGCAGCGCCACCACCCGGGCCAGGGAGGTGTCCTTCACCAGGGTGATGATCTCGTTGGACATGGGGGGAACAATCCGCTTGACCATTTGCAGCAGCGTGATCTTGAAGAAAATCTGCCGTTTCGTCATGCCCAGCACCAGCCCGGCCTCCTGCTGTCCGGCGGGCACGCCCTGGATGCCGCCCCGGTAAATCTCTGAGAAATAGCAGGCGTAATTGATGACGAACGCCACCGCCACGGCGGTGAACCGTCCCGATTCGCCGCCGCTCCAGATAGGAAAGCCTTTCAGACCCGGGACGTAATACAGCGCGATAATCTGGAGCACCAGGGGCGTGCCCCGGACAATCCAAACCAGGGTTTTTGTCAGCCACCGCAGGGGATGGAGACGGCTCATGGAACCAAAGGAAATGACCAGACCCAAAGGCACGGCTCCCACCAGCGTGACAAAAAAGAGCTGGAGGGTTTTGACAAAGCCGGTATTCAGCGCAGACAGGACTGTCAAAAATTCAGGGGAACGAAAAAAGGAAACCATCGAATCGTCCTCTCATTGGAAATTTCGGGGAGGAAACCGTCCAAAGGCAGAGAGGGAACCTCTCTGCCTTTGCGGATTGCAGCCGGAAGGGGTATGGGTTTACGCAAGAATCAGGGATTCCTGCACACCGTAAGTAGTGCCGGTTTCCAGAACGGAGCCGTCGGCAATGGCGGCGGACCAGAAGCTGTTCCACGCGTCCACCAGGTCGGACCCCTTGCGGAAGCCCACGCCGTACTCCTCAGACTCCAGGCCCTGGGCGGTATTCAGGTTTACAGTATAGGTAAGGTTTGCGTAGTTGGTTCCCTCGCCGATCATGGCTCCGGCCATCAGAAGGTCGATTACGGCGGCGTCGGCGGTTCCGGCGGAGACCTCCATCAGCGCGTCGGCCTGCTTGGCAACAGCCGTGGTGGAAGCGCCCAGGGCCTGCGCCGCGTCCTCGCCTGCGGAACCGGATTCCACAGCCACATTCAGCCCTTCCAGGCTGGTCAGGCTTTCAAAGTCCGCGGCCTTTTCGGTGGGGACCACCAGCACCTGAGCGTTGAGGCAGTAAGCGTTTCCGGTGTCCATAGCCGCCTTGACTTCATCGTTCAGGGTCATGCCGTTCCAGACGCAGTCAATGCTCTTGGCATTCAGCTCCATGACCTTGTAGTCCCAGGTAATCTCCTGGAACTCGACCTTGACGCCCAGGCTTTCGGCAAAGGCGGAGGCCATATCCGCGTCAAAGCCGATCCAATTGCCGCCGGCATCCCGGTAATCCATCGGGGCGAAGTCCGTCATGCCCACGACCAGAGTGCCCTTGCCCTGCACATAAGCCAGGTCGCTTTCGCCGTCTGCCGGCTCGCTTCCCGTACCGCCGGTCTTCTGATCCTCCGGAGCGACCACCGAAGTGCCGCCGTCTCCGCTATTATCGGAGCTTGCGTCCTTGCCGCCGCAGGCGGCCAGGCTCAGGACCATGGCAAGGGCCAGCAGGAGGGCCCAAAACTTCTTGCTTTTCATCATGCTTTCATCCTCCAAAATAGAACGGGCGGGCCGTTCATTTAATACGCTAGCAGTTTACCATATTAAAGAACTGCTGTAAAGCATGATTTCGACCAAATCGGCTTTGCCCATAAACCATTTTCCTTGTGTGATTTCTCTAAAACAAGACGGGCCGTCATACTTTTGCCTCCTGGGACATAGAGTGGGAACATGAATATGGAGCGGAAAAAGGACGGGATACTATGAACACGACCATCTATCAGAATATCGCCACCCGCACGGCGGGGGATATCTACATCGGCGTGGTGGGCCCGGTGCGGACCGGCAAGTCCACCTTCATCAAGCGATTCATGGAAACCCAGGTCATTCCCAACATCGAAAATGTGTACCGCAAGGAGCGGGCCCGGGATGAGCTGCCCCAGAGCGGCTCCGGCCGGACCATCATGACGGCGGAGCCCAAGTTCGTCCCGGAGGAGGCGGCCCAGGTTCAGCTCCCCGACGGCGCTTCCTTCTCCGTGCGGCTCATCGACTGCGTGGGCTACATGGTCCGGGGGGCCATCGGCCAGTTCGAGGACGACGCCCCCCGGATGGTGACCACCCCCTGGTACGACCATGAGATTCCCATGACCGAGGCGGCGGAGATCGGAACCCGGAAGGTCATCTCGGAGCACTCTACCATCGGCATTGTCATCACCACCGACGGCACCGTCTCCGACATCCCCCGGGAAGACTACCTGGAGGCGGAGGAGCGGGTGATCCGGGAGCTCCAGGAGCTTGGGAAGCCCTTCATCGTCCTTCTGAACTCCGCAGACCCCAAGAGCGACCGGGCGGAGGCCATTGCCCGGGACATTGCCTCCCGCTATGAGGTGAACTGCGTCCCGGTGAACTGCCTGGACCTGGGGGAGGAGGATGTGGCGGACATCCTGCGGGCCGTCCTCTACGAGTTCCCCATGCAGGAGCTGGATTTGTTCCTGCCTCCCTGGGTGGACGCGCTGCCCACGGAGCACCCCATCAAGGCCAGCCTCTATGACGCGGTCCGACAGGGAACCTCCCAGCTCCAGCATATCCGGGAGGTGGATGGCGTCATCGCCGCCCTGGGAGATTGCGAGAACATCAGCGAGGCGAAAATCACCTCCATTGACTTGGGCACCGGCGTGGCGGCGGCCCGCCTCAGCCTGCCCCGGGAGCTGTTTTACCACACGCTGTCGGAGCAGTCCGGCTTCGAGGTGGGGGACGACGGGGACCTGATGAGCCTGCTGACCCGCCTTGCGGCGGTGAAGGCAGAATACGACAAGGTGGCCGGGGCGCTCAAGGACGTCCGGGAAACGGGCTACGGCATCGTAGTGCCCAGCATCGAGGAACTGACCCTGGAGGAGCCGGAGATCATGAAGCAGGGGGGGCGCTACGGCGTGAGGCTGAAAGCCAGCGCACCCAGCATCCACATGATCCGGGCGGACATCGAGACGGCGGTCTCGCCCATCGTGGGGAACGAGAAGCAGTCGGAGGACATGGTGAACTACCTCCTCCAGGAATTTGAGGGGGACACCAGCAAAATCTGGCAGTCCAACATCTTTGGGCGGAGCTTCCACGAGCTGGTCAGCGACGATCTCCAGGGCAAGCTGAAACGGATGCCGGAGGACGCCCGGAAAAAGCTCCAGGAAACCCTGACCCGCATCATCAACGAGGGCAGCGGAGGGCTTATCTGCATCATTTTGTAATGTGTCCTATGGGCCAGCCAAGGCGCAAAGCCGCACAGCGTTTTCTATAAAGTCAGGCACAGCGGGCATTGGAACACCAATGCCCGCTTTTTTTGGCAGTCCCTACGGAATTTCCTCCGGCAGGGGCTTTCGCACGTACCGGACCAGATACTTTTGGACGGCTCCCAGCCGCCGGAATGCTTCCCGGCCCTGTTTCAGCGTGATGCCCCGGTTTTCACCGCTGGGCTGGTCCTCGCCGGGGGTAAATACGTCGTTTTCCCAAAAGCACACCGGGCAGATATAAGCAACAGCTTCCTCTTTGGGAACGGGAAAGGTTCGATACCCGCAGCAGGGGCATGGGAATTTCCCCGGTTCAGGATTTGGCGCTTCCGCCGCAGGTGCCGTCCCGGCCGGCTCTAGGGGGCGGGCTTGGCCATTTGTGGCTTCCGGTAAAAACATACGTTTTTCTCTCACAGCGCCGTTCCTTTCTTCGGCATATACAGCCCCGTCAAATCCGCGCCCTCCAGCTCCAGAAGGAACCGCTTCTTCTCCACGCCCCCGGCGTAGCCCGTCAGGCTGCCGTCCGCACCCACAACCCGGTGGCAGGGGATGAGGATGGAGACGGGGTTGCGCCCCACCGCGCCGCCCACCGCCTGGGGGGAAGCGGAAACCCCGGCGGCTTTCAGCCGCTCCGCCAAGGCTCCATAGGTTGTCGTTTTCCCGAGGGGAATTTCCAGCAGCAGCTTCCACACCCGTTTCTGGAATTTGCTCCCTCTTGGGGCCACGGGCGGAAGGGAAGGGAGGTCCCTCCTTTTAAAATACGCCTCCAGCCACAACTCCACCTGGCAAAAGACCGCTAAGTCCGGCCGCTTTCCGGTTTCCGCCTCTAGCCCGGCGGCATAATACTTCTGGCCTTCCAGCCAGAGGCCCGTAAGCGCCTCTCCGTCGGAGGCCAGGGTCAGAGGCCCCAGCGGGGAGGCCAGCTTTGTCAGATAGGTCATGGGCAGCGCCCTCCATTTCTTTGGCTACTTTCAGCATACCGGAACAAACGTACGATTACAAGACCTTTTTCCTCCCTTTTCCGTTAGGGCTGCGAATGATTGATTTCCAAAATTCTTGGTCAAAGAAACGGTGCAGTATGTATAAGAGCCTGTTTAAAATACGGGGTGACTGAATGAGAACCGTCGCCCTGTATTGTCTGTCGCAATTTTATAATCAGTCTTTTTGGAATTGGTTTTCAATGGTATTTTTAATTTTCTGCTCTATGCTGATACTGTATGCAGCGGAAATAGTTAACAAGATACAAAAGGCGGCCGCAATACCAATAGGCGTTGTTTTATCGAAAACAAGCCGAATAAATAAAGCCGCGCCAAAGAAAGCGGTCAAAAGTATCCACGGAAGATTTGTTTTGACACGATAATATTTGCCATAGAGCTTGGCAGCTGTTTCGTGATAGTGCTCGTGAATGATATCTGCTTTTTTGCTGGCTGATTCAGATAAACCGATATATAGATATCTGCCGGCAATAGCGATGGTGATTATCCACTGCCACCAATCAGCGGATATAATATTTAGGGCAAAAATCATTAGGCCCCCTGTGCAGAATAAGCCGAATGCATACGCTGGTTTATTATAAATTTTCAATTACTTCACCTTCATAAGTTCGGTTTTAATGCTATTATACAACATTTTCAGGTCTGTTTCAAGGAGTACCATAGGATGCTGTTGCTTTTTGTATTTATCTCATGATGCCATGAAACCGGCGGAGTTCCCCTCCGGCAGCACTTGGAACCTGTATTCATAATCGTTGAACGCCGCCTTGGCGGCTTTTCGCCGCACTTGCAAGACGGCGCGGCTCGTGCTACTATACAAATGTATAAAAACCGGAATGAAAGGAGCGACCTCCATGCTGCTTGCCATAGACGTTGGCAACTCCAACACCTCCGTCGGCCTGTTTGACAAGGACAAAACCCTCCGTTTTCTGGCCTCCCTGGACACGGACAGCCGGAAGACCGCCGACCAAATCAGCATTGATCTGATGAACCTGTTCACCCTCTATCATTTCAGTTATAAGGATGTTACCGGGGCCATTTTGTGCAGCGTGGTTCCGCCTCTGAATTTCATGATGGAGAAGGCCTTGACCCGCCTTTTGGGAAGGCCCCCTATGGTAGTGGGCCCAGGCGTAAAGACCGGGCTGAACATCCGCCTGACGGTCCAGACCCAGGTGGGGGCGGACATTGTGGCGGACGCCGTGTCGGCGCTGGAAAAATTCACCCCCCCCATTATCACCATCGATATGGGCACGGCCACCACCATCGGCGTAATTTCCGAGGGCCGGACCTATGAGGGCGGCCTGCTTTTGCCGGGGGTCAACGTCTCTCTGGAGGCCCTGAGCCGCCGGGCGGCCCAGCTTCCGGACATCTCTCTCCAGCACCCCAAGGCCCTGATCGGAAAGAATACGGAAGACTGCATGCGTTCCGGCATCGTCTATGGCACCGCCGGAATGCTGGACGGCATCATTGACCGCATCCGGGGCGAGTTCCCGGGCCGGGAGGTCAGCGTGGTCGCCACAGGGGGAAATGCCCCGGTGATTGTGCGTTACTGCCGGAACAAAATCATCTATGACAAGTTCCTGCTGATGGAGGGGCTTTGGACCATCTATCAGAAAAACAGGTAGGGAGGATTCGCCATGAAAAAGCTGTTTACCATGATCCGCCGGGGCAAACTGGACGAGGTGTCCGCCATTCTGGAAAAAAACCAGAACTGATCACGTGTCTGGCCAAGGCCCCGCCCAAGAAGGACCACGGGCAGTCGCCGCTGATGGTGGCCATCAAGAGCGATAACCTGGAGGTGGCGCATCTTCTGCTGGACCGGGGAGCGGATGTGAACTTTCAGGATGCAATCAACCCCTATGGGCATAATTTCGGCGCACCCATCTGGTACGATGCCATCGGCCAGTGTTTCCTGCGGGCGGGGGACTATGTGTCTGAGCAAAACAAGGAGCGCACCAAGGGGTATTTCCTGCTCCTGCGCCGCCTGCTGGACATGGGGATGGACCCCAATACGACTACGAACCCCGGCAGTCTCAACGCCTGGCAGCACGCGCTGAATCAGTATGACGAATTTGCCCGGAAATCCTATAGCAGCTACAATGCAGAGGGCGACAAGGCCCACAACCGCCAGCTGCGGGAGATGCTCAAAGCGGTGCTGGACGAGCTTATGAAGCACGGGGCGGACATCCACAGCTATATCCCGCCCAACAAGGACGGCCTGTCTGCCAGCTCGGTGATTCTGCGGAACCTGGAGGAGGGCCGGGAGCTGTTGGACGGGCTCTACGGCCTGGACCCGGACTCTGACGCGTTCAAGCCCTACACATTGAAGTACCGGGGGAGGGAGAGTCTGGTAACACCCTCCCACACGGTGGAGGACTACCGCCAGTGGTACGAAATCAAGTGGCGGGAGCTGGAGCCCGTCCTGCGGGCCTATTACAAAAAGTGAACGGAACGCCGGGCAAGCCCTGTCCGGCGTTCTTTTTTTGAGAAGCCGGGAACGGCGGGCCGTTTTTTCCGTCTATAACAGTGAGGGCCCATCAAGCAGCAAGGGAGGAAGCCATATGGAAGATCATGACATTGTCGCGCTGTACTGGCGGCGGGACCCGGAGGCGATTCAAAGAACCGGGGAAAAGTACGGCGGCTACTGCCGCGCCGTGGCAAGAAATATCCTGGAGGACAAGCGGGACGCGGAGGAGTGCGTCAACGACACCTGGCTCAATGCCTGGAATGCCATGCCGGAGGGGCGGCCCCGGCTTCTGGCCCCATTTTTGGGAAAAATCACAAGAAACCTGGCCTTTAGCCGCTGGCGGGCCGGCCACGCCGAAAAACGGGGCGGGGGAGAAATGCCCTTGGTCCTGGAGGAGCTGGGGGAGTGCGTCTCTGCATCCGACACTTTCCAGGCGGTGGAGGCGGCGGAGCTGGAGGAAGCGGTCCGCCGCTTTTTAAGAACGCTGCCGGAACGGGAGTGCAATGTCTTTTTGCGGCGTTACTGGTTTACGGAACCTATGGCGGACATTGCCAGGCGGTATGGAATGCGGGAGGCCACTGTACGGACCAGCCTGTTCCGCAGCCGGGAGAAGCTGCGGCGGTACTTGGAAAAGGAGGGGCTGCTATGAATGATAGGGAGCGTCTGTTTGCCGCCATCGGCGGCGCGGAGCCGGAGCTGCTTGTCCGCAGCGAGAGCCGCCGGCGGCGCTGGCCGGGGTACTGCCTGGCTGCGGCGGCTTGTCTGGCGCTGGTATTCTCCATGGGGCGTGTCCTCCAGTGGCGGACCGGCCCGGCGGTCACTCCGCCGGACGCCCAGCGTCCCGGCGCCGCCGAACCGAACTTGCCGGAGACCCAAGACCCGGCCGCCGAGGGCGGTCAGCCCTTTTTGCCGGAGCAGGGCAGCGAGATTGGAACGCTGCGCCTGCTGAGCTATGCCCCGCAGTCCCAGGAAAAAAAGGTGGATTTTCTCATTTATGTCAATGAGGAGCAGTTTTTTATCCGTGAAGAGAATGGGCTTTACAGCATAAGGAACAGCAGCCCTTTGCCGGAAGATTTTCCGGAGTGCGGCCTGGATATCCTCCATCTGCCCGGTGTGGCCCCCGGTGCGGCCCTGGCGGACGCGGAGAACGCTTTGAAAGACCGCTATACGGAGGTGACTTCGGAAGAAACCGCCGCCGCCCTTCCCGGGAGCCTGTATCTCAGGGCCGGCGCGGGCACGGATTGGGACTCCGAACAGGCGGAACTCTGGTTTGTGGATGACGGACAGGGCGGGACCTTTGTTCTCACCGCCCGCTACTTCCTGGAGGCGGAGGAGGGAATGGGCATGCGTTTCCGGGATATGGCTTCCAGCTTCCGGGTGGTCTCCCGAAACGAGACCGTTCCCGAGTGGATGCGTTCCCTTTATGAGACGGCGGACCGCCTGTTCCCGGCGCTGCTGTCGGATGATCTCTCCACCGTCTCCGGCCTGCTGACAGAAGACGCCGACACGGACGCCTATGGGGAAAATGTCTGGGAACACCTCACGGTCGCCTCTGTGGATTATACCCTGAACGACGACCAGAACCCATCCTCTGCCATTGTGTCCGTCAAGCACCGTCTGAATCTGGAGGAGGGGGAGAGCTATCATTACCTGACTATGGAATTGATTCGGCAGGGCGGCCAATGGAAGCTGGCCTGGTCCGGCATCGAGAAATAAAGCAAACGCAAAAAACGGCCCCGCTCACACGAGCGGGGCCGTTTGACAGCGGTGAAAAGGCGTTACTTCGCCAGAACCTTTTTCAGCCTGGCAAACCGGGGCAGGGAGTCCTCCTTGGGCAGCTTGGGCTCGCCCTGGATCAGGGGAAGCACATAGTCGATAAACGGCTTCTCCACGCCGTTATGGGCGGCGTTGATCCACTCCAGGGGAACCTTTTTCTCGGTGTTGGCAACGTCCGTAAGGCCCAGCAGCTTAGTCTTGCAGACGTACTGGCCGTTCTCATAGCTCCGCTCAAATCCCACCATCTTGTCAGTGATGCCCGCGGCGGCGTTCTCCACGGCGGCCTTGCCGGACATGAAGCTCTCCTCAATATCGGTCTCGGAGGCCAGGTGCGCGCCGCAGCGCTGGAGCAGGCTCAGCTCGATGCCCCGGACCTTGGCTCCGGTCTTCTGCTTCACGGCATCGGCCAGCATGGCGGCAAGGCCACCCAGCTGCGCATGGCCGAAGCCGTCGGTGGCGGAGGTCTTCGCCTCAGAGACGAACGCGCCGTCGGCGTAGTGGATGCCTTCGGAGACGGCCACCATGCAGTTGCCCTTCTCCTTATAAATGCGGTCCACGTCGGCCAGGAACCGGTCCATGTCAAAGTCCACCTCGGGCAGGTACACCAAATCGGGGCCCGCGCCGTAGGCGGCAGCCAGGGCGGCCGCTCCGGCCAGCCAGCCCGCGTGGCGGCCCATGATCTCGATGATGCAGACCATGCCGGTGTCATAAACCCGGGCGTCCTGGTAAACCTCCATGCAGCTTGTGGCGATATACTTGGCGGCGGAGGCGAAGCCGGGGCAGTGATCGGTGCCGAAAAGGTCGTTGTCGATGGTCTTGGGCACGCCCATGACCCGGCACTCGTAGCCTACCTTCTGCATGTATTTGCTGATTTTGTTGCAGGTATCCATGGAGTCGTTGCCGCCGTTGTAGAAAAAGTAGCGGACGTCGTACTTCTTGAAAATTTCCAGAATGCGCTTATAATCGGTGTCGTCCACATCCGGGTCCTTCATCTTGTAGCGGCAGGAGCCCAGGGCGGAGGACGGAGTGTATTTCAGCAGTTCCAGCTCGGCGGGGTCCTCCTCGCCCATATCGAACAGCCGGTCGTTCAGCACGCCCTTAATGCCGTGTTCCGCGCCCAGGACGCGGGTGATATTGGGGTTTTTCAGAGCGGTGCTGATGACGCCGTAGGCGCTGGCGTTAATGACGGAGGTGGGACCTCCGGACTGGCCGAAGATGCAGGCGCCTTTCAATTCACTCATGAGAAACAGCCTCCTCAAAATATTTTTTCTTCCTTTTGCGGCCAGGGCACAAAACCCAGGGTATTTTTTATCATACCATCCAAAAAAAGAATTGTAAATACTTGCATTTTATTTTTTTTGTGATATTATCATAAAAGAAAATCGTTTTCGTCCCTGCAAAGACAGGGAAAGGGAGCCTGGGGCCTTTTCCCGGCCCGGACCGGGGACGGGACAAATAAAATTTGTCAGGAGATGATCGTTATGGCACTGGTTACCACCACCGAGATGTTCAAAAAGGCCTACAACGGAGGGTACGCCATCGGCGCCTTCAACGTCAACAACATGGAGATCGTCCAGGGTATCACCGAGGCCGCCAAAGAGCTGGAGGCTCCTCTGATTCTTCAGGTGTCCAAGGGCGCCCGGGCTTATGCCAACCACACTTATCTGATGAAGCTGGTGGAGGCCGCCATCATTGAGACCGACCTGCCCATCTGCCTTCACCTGGACCACGGCGACAGCTTTGAGCTGTGCAAGAGCTGCATTGACGGCGGCTTCACCTCCGTCATGATTGATATGTCCAGCAAGCCCTTCGCCGAGAACATTGAGGTCACCAAGAAGGTTGTGGAATACGCCCACGACCACGGCGTCGTCGTCGAGGCCGAGCTTGGCACCCTGGCCGGCGTGGAGGACGAGGTTAATGTCTCCGCCGAGGATTCCTCCTATACCCGTCCCGAGGAGGTGGAGGAGTTCGTGACCAAGACCGGCTGCGACTCTCTGGCCATCGCCATCGGCACCAGCCACGGCGCTTACAAGTTCACCGCCGCCCAGTGCACCCGCAACGAGAAGGGCGAGCTGGTTCCGCCCCCGCTGCGCTTTGACGTGCTGGAGGAGGTCTCCAAGCGTCTGCCCGGCTTCCCCATCGTGCTTCACGGCTCCTCCTCCGTCCCCCAGGCGTTTGTTGAGAAGATCAACAAGTTCGGCGGCAAGATGCCCGACGCCGTGGGCATCCCCGA
The DNA here is from genome assembly GCA_910585165.1 of uncultured Oscillibacter sp. Classification (GTDB taxonomy): domain Bacteria; phylum Bacillota; class Clostridia; order Oscillospirales; family Oscillospiraceae; genus Oscillibacter. Next base: position 8,629 of record CAJUBX010000009.1, on the reverse strand, counting down.
GGAGCAGCTCCGCAAGGCCGCGTCCATGTCCGTCTGCAAGATCAACATCGACTCCGATCTGCGCCTGGCAATGACCGCCTGCATCCGTGAGCACTTTGCCGAGCATCCCGACCACTTCGATCCCCGCCAGTACCTCAAGCCTGCCCGCCAGGCCATCAAAGAGATGGTGGCGCACAAGCTGGTGAACGTGCTGGGCTGCGATCACAAGGCTTTCTGAGAACTTTTCCCTTTATCCTTAAAGGCGGAGGCGCGGTGCGTCTCCGCCTTCTTGCCGCCCGGCGGCGGAAGAAGCGGCTTATGACCGGGCGAGAGGGAAAATAGTTTATAGCAGGAATAAGGCCGCCCTTTCGGCTTTTGTCGGATTTTCTATTGAATTCGGGCAAATAATAGAGTATAATAGCGGAACGATGGCTGTTTACGGAAATTTGTTCCAGAGGGACGGAGGACCGGGCGGCCGAACGCTGAAACCTATTTCAATACGGAGGAATCCAGACATGATTGAGATCACAAAAGACACCATTATCGGCGATATTCTGGACATCGCCCCCCACACTGCGCCTATTTTCCTCTCCATCGGCATGCATTGCCTGGGCTGCCCCTCCTCCCGCGGGGAGACGGTGGAGGAAGCCTGCATGGTCCATGGTATCGACGTGGAAAAGCTGCTGGCCCTGGTGAACGAGGAAGCCAACAAAAAGGCGGAGTAACGCTGCCTTGCGGGACTTTGAACTGACGCCCCGCCTCCGGCTGCTGGCGGACTGGGTGCCCCCCGGCGCGCGGCTTGCCGATGTTGGCACGGATCACGCCTACCTGCCCGTGTGGCTCCGGCTCCACGGGCGCGTGGCTTTTGCCATTGCCTGCGATCTGCGGGAGGGACCCCTGGCCCGGGCCCGGGAGACCGGAAGGATTTGGGGCGCGGACGGCGTCGACTACCGGCTGGGAGACGGACTGGCGGCGGTTTCGCCGGAGGAGGCGGATACCGTGGTCATTGCCGGGATGGGGGGCGAGAACATCGCCGCCATTCTGTCCCGGGCTCCCTGGACCGCCGGGGAGGGACGCACGCTGCTGCTTCAGCCCCAGACCCGGGCGGAAACGCTCCGGGCCTTTCTGGCGGAGAATGGGTATGCCATCCGCCGGGAGGCGCTGGTGGAAGACCGGGGCGTCATCTACCCGGTGATAGAGGCCGGGGGGGGAACGATGTCCCTGACCCTGGGCCAGCTCTACGGCGGGGCGGCCCTGCTCCGCGACCCGCTGGGGGACCGGTACATCATCCAAAAGATTCTCCGCCTGGAAACGGCGGTGGCGGGGCTCAACCGCTCCGGCGGAGGGCAGGAAAAAGCGGACGGGCTGCGGGAGGTCATCACCGCGCTGCTGTCCATGAGAGAGGAGTGGCGGCGTGCCAACAGTCAGGGAAATTGAGGCGGCTCTTTTTGAACTGGCGCCCCGGGAGGGTGCGATGGATTGGGACAATGTGGGACATTTGGTTGGGAACCCCAGCCAGGAGGTTGCGCGTTGCATGGTGGCGCTGGATATCACCCACGCTGTGGCGGAGGAGGCCATTGCGGCGGGCTGCCGGCTGATCGTCTCCCACCATCCCGTCATGAACTGCAAGTGGTCCCAGGTCCAGACGGTGCGGGACGATACGTTTCAGGGCAGCTTGCTGACGCGGCTGTTGAGAGCGGATGCATCCGCCATCTGCATGCACACAAATCTGGACGTTGCGGAGGGCGGCGTCAACGATGTTTTGGCCAGGGCCCTTGGCATCCGGAACCCGGAGGGCTTTACCGGCGAGGGTGTGGGCCGCTGCGGCTGGCGGGATGAGCCCATGGGGCTGGCGGAGTTCGTCCGCTTTGTCTCCAAGGCCTTGGGCTGCAACGGCGTGCGCTACGCGGGGTGCGGGAAACCCGTTCACCGGGTGGCCGTAGGCGGCGGAGCCTGCGGAGAGTTCGAGGACGCCGCCATCCGCGCCGGGTGCGATACCTTCGTCACTTCGGACTTGAGCTATCACCAGTTCGTGGACGCGAAGGTCAAGGGCATCAACCTGATCGATGCAGGGCATTTTCCCACAGAGGACCCGGTCTGCGAGACGGTAATTGCCTTTTTGGCCCGGCGGTTCCCGAATCTGCACGTTCAAAAATCCGCTTTCCATAAGGAAGCGATTCAATATTATGTGGAAGGAGAATAAACGCCATGTCCGGACATTCCAAATGGCATAATATTCAGAAAACCAAGGGCGCGGCGGACGCCAAGCGCTCCGCCGCCTTTACCAAAATTGCCCGGGAGATTATTGTCGCCGTCAAGGAGGGCGGCTCCGGCGATCCCAACAACAACTCCCGGCTGGCCACGGTGATTGCCAAGGCCAAGGCCGTGAACATGCCCAACGATAACATCAAGCGCACTATTGACAAGGCCCTGGGAGCGGGGAACACCGACAGCTATGAGGCCGTTACCTACGAGGGCTACGGTCCCGGCGGCGTGGCCGTGATTGTGGAGGCTCTGACCGACAACCGCCAGCGTACCGCGCCGGAGGTCCGCCACGCTTTTGATAAGTGCAACGGCAACCTGGGAGCCATCGGCTGCGTATCCTGGTCCTTTGATAAAAAGGGCGTTATCGTCATTGACAACGAGGAGGGGGAGCTGGACGAGGAGACCGTCATGATGGATGCGCTGGACGCCGGAGCCGCCGACTTCGAGGCCGACGGCCCCGCATTGGAGATTACCTGCGATCCCGATGCGTTTAACGGCGTGGTGAAGGCGCTGGAGGAGAAGGGATACAGCTTTGTCAGCGCCGAGGTGGAGATGGTGCCCCAAAATTACATTACCCTCAGCGGCGAGGGCGACGTGAAAAACATGCAGAAGCTCATCGACATGCTGGAAGACAACGACGATGTGCAGAATGTGTGGCACAACTGGGATAATGACTGATTTAAGGAAGGCGGGACGGGCCGGAAACGGCGCGTCCTGCCTTTTCAGTTTCTTTATTGAACAAAAACTAGGTTTTGTTTGATTATGGGGCGTAAAAAATGAGGCGCCGCCGTTCCCGGTTTGATGGACGGCGGCACCTGCCTCAACGTTTTCTGCGCCGATAGAGAAGAGCGGTCAGGACTCCTGCCAGGAGCGCCGCAAAAGAGATCGCGGTCATCAGCAGAGCGCTTCCGCTGACGGCTTCTCCTGGAAAATCCTTGCCGGGAAAACCCTTTTCTCCGGGCCGTTCCGCCGGGCCTTGCCGGAGAATTTCCACCGGCTGGGCTTCCCATGCCGGGACTGCCGCGTCCTCCTGGCCGGGTTGGCCGGAGCCTTCCGCCGGGGTCTGCGCGTCCGGCTGTCCCGGAGCGCCGCCGGGAGGGGAGGGCTGCGTTCTCTCGCCAAAGCCGCCGCCCCCGTTCATTGTGCCCATGTCGGAAAGATTGATAGAGGATGCATCCACCAGAGCGGAGGCGTCCGCCGCCTGGTCCTCCTCCGTAGAGGGAATACGTCCGTCCAATTGACCCCTGACGCTCTCTCCCCGGAGGCGGCAGAACGTCCGAAGGGTTTCCACGCCGGTTTCAAATGCCTCATAGCCGTAGAAGGCAGTGGGGTCCTTTTCCACATACGGCGCAATCCGTTCCGCCGCGTTGTCAATCAGTCCGGCAATGTTCACGGTCTCCAGGAATTCCTGAAAGTACCGGTGGTACAAGGCCGTATATTCCGGACTGCCGAATATCCAATCCACCATGGGGCGGCTGTCGCCGCCGTCAACCGGGGTATCAATGGGGGCGTTGACTTCACCGTCCGCGCTGCCGCCCTGGAAGGTACCGTAGGCCAAATTGTAGTCCCAGGGGATCATGGAAAGGCGGCCGTCTTCTTCGTACAGGTAGTAATTGTGGACCATGGAACCGGTATAGCTGTCGCCGTTGCGGACAAAATTGTGGACCACAAAATAGCGGAGCACCTGGCCGATATCCAGAACTTCTTCTAGGTTTTCACCTGCGCCGAGGGCTTTCAGTGAGGCGATGAGCCGGGTTTGATCCGCCTTGGAAACGTCTGTTTTGGCGTTTTGAAAGATATTGGCGTAGCTGCCGGGGTCGTCGTCAATGTACCGGAGCTTTACATCGTCGCTGCCCATGCCGCCGCCGGGACCGCCGTCAAATCCCGCAGGACTGCCGCCTCCGGCTTCGGGAACGCCCTGCCCGCCGCCGGATGCCTGACCGCCGGGAGGGGAGGGGGGAGCGCCGTCTTCACCAAAATTCATCCTGTTTTCCCCGTCAAATTCCCGGCCATTGCCGCGGCCGCCGCCAAAGCTCATGCTGTCCGGCTTGTAGAGTTCTCCGGAATCACCGCCGTAATTCCGCCGGAGAAACCCGTCCTCCACGCCCTCCACCGCCAGATATAGTCCCCAGTACCGGCCGTTGACGGTGATATACACATAGCTGCAAAGAGGCGCGTTTACACCGAAAGCCCCCATCATCTGATACGTCAGGTAGTCTTTCATATAAGTGGTGTCCTGAATGATGTTGTTCAGGCTCAGCTTATCCAGGCCGTAGTAGGTCCTGCCGCTGTCATAGTGATCGAACTCCAGCTTGAAGCTGTAACGGCTGCTGTCCATGGCGGAAACCATGGTAAGAGAGGTATTCCCCTTGGCCCGGATGGCGGTATTTTGGTACGCCTCTCCGTCAATGACGACAGCGCATTGGGCATATTCCTCATTCTCGCAGGTCTCCAGAAATCCCTCCCAATCGTCCATAACGATGTCAAGGGTATGGACCCGCGCCGTGTCAAAAAGCCGGGCCTCATAGCCCATGACGGAGCTGGCAGGCCGGATGCCCAGGGCCTCCCCATTCATGAAGGCTGCGGCCAGCAGCAGACAGAGGGCCAGGGCCGTACCGCAAAGCCGGTCTATGTATGTATGGGTTGACATAAAGGTCCTCCTTATATCAGCCCATGTAATCGCCGTTGTAGCTCACCAGCACCGCGCTGCGGACGCCGGGGAGGTCCGCCAGGGCGTTGATAAAACCGGTGCTTTCGTCCTTCAGCCGGATTTCTACATTCAGCTCCACAGCGTCCTTCTGGACGGTCTTGCTTTTTACCACACAGCGCCGGGTGTTCTGCCGGAGGAATTCCGCCGCCCGGGTCTCGCTTTCCTGGCAGTCACACTGCAAAACGGCGATGTAGGGATCGCAGCGGGACTTTCGGTTCACGAATACCAGCAGCATGAAGCCGATTGCCATGCTGCCGAAGACCGCCAATGGAATCAGCCCCGCCGCCAGGACGATGCCCACGGCGATGGACCAGAACAAAAAGGCGATGTCCAGGGGTTCTTTGATGGCGGTGCGGAAGCGGACGATGGACAGCGCGCCCACCATGCCCAGGGACAGCACCACGTTGCTGGTCACCGCCAGAATGACCATGGCGGTGATCATGGTCAGGGCCACCAGGGTTACGCCGAAGCTGGAGGAATACATTACACCGGTAAAGGTCTTTTTGTAGACCAGGAAAATGAACAGCCCCAGGCCAAAGGACAGGATAAGGGCCGCGCTCATGTCCAGAACGCTGACACTGGAGACATTCTCTAGAAAGCTGGATTTAAAAATGTCCTGAAAAGTCATATAAGTCGGTTCCTTTCTTGGATTATCCATAGATGCGGCAGGCCGCGTATTTGGAAAAGGAGGAGGTGCGCCGCCCGGGAAGCTGCACCGCGTCCCGGATGATATCGGGGAGGAATTCGTCCCATTTTACCTCCAGAATGACGGGAGCGTCCCCGGCGGGGACGGTAACGGCGGCGGGATTCAGAAAATCCGTGGACCCCAGGCCGGTGCGGATATTGAAATCCAGGGTGATGCGCACGTTTCCGGCAGGGAAGACATAGGCGTCCCGGGTGTAGTCCACAATGGTTTTGGGCCGGAGGCCGCCGGCTTTCATCTTCCAGTAAAGCTCCTGAATCAGGGGCCTGCCGCTGCCGGGCATCCAGTCCAAGTCCCCGTTCAGGAGGGATTGGACCTCCTGGGCGCTGAGAAGGACGGAGCGCTTGCCGCACAGGCCGTCCCGCTTGACTTTCTTTTCCAGGCAGATGTAGGAGGCGTCGCCGTTATAATACCGTATTCGAAATTTCTCCCGGCGGGATACGCCGTCGATTTTCTCCCACAGGGCCGTGTCCCGGGGGTCGTCAAAATACAAGCTCCGTATCTCGTAACGGCCGTTCTGCCCGTGGCTGTCCCGCCGGGCGGCGGCGGAAAGGCGGGAGGTTAGACATAGGCGGTCGGCGGCGGTGATCACGTGCTTCCACTCGTGCCGAGGTTTCATGCTTTTGCTCCTTTCGCTCAACAGGATGGGAGCATCATACAGGGAATTTCTTAGCTCAACCTTAAAATCTGGAGAGGCAGTAAAAATTTTCTCCGGGCCCGGAAATGACTGGAAACGGCGGGGTTCGGCGGATTCTACCGCTGGTCGGTTGCTTTTTTTGCCTGCCCGGGTGTACACTGCCGGAGAGGTGAGGCAGATGAACAAGCAGCAATTTGGAAATTTCATCGCAGAAAACCGAAAGGCCGCCGGGCTGACGCAGAAAGATTTGGCGGCGCGGCTGCATGTAACGGACAAAGCGGTAAGCAAGTGGGAGCGGGCTCTGAGCTACCCGGACGTGACGCTGCTGGAGCCTTTGGCGGAGGCTCTGGGTCTGGGCATGGAGGAGCTGATGACCTGCCGGAGGATAGAACGAAAAAAGGAGGAAGAGCCTGTGCGGAACTTATTGGAGATTTCCCGGGAAAACATGAAGACGGAGAAACGGAAACACGCCTGGAAAATGGCCCTGGCGCTGCTGCTGATGCTGGCGGCGACCCTGGGGGCGATTTGGTATTGCAGTACTTATGTTCGGGAACAGAGGGAGGATACGATCTTCCTGAAGGAAACGGAAGGCGGGGAGAACTACCTCTACGTGAAGGAGGAGGGACACCTGCTCCGGCTGAAGTGCGGAGCAGGCGTGGACTTTGACGGCATTGACCCGGCAAACGAGCCGATATATCGCCTGGACTGCCGCTGGAACCGCCGGACCTATGAGGGAACGGTCAGCGCCTGTGAGCCCACGGGGCACATATCCCTCGGCAGCATGATGGACGTGACTTTTGAAGTGGAGAGCGGCCGGATGTTCTGGTATGACGAGGTTTACTACACCAGCGAAAGCTATTACCCGGACCCCTACGGCGATCCCAGAGGAAAGGTTTTCCTCTGCGATTACCGCTTCTGGACGGGGAAGTGGGACGACGAGACGTTTGAATGGGAAGACCAGGAAACGGTCTTGCTGGTAGAGGACTGCCTGAACGCTGTGGTAGAGGATATCGACCAGGATGGGCACAACGAGGTGGTGGTCCGCACCCGCTGGCCGGAGAAGCCCTATACCGTCTACGACTGGGGAGACGATTTTCAGGTCAGGGAAATCCGCCAGCTCTGGCCGGAGACAGTTTCCCCGGAATTGCAGGAACGGCTGATGACGGAATATGAACGGTGGGCTCAATTGCAGAAAAATAGATGAAAAGAGGACCGTCCGCAGCTCATGCGGACGGTCCCCATATTTTGCGAGCAAAACTGTAAGCCGGGTTCTGTATTTGACAGCCATCTATCTAGGCGCGCTGTTGCCAGCGCGCTCCAGCCACCCCGGGAGCGGCCGGGCCAGCCTTTCGGGGACGAACCCCGATGCCCCCATACCGGTGTTGCTCCGGATAGAGTTTACAGCGGCGGACTGTTCCCAGCCGCCGGGTGCGCTCTTACCGCACCTTTCCACCCTTACCTCGCCGGAAGAAATTCCGTTCCGCTCCGTCCCGCCTTGCGGCAAGGACTTCGCCCGCTCCATTCCTTCCTCCTCTCCCCACAAAAACGTTGTTTTTGCGGGGGCTCAGTTTGAAACGGAGAACGAGGCGGTATATCTCTGTTGCACTTTTCCTGAAGTCGCCTTCGGCGGGCGTTACCCGTTATCCTTGCCCTGTGGAGCCCGGACTTTCCTCATGGACGGCCTTTCGGCCTGCCCACGCGGCCGTCTGTTTTACTCGCAGGGCCATTATACAGGTAAACGGCGGGCTTGTCAACCGGCCGCTTTCCATATGCTCCTGCCATATTACATCCGGCTCTTGGCTGAAAGCTTCCATTCGCCGGACCGGCGGCGCTTCCTTAAAGTTACCGCCATGAAGAGGAAACGGAGCTCTCGCGGAGCCACATGGACAGCGCCGCCAAATCCGGCTGGGTGTGAAACCAATGTTCCGCTCCCTCTATAGTCCGCAGACGGCAGGAAAACCGCTCCGTGAAGGCGGCAACGGTTTCTTCCGCCACCAAGGCGTCTTCGGCTCCCCGGAGAATATCGGTGGGAAAGGGCCAGCAGTCCACCGGATGGCGGCGGATATAGCAGTAGTCGTCCCAGTAAATGGTCTGCCCCATAGGCGTGGAGACGGCCCCCTCCGCCTCCAGACGGGCCTCGGAAATATGGAACCAATTCATCATGTCCCGGGTCAGCCGCTCCATATCCACCACCGGGGAGAGGAACCAGGCGTGGGAGATGTTCCGGTCCCGGCAGGCCAGCAGGCTGAAATAGGCCCCTATGCTGACAGCAAACAAGCCTAGGGAACCACTGATTTAATCGGCCGAACAAAAGAGAATGTGATAAAATAAGGGA
>CAJUBX010000008.1 GCA_910585165.1 uncultured Oscillibacter sp. | reverse complement strand
CTTTATTTTACCATATTCTCTTGCTCCCCGCATCCCTTTTGTGCGGTGTTACCTTTACGCTTCGGTGGAGTGTGTCGAGCGGGGCCTGGACCCCCTCACGACGAACCTTGTGGTGGCGGACCTGAGCCGGACGGAGAAGACCATCTGCCTTGCCGTGACGCCGCCCCTGAAAGCCTGGGGCATCTCCGGCCGGGCACGTCTGTTCGAGGTGGTCCAGCGGGTCAAGGAGGTCAACGCCCAGCGGCAGCGCCAGGCTCCGGGGCGGCAGTTCACCGGCTCCTCTTCCAGCGACCCCGAACTGAAAGCGGACCCCAGCCTGGCAGTGGACTACATCGTGGCCCCGCCACGGATGGCCCATTACATGGACATCTGGGCCAAGCGCATCCCGCCGGACAAGAACGGCGTCCGCATCGCCCAGCTGACAGAGAAGAGCTACCGCCATAACCTGTGGGCTCACCGTCCCCTGACGGATTTCTGGCGGGTGGGGCCGGGCTACGCGAAAAAACTGGAGGCGGAGGGACTCTACACCATGGGCGACATTGCCCGTTGCTCCATCGGGAAACCCACAGACTATTACAATGAGGAACTGCTCTACAAGCTCTTCGGCGTCAACGCGGAGCTCTTGATCGACCACGCCTGGGGCTGGGAGCCCTGCACCATCGCCGACGTGAAAGCCTATAAACCGGAGACGAAGAGCATTGGCGGGGGACAGGTGTTACAGTGCCCGTATCCTTACGAGAAGACCCGAATCGTGGTTCGGGAAATGGCGGACCAGCTGGCGCTGGAGCTGGTGGACAAGGGCCTGGTGACGGACCAGCTGACGCTGACGGTGGGCTACGACATTGAGAACCTGACGGACCCGGAGCGCCGGAAGCAGTACCGGGGCGAGGTCAAGGCCGACCGCTATGGACGCTCCATCCCCAAGCACGCCCACGGCACCGCCAATCTGGAGGAGTACACCGCCTCCACCAAGCGGATCATCGCCGCCGCCCTGGAGCTCTATGACCGGATCATTGATCGGGATCTGCTGGCCCGGCGGCTGACCATCAGCGCGGGCCGGGTGCTGCCGGAGGGAGAAGCTCCCCAAAAGAAGGCGTTTGAGCAGTTGGACCTCTTCACCAACTACGCCGCCGTGCAGGAGCAGCAGGCCCAGGAGGCCGCCGCCCTGGAGCGGGAAAAGAAGGTACAGCGGGCAGTGCTCGACATCAAGAAGCGCTTCGGCAAAAACGCAATTTTGAAGGGCATGAACTTCCAGGACGGGGCCACGGCCAAAGAGCGCAACAACACGATTGGAGGGCATCGCAGTGGGTAACTACGACGATATCATCGACCTGCCCCATCCCACCTCGGAGCGGCATCCCCGGATGCCCATGGCGAACCGTGCGGCTCAATTTTCCCCCTTCGCGGCCCTCTCTGGTTATGACGACGCGGTTAAAGAAACCGCCCGGCTCACCGACGGTAAAATTGAGCTGACGGAGGAGGAGAAGTCCATCCTGGACGCGAAGCTCCAGCGCCTGACCCCAGGGGAGAGCGCCGCCATCACCTACTTTCAGCCGGACGCCAAGAAGCAGGGCGGGAGCTATGTCACCGCCTCCGGCGAGGTCAAACGAATCGACAGCGCCGCTTGTGAGATTGTTTTGATGGATGGGCGGCGGATACCGATTGACAACATTCTGGAGGTCGGATGATGGAAAAACGAGATACCCTTGGCTTCCTGAATCCCCCCTATCCCCCGTCGTGGCAGTTGCAGGGCAAGTCGTCCTCCGGAAACATCCAGCACATGGCGGTCTGGTTCTTGTCCGCCTCCACGAAGTCCCGCCAGGCCCAATTCCGGCCCAGGCCCTTGACGGAGGTCAGGTTGGGTCTGGCGCCGTCCTCAATGGCGACGGCCCGCTCGTAGAGGTCCCGGTGCTGATGGTAGAGGGTGCGGATCTCCTTTTTTTTCATGCTGGGGCAGAAAAAGCAGGAGGACTTGCCGGGCAGCGGCAAACCCTCCTGCTGAATTGCGGCAACGCAGTCCTCCCTCGTCCAGCCCCAGTCCATAAGAGCGTAGACCTTCGTATACTTCTGGTCGGCTTCGTCGTGCTCCTGGGCTCCGTCCTTCCGTTGCTGCTCTCCCACGTCGTAGCCGATGTACTTGAACACCTTTTCGCCCCTGGCCCACACATCCCGGCAGGGCGGGTAGTTGTTGCAGAACTTCTCCTGGGGGCCGATCTTGTGCTTGAGGGAGCATTTTTTATAACCGTAGGCGATAGCGGGCAGCGTGCCGGAGCGAAGGCATTCCTGTTCCAGCGTCAGCCGGTTCCCGTCTTTATCCCGGTAGGTGACGGTCTGAATCTCCGGCAGTCCGTGCCGGACCAGCCAGTCGTTCATGATGGGAAGGTAGGCGTAGGTGTGGGGCTGTTCACCGCCGGGGTCGGCGAAGAGGATGAGGTCCACGGGGATGTGTTTGTGGTACATTCCAAGGATCATGGCTGTCGAATTCGTTCCTCCGCCGTAAGCTACTACATTTATAATAATCGCTCCTTTCTCAGCCGCCCAGCGTCATGCCGGGCGGTTCGATATTCTGCTCCGGGCAATTCCACAGGATGTCATTCACATCCGCAATCGCCCGGTCTATTGCGTCCATAGCATCCCTGAGCTGCTCCGTCTGCTCCGCAGTCAGCTGGGGGAACTGCTCCGGGAACAGGCACATCCGGTTCAGCTGGTTGACGCATTGCAGCATAGTCGGTACCCCGCCCAGGCTTTCCGCAAGTTCCGAATGCGCCGCGGCGCCCTCCAGCGCCTGATTCACCAGTTCCAGCGCTGTTTTGAGCTGCTGCGTCTGCTCCCCGGTCAGTTGAGGAAACCGCTCGGGGAACAGATCCCGCTCAATCAGGCCGTTCATATACTGTTGGACCGAGACGCCTTTCTGGGCGGCGCGGATGTGAATATTCCGCAGGAGTTCGTCATCGATTTTGATGGAGATCCCACTTGCCATCACCGTCCGCCCGCCTCTCCGAACAGCACCCGGATATGGTCCGGGGCGTGGACCTCCAGGAGATACCGCTCGTTGCCGCACTTGAAGAGGCAGACGCCGTTCTGGGGATGGGCGATGAGCTCAAACTCCGACGCCTCCAGCTGGAGGTTGTCCATGTAGAACCTCTTATCCACATTCCCGGCGTTGAAGAGAAACTGGTGGGTGGGAATGGCGAAGAGGGGCCGGGTCATCTCCCGGATGCCGGGGACGTCGAAGTCCTCCAGGTTCTGAGAGGCCATGAGCAGGGACGACTCCTTCTTGCGAACCCTCTTCAGGGTGTTGCGGATGTACTCCACAGCGGTGGGGTTGGAGAGCCAGATGTACAGCTCGTCCAGGCCCGCCACGGTATTCCCCTCCGTCAGCAGTTTGTCGCTGAGGTAGGAAAGGAGATTGAACAGCATGGCGTTCCGAACGCCGAGGCTTCCGTTGATGAGGTCCTTCACGCCGAAGACCAGGAAGCGGTGGGAGGTGACGTTGGTGTGCCCGTTGAAGAACTTGCTCTCCGCCCCCTTGCACATGGAGTGGAGGCCCAGCAGGACCTCCTGGAGCAGCTCCTTGGGGTACAAGGGGTCCTTCTCCTGCTCATAGTGCTGGTAGGCGTCCTCCATGATCTCGTAGAGGTCCGAGAGGATGGGGAAATCCTCGGGCCGCATAGACTGGAAGTCCGTGTGGTCATTCAAGCCCCAGGTCTTATACAGTCGCTCCAGCATCAGCTCGATGGTATCGATGTGCCGGTCTGTGAAGTCCTTGTAGGAGCGGAAGAAGTCCTTCAGAAAGGAAATGTGCTGGCTGAGGCGTGTGCGCTGCCGGAAGGCGGCAGGCGCGTCGGAATCACTTTCTCCCTCTGCGTTCCACAGCTTGGGTTCCAAAGGATTGATGATATACCGCCCGCTCATCACGTCGGCGAAGCAGCCGCCCATATTCCGGCACAGATCGTCCAGCTCATGCTCCGCGTCCAGGCAGATCACGGACTTGCCGGAGGCCAGGATGTTGCACAGCAGGAGCTTCAGGAGGAAGCTCTTGCCCTGGCCGGAGTTGCCCAGAATGAGGACGTTGGCGTTGGTCTTGTCCTCCGCCCGGCGGTCCAGATCCAGGATGATATTGGAGCCGTAGCGGTCCCTCCCGATGTAGAAGCCGTTGGGGTCGTTTTTCCCGGAGTAGTTGAAGGGGAAGAGGTTCGCCACGGAGGAGGCGGGGAGGACCCGCTCGAACTGAGAGGCGAAGACATTGCTTCCCGCCGGGTTGGAGGCCAGGAAGCCGTTCCTCTGGACCAGGAACAGCCGGTCGGCGCTGAGCTTGGAGCGGGTGAGGGTGGCGGATACCTCATCCCGGAGTGCCCTCAGCCCGTCGGCGTCCCTGGCGCAGAGCTCGATGAACACGGCGCAGTGGACCAGCGGCTCCTTGTTGCGGCGCATGGTGGTGATGAGGGATTCCACGTCCTGGAGGTTGGCCTCTGCCGTGATGCTCCGGCGCATATTGTTGGTATTTCCCCGGTCCATGCGGTTTTTGTTTTGGGCGTTGTGGATGATGGCGTCCTCTTCGCCGGCGGTGGCCTGGCGGATGTAGATGTGAAGGGCCACGCCGCTCTTCTCGCCCAGGTGGCACAGGAGGGCCAGCTCCTCGGTGGTGGTGGGGTAGCTCCGCAGGGCCAGGGCGCAGCGGAAGGAGCCGCCCAGGACATAGGAATCCGTGTTGAATTTCACGGCGGCGGGGGCGATCATGTCCAGGAAGTCCTTGATCCGCGGGACGGCGGGCTTAGCTGCCCGGCCTTTCTTTCCCTGCTTTTTAGCCATTGCGCACACTCCCTTCCCCGTCGAAGCTGTCAAAATGTTCCGTGGTCACGTCCTGCTGGTAGTAGACGGCCAGGAGCCGTTTCACGTCCTGTTCGTCCGCCATGCGGACGTGAAAACCGCAGTCTTTGATACGCTTCTCCAATTGTTTCAAGGTACTGTAGTCCTCGTTGGACTTGGGATCGATCCGGTGGGCGAGAGCGAACTCCCGCGCCGAGGCGGTGGTGGACTGGATACCGTCCAGGTGGGATATATTTTGCCGAAGCATTTCCCGGATGGCGGGGACCGCCTCCTGTTCCAGCCGGGTCTGATAGTAATTCTTGTTGCTCTGGAAGGACTCACGGGAGTCCAGGGCCAGAAGCTCCGCCGCGTCGACGCTCCGAAGGAGGTCCGTCAAAGCTCTCACCCGGTTTCGGACGCCGTCGGCGGAGAGGACGGAGAGATTATCCGGGCTGAGAAGGAAAAAGACCAGCTCACCCTTGGCCGTTTTCAGGCCGTGTTCGGTGAGCTGGTCAATGCCCATGAGCTGCCGGGTGGACAGATGCCGCCGTAGCTCCTTTTTCTGTTTTCGGTTCAAGTTGATACCCTCCAATTACATTTGCATTTCCATACCGGGAGAGGCGGGACCCTCATGCAGGATCTGAGCTGGTTTTGTGGAGAACATATCCTGCAAAAACTGCTGGCCTCCCAATTCTACGGCTTTCTGAAACGCCTGATTAAAATCGCCGCAGTCAATGACGGCTCTCCGAGTAAAGAACGCCTCCCCGATATGGGGGAGCGCTCCTTCATATGTGCCGGCGGAGAGTTTTCCTTCCGGATCGATTTGGATATAGATCCCATCCTTTCCGCCAAGATAGTAAAGCGCGCCGCGGCCATTCAGCCGGGTGATTTCATCCTCCGTCCATTGATACCGGCTGTTTTCCGTGACAGCGATCCACTGTTTCATCTCCGTGTCTGTCATTTTTATGAAATTCTCCATTCGTAATATTGCTGGTGCAAAAATAAGAAGCAGACGGCGCAGCGCAGGAAGTCCAGGATGCTGGCTCCCTCCATACGGATAGAGAGGAAGGCATAGAGGACAGTCAGGACCAGCAGGAGCATTCCGGCTCCGTGGCTCAGGGCCAGGACAGAGAGCAGGAGCCCCGCGCCGATGACGCCCACGTCCCGCAGCTCCCACAGCCACAGCTTGGCCTTTGCTTTCAGGTTATCGGGGTAGATATACATTTAATATTGTTCGCCTCCAAAAAAGGAAGGCGGCTCTCGCCGCCTTTCGGAATTATATGTTCGGGCTCCACGGCTTGGGCGTGTCGGATTTGCCGCAAATCTCTTGCAGAGCGTTTTGGCACCAGACGATGTGCCGTTCCAGCCGCTTGATCAGCTCTGCCTCCGCAAGCCGCTCCGCCTCTTCCGGGGATACGCTGCCAAGAGAGAGCTTTTCGATGTGCAGGGCCTGGCAGGTCAGGAACCACTCGCCGGGGGCGTGGATATGGGGGTGGATGCTGATCCGTCCCAGGTAGGGGACGCTGGCCACGTAGCTGGTGGAGACGACCCTCTGCTGGTTGTCCCTGCGCTCGTCCTTATTCCATATCAGCATACACTGTCATCCTCCTGTTTTTCCGCCTCCAGCGCCTTCTGGATGCAGTCCAGGAAGAAGGCGTTCTGCTTGACGCCGTTCTTCTTCAGGTACTCCTTGAACCGCTCGAACAGCTCTTCCGGCACCTGAAACGCGACGGTCCTCTGATTTCCTTTCATAGCGGGCTTCCCCTCCTCTTCGTAAAATTTTGTGATGAGCCAAGTCATGTACTGGCCCAGGGTCTTGCCGGACGCCTCCTGGCGCTCTCGGAGCCGGGCATGGAGCGGCGCCGGGATAGGAGCGCAAAGATTCTTAGTGGGTTCCATTTTCCACCTCTTTCCCGCACGATTGAAGCTCGGGCGAATTTGCCATATAGTCAAGAATTACATTTTTCAACAGCTCCTGCAGGCTGCAGCCGTGCTTTGCGCAAAGGATGCGGAGCTGCTTGTGGTCGGCCGCATCTATCCTGATCTGCACATGTTTGACCATCTTAGGGCCTCCTTTCCAATTTTGTAAAGCAAGTATATCCCCAAAGCCATGTGAAAGCTATTCACGATACCCAACGATAAATCTATATGAAAACGAAGCAGAAGCAACAAGGTTTTTCACCCTTGCGCCGCTGTGATGTATCCCGTATAATAGCCTCAGAAAGCGGGGAATGACGATGGAATTGAAGCGCTGCCGCTGGGCTGATCCAGCCTCAGAGCTCTATATTGCCTACCACGACCAGGAGTGGGGGAGGCCGGAGCACGACGACCGGAAACTCTTTGAAATGCTGATTTTAGAAGGCTTCCAGGCGGGGCTGTCGTGGCTCACAATCCTGAAAAAACGGGAGGCGTTCCGGCGGGCCTTTGACGGCTTCGATCCAGCCGCCGTCGCCGGGTATGGCCCCGAGAAGCTGGAGGCGCTGATGACGGACCCCGGCATCGTGCGGAACTCGCGCAAGATCCGGGCGGCGGTCCAAAACGCGAGGGTCTTCCTGGATATCCAGAAGGAGTTCGGCTCCTTCGACAGCTATCTCTGGGGCTTCACCGACGGGCAGGTCATCCTGAACACGGACGACGAGGTCCGGGCCAGCTCCGAGCTGTCCGACCGTATCTCCGCGGACTTGAAGCGCCGGGGGATGAACTTCGTGGGAAGCGTCATCATCTACTCATTTTTACAGGCCGTGGGCGTGGTCAATGACCATGAGACGGGGTGCTGGTGCCATCCTTCCAGACAAGAAGACTGAGCCTACATACCAGGCTGGGACATCCCCGGGCCGGGCGCGGGAGCCTCATTTAAGGCGGGGTTGATGCCGACGATCCGGTCAAGGGCGTCATACAGCGCATCGGTGTCACAACTGCCCTGCGAATCGAAACTTATAGCCTTTTCCACCTTCCGAAGCAGTTCTTCGTTTTGAAGGATTTCATCCGCCGGAAGCGCCCAGGGCCAAATGGCGGAGGTGCTTTCCTCGAACTGGAGAAAGTCGGCGATTGCCTCCCGCTCCCTGTCCAGCTCCGGCATGTAAGGAAATGTTGTTGTAAGCCATTTGGGCCCCTGGCTCTCCAGCTCGGTCATATAGTCCTTTTCGCCATCCAGCTCAAAGGTCCGCGTGAACTCCCGCGCCCAATCAAGGAGCATATGGAAAAGCTCCCGTTCGTCGGGTACCGTGATGGCCTTATCGATTTCCAGGCATTCGGCGTATCTGGCGAGGTAAAATACCGTTTCGCACAGTTCGTTTTCAGTGTAATCCCGCATATGTCTATCCTCCTGTCATTCTCCAACGGCCATAGCGATTCCCCGCATGATGAACTCCACGCATGGAATCGCGACGCTATTCCCAAGGGCTCGGTACCTGGCGGAGTCCGAGGCTCCCGGCAGATCCGTCCAGCCGTCGGGAAAGCCCTGGAGCCGCTCGCATTCCAGAGCCGTAAGCCTTCTTATGAGCTGTGGTAGTTCCGAAGCGCATGTTCGGGCGATAGACGCTACGGCGGCCTGCCTTGCCGCTTGGTAGATGAGGTCCGTCGCGTCCTTATCCTGCTGGGCGCTTTCGGTGGAGGCGATATCATCTTCCCGGAAACGATCTGACCGCTGCCGGGTGAAGACGGCGTGGCGGTGTTCGGAGGTCAGGGTAAACGCCAGGTCTTCCTGAACGCCAAGGCCGTGGCCTCCGTTTTTCGGCGCGCAGTCCACAGTATTGCCCAGGATGCAGAGAGTTTCCGGCAGCTCGGATACGATTGGGAGGTTATTGCCTCCTGTGCCGCTTCGGTTTGTCAGCGTAGGCGACACCGAATGGGGGCCGGTATAGCGGGCGTCGATGCCGTGATTTTCAAAAAGTTTCGCTTTTGACGTGCCGATTACGAGCGGCTGGTTGTTTCCGCCCATGCCAAAGGTGGCGGAAACCGTTTGAGTGGCGCTGACAGGACCCAGGTACCGGACATCCTGCCCGTGGTTGTCAAAAACCAGCGGCTGATGCCCGTGTTCCTGGGCGCGAAGGGTGCCCGCCACATCCTCGGAGCATTCCATGACGCTGCCGCCTTGATCGTTGAGGCAGAGGACGGAGGGCATCATGTTCCCGCTAGCGGTTCCCTTCAGCGTAGGAGCGATTTCCTCCTGATAGCCGATGGTCCCGGCGGCGGACCCGGCTCCGGCGTTGAACGCGGCGGCCAGTATGCAGGGATACCCCTGTCCGGGCTGTCCGCCTCCACCGCTGAGGGCGGTGTGGCAGTCCGGCGTCAGAAAGCAGTCGCCGGAGCCTTTGCTGACAACCCCGGCGGAAAAGAGAAGCCCGGCGGGATTCCGGCCTCCGCCTCCGTCGGCGCTGGCCAGCGTGGGCGCTTTGCCCTCCGGCGTGAAGATCCTCGCCTGCTGGGTGTCCCAGGGGTTGAGACAGTCCTGTGCGATAAAGGTCTGCTGCTTCATCCCAGGCTGTGCGCCCAAGGCCCCGGCTATATCGTGGAGATCCCGCACCTCATCCCGCTGATTGGCGGCAAAGGCGATGGTTTCAGACGTCAAAGCCGCCAGCGGCGCAAGTCCCGCCTGGGCTTTCAGCGCCAATTCCAACTGCTCCGGCAGGTCCTTCTCCCGTTCCTCCGCCCGGCGCAGGATACCCAGGCAGGCTTTTCTGGTCAAATAATATTTGGATGGGACGCTGTCCTGCAAAATCGCAGACAAGGAAGATTCGACGGCGTCTTTGGGGCACTCCGAGGTATTCAGCGTTCCACCGCACCCAAGCCAGGGAGGATCGATCTCCCAATATGGCCCCAGAATATTCCCAGCGCCGCTTCGGAGGTCCAAGAACATGAAGTGCTGGTTCCTCAATCTGGAGGAACGCCTCGAGGACCTGCCGGAAGTCCGAACCCGGCGTTTTCCGCCCTGTCCTCGGGTCCCGCCCGCTGGAGAGGCAGCCGGGCACGTTTTCCCATACGGCGAATCGAGGCCGAACAAGGACACCTGACCGGCCATGACGTTTGTCTTCATCTCTCATCTCCTTGATGATCCGAATTTGTTCCATAAAAAGGCCGGAGCGGGAGCCGGTCAAACCGGCGCGCGCTCCGGCCACAGACAGTCCTGGCACGGGCTGCCGCCGCAGATGATATCCACCGGAGGGAGCCTCGCTCCGTCCAGCATAGTAATGTCCCCCATATGAGTCATGGAGGGGAAGTGGTGTTTCGTCACTTCGATGGGAAAGGCTTCGATCTCGCTGGCCCAGAGGGGTTTGATTCCCGCCCGGACGGCGGCGAGGGGAAAGCCTCCGATGCCATCGAAGAGACTTCCCATGGTCAGTATCATCCCATCACCATCCCCTGGGTGGGGGAGAAATCCATAGATTGAATTTCCTCGGTACTGATCTGCCGGACGGGGATGCCAAGGCTTTCCGCCAGTTTCCGCTCCCCCTCCATCCCGGCGCTGACCCGGTCCCCGCACAGCCACAGCTCCTCGCACATCTCCAGCATCTGGTTTCCCATGTCGATGCCGAGCTGCCGTTCCGCCGGATCGCCGTCGTCCAGCATCTGTGTATAGAGAAGGTGCGGAGCAAAGGGCGTGACATCCTGAGAGATCGCATAGCGGCAAGCCTGCCGCGCGAAGTCCAGGTTTCGCTCCACGTCCCCGGAGAGAGGGGACGCGATATAAATCAGTTTCCTCATATTGTTTCTCCTGTTCTTATTTCGGTGCTACCGCGTGAGCAATGCCGCGGGTGGTGTTGATGGCCGTCTGGGCGGTGTAGACCGCGCTCATGATGTTGGCGTGGGTGGTGGTGTCCAGGCCGAAGGTCCCGGCGATGCGGGGGACCTCTCCGGCGGAGAGCATCAGCCCCAGGCCCAGCAGGGCGTGGTCCTTGAAGACCATGAGCCCCGCCACCAGAATGGTGGATTGCAGGAAAGCAGTCAGGCACAGGCCGATGACCTGCTTGATCCACTGGACAAAGCCGTCGATGTAGCCCCTGGGGACGCTGAACATATAGAGGCTGCCCACGGCGATCTGGATGAGCAGGATGCCGCCCCGTTTCAGGTTGCTGAAAAACACCTTGATCACGGCGTAGGCCATGAGGATGATGCAGAACAGCAGCATAAAGGGGCTGGTGAGGACGCTCAGGCCGAAGTCCAGGGTCTGGCCCGCCATATCCGTGAGGCTGTCCACGCTCTGGAGGTCGGCGATAATCGCCTCGCCCACGGTCCCGATGCTGTTTCCGTAGCCGGTGAGGCCGGTGGCGAAGGTCCCCTGCAAGGAGACGGAAAGGGCATAGAGCCGGACCGGCACGGTGGTGAAGAGGCTGACGGCCATGAAGCCCTTGAGGGCGTTGATGGCGGTCTGCTGGAGGTTTCCACGGCCGGAGGAGTATTCGATGCCGAACTCGAAGGCCGAAACCACCAGGCTGACGCCGAAGAGAGCCCAGGCCAACTGGGAGAAAAAGAGGATGATGGCCTGGACCCATTCCAGGTCGAAAAGCTCCACGCCCATGTTCCCCATCTCGGCGAAGAAATTGCCGAGAAAGCCCACCACCTGACCGTAAAACCAGTCGATGAGGTTGTCCATGACCGTGGAGGCGACAAAGTCCCAAATGAAAATGTTGTTCACCTCCTCCTGATGATTGTTTTGGAGTCGTTTGTATCCTGGAAGAGCTCCAGATACTCCAGCGCTTTTTCCGCCAGGGCGTTCATATCCGGCATCGGGCGATGGACGCACAGCGATATGTCCTCTTCGCGGACGTGATCCCGCTTTCCCGTGTTTTTGGGCTGTTCCCAAAAATGAATCTCTACGGAATCAACAGGGCCGGTATCCCGGTTTATGACGGTCAGCCGCAGCCCGCCGGCATAACCGCCCTTGCAGATAAACGCGGCTTTCGCCAGAAGCCCGCCGCCCAGGCGGAGGTAATACCCCCCGCCCAGGCATACGGCCTCCAGCGACCGGCGGCGCAGCGCGTCCAGGAATTCTTTTTCGTAACCGCACATGGCGTTTCCTTCCGCTGCCGCTCCGTTACATCCCGATGATGCCCCAGATGTAGGAGGGAGCGGTGAGGCAGAAGATGAGGCAGACCAGGAGGATGGCGGGCGGGGTCCACTCAAACTGGCCCCGCTGGCGGTAGTCGAAGTAGGCGCTGCCCACCTTGACGAAGAAGGCGATGGCGAGGATCATATCCAGCGCCGGGAAGACCACCGTGTCCACCACGGTCTTGACCTGCCCGGAAGCGGCGGTCCAGGTCTGCTGGATGGCGCCGGAGACGTCGCCTCCGGCCGCGAGGGCCGGAACGCAGCAGAGAGATGCCGCCATGAGGATCGCAAAGATACGGATCAGTTTCTTAAATTTCATATTGGTTTTCCTCCATTTGATTAAAATTGCATACTCATCTGATTCCCAGGGGTTTCGAGCTGCGTTAGTTCCAGGTATTCTTCCGAAGTGAAAACGCGAATCCCCTCGCGGCAGAGCCTGGCGCACACTTCCTCATCGCCCTGCGCGGTTATGGTACTTGCCACTTCGAATTCCGCACCCCACCCTTCTTGAAACTGGTATTCCAACTGACTGGTAAAAACCATCAGCGCCTCTTCCTCCAGCGGGGCGGAGAGTTCCGGCTCCACTACGGCGCACAGCGTATTTCCAATACTCTGGATACGTAAAGGCGCCGCGCGGACCCTGGAACGAATCAGTGCTTCCATTTCCGGATGATCCGGCAGAGAAAAATAGGTCATGAGGTCGGTACTGGGAAACTCGTCGGAGGGCAAGCCGTTCAAAATACGGCGGATATCCTGCTCGTAAGGGGCGGATTGATCATACAGGCAGTCAGGGCTGCCATTGTCGCCCGCCTCCCGCACGCTCACCCAAATGGAGGAGATGAGCTTGGGCGGAGTATGTTCCGAATATATCATTCTGTACTTCCTTAAAGCCGGGAGAGCCGCCCGGACGGACGGCTCTCCATGTTCACGTTTAGTAACCAGTGCGGGGCAGGGGCTTGGAGGGCTTCACGGGCTTGTAGACGGTGGTCACCCAGCGGTCCGTGGCCATGATCCACTGGCCGTTGTATACGCCGCCCACATCCGCCTGGTTGACAAACTGGGCGCCGCCCTTGATCCAGGAGATCACATTGCAGTGGATTTGGGGCGCCTCCACCTGCCGGAAGTTGGAGGGCACGACGCCGAAGACGAACATGACCTCCGTGACATACTCGCCGGAGGCCAGGCCCAGCGCCGCGGGAGACGCCGCCACGACGGAGTTCTTCGTGGTACTGACATTGTCGTTAATGACCCGGTAGGTTTCGCCGCTGAGATTCGTCTTGTAGACGATCTTGTAGTTCCCCTGCACGTTGTAGGTGCCGGTGACGATCTTATCCAGCCGCAGGTCGGAGGGCAGGGTGTCCCTCCAGTAGAAGGAGGAGAGCGCGGTGGTGGAGTTGTTGGCGATGCCGGTGAAGTCATAGCGGATGGCCTGTCCGGGCATAACCTGGGCGTAGCCCCGCTTGTTGATGGAGACGTTGGTGTACAGGGCTTTGTTGGTCATGGCCAGGCGCACGATCTGGCCGGAGAACTCAATCTCCGCCTCCATGGGCGTCTTGTCCAGGCCGTAAAATTCCGCGCTCTGGGATTCCACCACTTTGTAGCGGCCCAAAGGCAGGGGACGGGAGCTGGCGAGGCCGTTCTTGTCCGAGCGGATGGTATCCACCAGGTTGTTGGCCTTGTCATAGATCTCGAAGACGGTGCCGGGGATGGGAGTACCGGCGGGCCAGCCGTTCATGGAGTTGTAATCCTCGGAGGTCTTGGTGATCTGGATCTGCCCGGTGATGGCGGTGTTCTCCCACTCGACGAGGGTGGTTTCGCCGGGCTTCACATAGACGGTTTTCATCTGAGTGTCCGTGATGTATCCTTCATTTTCCAATTCCCGCAGGTAGTAGCGGCCCGCTGTGGTGATGCCTTCGATGTACACATATCCAGAGTTATCCGAGGTGTACTGGCCCACGGGGGTGTTGGTGCTGTCGTAGAGCAGGAAGGAAACCCCATAGATTCCCTTCTTGGTGACGGAATCGACCTTATGAATCAAAATGCCCGAGAAAGCCTTGTTGGTCACGGTCAGGGTCGTGGTTTCGCCGTCCTTGATGGTGAAATACTGCGGGGTTTCGTCGATCTTGAAGCCCTTTGCGGCCTCGATTTCTACGGCGTAGAAGTCTCCGGCGTCCAGGTCAACGTGTACCCGGCCTGTGGAATCCGTGGTGACGGTTTCCACCAGAGCGCCGTCCATCTTCCGAATCTCGAACTTCACATTCGGGATGCGCTGGGTTTTGTCCGCCTCATTGACCTTGATCAGCTCCAAACCACCCACGGGGGCATTGTAGAAGGTCAGGGTTTGGCCCTCACCCTCCTTGATCTCAATGCTCTTGGGAGTACCATCCAAAACGAAGCCATCCACTGTGGCGGTTTCTTTTGCGGTAATGACCGTGCCGGGCTTCAAATCGGAGAGGACAATGCGCCCGAACTCGTCCGTTTTGTAGACGCCCTTGTTGGGACCGATGTAAGCGCCGCTACTGTCGGTGATGAGGAACTCGACGTTGGCCAGGGGCTGGTCCTTGGTGCCCGTCACCAGCTTCTGGATCGTGAGAGTCGTACCAGGGGTGTTGTACACGGTGAGTGTCTGGGTATCGGCAGGATTGACCGTGACCACCTGCCGCTTCGTGCCGGGGTCAATGGTGTAATTGGGCAATGTTTTGACTTCCTCGACGACCACGGTTCCCACGACGGGGACCCGAATCTCACCAGCGGCATCCGTAGTGTACAGGCCAAGAGAGGAGAGGTGCCCGTTGGCGTCGTCCACGAACTCGCCGGAGGCATAACTCAATTTGAACTGCACACCTGCCAAGGGCTGGGAGGTCAGCTTATCCAGTTTCTTGATCACGAGGTATCCCGTTGCCTGATTGACCACCCGGAGCGTCTGGCCCTGCTCACCCGCTTTGATGAGAATGCTCTTGGGACTGCTGTCCAGGACCACGCCCTCCGGTACGGAAATTTCCTTTGCGGTAACCGTGGTTCCCGGCTCCAGGTTGGGAATCACGATCCGGCCATTTTCGTCGGAGGTAAACTCACCGTTGCTGCTGCCGATCACAGCGCCGGTCTGGTCCGTAACGAGGAACGTTACCCCCTTCAGCGGCTTCTCGCCGCTCTCGGTTTTCAGATACTTCTCGATAGTGAGGGTGACCTTCGGGACATTCTCCACGACTACATTGTTTCCGCCGCTGCCGGTTCCTCCCGCAGAGGAATTTCCTCCGTTGGAAGTTCCACCGCTGGCAGAGCCGGTGATCGTGCTGCTGTTGCTGCCGTTGCGGACCGTGATGACATGGGGCGTGGGGTCAAGGACATAATTGGAGGGCACCCTGGATTCCACCACGACCACCGTCGAATTGGGAATAAGGCCCGTCACGGTCACGGTCCCATCGGCCCCGGTGGTGTAGCGGCCAATGAGGTTCCCATCGCCGTCCTTCAAAATAAACTCCGTATTGGGCACGGGCTTTCCGGTAATCGCGTCCTTTTTCGTGAGCGTCAACGAGCAGAGGGGTTCGTTATACACCACCAAAGTCTGCGTATCTGCCGGGTTGACGGTGACGGTCTGGATACGGGTGGCCTCGTCGATGATGTGGGTTGGGAGGGTCTTAACTTCTTTGACTACCACCGTGCCCACCACGGGGACACGAATCTCCCCATTGGCATTGGTGGTGTACAGGCCCTTGCTGGACAAGTGGCCATGAGCGTCGTCCACATAGCCGCCCTCCGCGTACGTCAATTCAAATTCGACGTTGCTCAAAGGCTCCTTCGTGATCTTATCCAGTTTGCGGACCACGAGATAGCCCGTCTTTTTGTTGTAGAAGCGGAGAATATTGGCTCCGTCGTCGCTGATTTTGATGGTCTTGGGGATGCCGTCCAGCACCACGCCGTCGGGCACCTTGATCTCCCGCACGGAAATGGTGGACCCCGGCTCCACCCCGGCAATCACCACCCGGCCATCCTCACCGCTCACGAACTCGCCGTTGCTGTTGCCGACTACCGCGCCGCTGCTGTCCGTGACGAGGAAGGTCACGCCTTTCAGGGGCTTGTGCTCGCTGCCCTCCTCCTCGATGTACTTTTCGATAATCAGCGTATTCTTGGGCGAATTGTAAAAATAGAGGTTCTGAACGTCGTCGGGATTCACCACCACCGTCTGGCTCCTGGTTTCCGGGTCAATGGTGTAGCCGGGGATTGTGGCCTGTTCGGTGACGACCACTGTGCCCACAATGCCGCTGATGGAAATTTGGCCGTTGGCGTCCGTGTAATAGATGCCGTTGCTGGAGAGTTTCCCGTTTTCGTCGTCCACGACGCAGCCGGGGGCGTAGCTGACCTTGAACTGTACGCCCGCCAGCGGCGTCTTGCGGTCCAGGCTGCTGTACTTGTGGATCACCAGGGACCCCAGGGGCTGATTATACAGCTCGATATTATAGGTGCCGGGTCCCTTGACCTCAATGGTCTTAGGGGTGTCGTCCAGCAGGAATCCGGGCTTGCTTTTTACCTCCTGCACGATATAGCTGCCGGGTTCCACGGGGATTTTGATGAACCCCGCCTCGTCGGTACGGAACTCGCCGTTGGACGCGCCTACCACGGTGCCGTCCGTCCGGGTGACGTGGATCACCACGTCGCTCAAAGGCTCCTTCGTGGTGGACGACATCTTTTTGATGACGAGATTTCCCACAGGCTGGTTGTAAAAATAAACGCTCTGGTGGTCATCGGGATTCACCACAATGGTCTGGCTCTTGCGGTTCTCGTCGATGAGGTAGCCGGGGATCGTGGAAATTTCCGTGAACACCAGTGTGCCAGTGACCCCGGAAATGTTGATCTGACCCTCGGAATCGGTATAGTAGATTCCATTGGAGGACAGCTTGCCGCCGATGTTGTCCACAACTTTTCCGTTGGCAAAGGTGATCTTGAAGCCAACGCCCTCCAAGGGAGTCCGGCGGTCCAAACTGCTGAACTTGTAGAGCGTGACGGACCCCTTGGGCTGGTTGCGGAACTCCAGGCTCACTGTCTGGCCCGCCTTGATGGTGGCGGTCTGAGGCACATCATCCAGGATGTAATTTTCCTTTGCCTTGGTTTCACGCACCACCAGCGTCGTGCCGGGGTCGATATTGGAAATCAGGATGGTTCCGGCGCTGTCGGTAACGAACTTGCCGTTGGCGTCGCCAATCATGGTCCCGTGGCTATCCGTGATAAAAAACTCGCAGTCACTTAAAGGCTCGTGGGTACTCGCGTCGATCTTCTTCACCAGGAGGGAGCCCTTGGGACTATTGCCGAAGTAGAGCTGCACCACGTCCTGCTCCTTGCCGGAGATATAGGCCGTCTGGGGCGCGGTGTCCATGACATGATCGCCGTCGCTGGCCAGCTCTTCCACGGTGTAAGCGCCCGCCTTCAGGCGGTTGATGGTGAAGCTGCCTCCGGGGCCGGTCTTGTAGGTGCCAATGACCGTGCCGCCGGTTCCGCTGGTGCCGGACATGTACTTTACCTGGAAAATAGCGCCCTCAACCGGCTCGCCAGTGACGGAATCATATTTCCAGACCACGAGTGCCGAGAGGGGCGTATTTTGGAAACGGACCGTTTTACTCTCGTTTCCGTGGATGATGACCGTCTGGGTCAACGGTTCTTTGAGCTGGAATCCGTCCGCCGGTTCTACCTCGGTGATGGTAAATTCACCGGGGTACAGCCGCTTGCCCAGCTCGTGGACCCGGATTTCGCCTCGCGCGTCGGTGAACACCTCGCCGTAGTCGATGGTGGCGGGGGCCTCCGCGGCCTCGCCGTTGCTGGTGTAAACCACGTGGAATTTCGCGTGCTCAATCGGCTCGCCTGTGATGGAATTTTCCTTGAAGATGGTCAATTCCGGGGCTTTGCGGTTGCGGAAGACCACGGTTTTCTCATCACCCGCGCTGAGGGTGATGGTCTGAGTGCGGTCGGCATCCTTATCCGGGAGGTAGTACGGCGAGGGCACGGACTTTTCTGTGATTTCATAGGTGCCGGGTTCCACCCGCAGGGAGACGGTGCCGTCCGGCCCGGTGGTCCAATCATCCTGATACGCGCCGTCCAGGGCCTTGACGGTCAGGACCGTTTTGGGGATCGGGGCCTGGCTGTCCGCGTCAATTTTCTTGAGGGTGAGCAGGGGCTTCTTCTGGTTTTCAAAGAGGACCTCTTTCTCGTCACCCGCGTTAAGGCTGACGGTCTGGGAAGGTGTGTCGCTGATGTAGTACGGCTCCGGGACGGAGCGCTCTGTGATTTTGTAAGAGCCGGGAGCCACCCGCAGCTCTACGGTTCCATCGGGGCCTGTGGTCACGTCGTGTCGGTAATCGCTGTCAATGGCTTCAATCAGGAAATTCGTGTTGGGGATGTAGACAGCGGGGGACGTTCCCTTTTCGACCTTGGCGATCCGCAAAAGAGGCTGCTTGAGGTTGTCGAAGACGAGCTGCTGGTCGTCGCCGGCGCCCAGCCAAATCGTTTGAGTAGGTTCGTCGCCAACGACCCACGGGTCCGGGACGGACTTTTCAGTCACCTCATAACTGTCCGAGGGGATAGCGGTAAGGACCGCTTTGCCGTCCGGCCCTGTGGTCACGTCGTCATGGAACCCATAATGAATACCACGGATTTCAAAGTGGGCGTTTGCCACGACATCGCCAGTCTGCGCGTCCCGTTTCAGGATGGTCAAGTTCGGGAGGCGTTTATCCGCCGCTGTGACGGTGACGGTGCCGCCTCCGTTGATGGTGGCCTGATCGATGTGCGCAAACACAGGCTCGTCCAGTTTGGCCCAAGGAGACGGCGCGGACACCTCGACGAAGGCGTACATCCCCTCTTCCACGTCCGTAACCGTGATGGAGCCGTCCTCCTTGGTGGCCTCGGTACCAACAATTTGGCCGTCCCGCAAGATATTAAAAACAGCGCCGGGGAGGGGATTGTTGGAATTATCCAGTTTGATGAGCTTGACCTTCACCTTGGCGTCGTTCTCGAAAATTAAGGACACGTCTGTTTTGCCGTCCCAAACAAAGGTCTGCTTGACCTTGCTCTGGTCGGGGCTTTTCGTGTAGCCGGAGGGCGGGGTGACTTCTTCCGCGACATAGCTGCCAATGGGCATCGTATCCCAAGGCACGTCGGTCAGATATCCACCCTCTCCGGTGACATAGGTCCCGGTAAAGCTGTTGTCCACGCCGGTGATCTTGATCACCGCTCCGGCGAGGCCCTTGGTGGGATCGTCCGCGTCCACTTTCCGGATCGTACCCTCGCCGCCGGAAGGAGGAGAATCCATGAACGTTACAGTGACCGTGTTGTTTCCGTTGCCGGGGAGAACCACATACTGCGGACCGGGGTTGTCGATCTCGTATCCGCCCGGAGGAGGCGCTGTTTCCGTCACGGCGTAAGTACCGGGGTCGAGCTGGTCCTGCTTGTAGGTCCCGTCCGGCCCGGTCACGACGTCCTTGGAAAAAGAGCCGTTTTCCGACTGGATGTGGAACCCCGCCCCGGCGAGGCCCTTGCTGGGATTGGTGGCGTCCACCTTCTTTACGATCAGGGAATAATCCTCATGGGTCGTGGTGGTCGGCGTCAGTTCGCCCAGGATTACCTTCTGCACGGAGCTGGCCGGATGGGCCTCGGAACCGGCGCCGGTGAAGCTGTACAGATAGACCTTGCAGTCGCCCCACAGACCGGAGCCGCCGTCGAGAATAAACTGCGTGCGGTCGCGGAAACTCCGGCCGTCCAGTTCCTCATCGATGCTGGTGTAATGAGTGCCCTCCAGAGAGTTATACACCGCCATCAGCTCTTCGGCGCAGGCGGTCACAGGGTCGCCCATGCTGCCCTGCTGGTAACGCCAGATACAAGCCTGGACCCAGGCGTTCATATACCATGTATATTCAGGACCCCAGACATCGTCCACGCCGAGGGCATGGGCTTGGTCGGTGAAGACGCCGGTGGAGTGGGCATAGTAGTACGCCATCATGACCTTCACGGTGGAATCCGAGATCTCGGATTTGTTGCCCCAGGTCTGGCCCTTCAGGCTGCTGCCCATTCCGGCTCCCTTAGTACCACAGAAGCCGACGGTGGTCGCCGAGCCGTTCTCATAATACATCTGATGCAGGGTGCATCTGCCCAGCGCCTTGGACTGATAGGCGATGCCGGACATGCCGAACTCCTTGAGCTTGATGGTGTCCGCGGCCGCGAAAGCGGTGGTGGGGAACAGGCCGAGGACGCAGACCAGCGCCAGCAGCAGCGCCGTCAGGCGGGTCCGCAAATGGTGTCGCATTCTTTCCATAAAAGTAACTCCTTATTTGATTTTTCAAGAAAAAAAGACCTTCCAGTTTTCACTGAAAGGTCTTTCCCATGGGTTATGGATTTGTTTGAGCTTAGAGGATGCCGTGTCCCGTCGGGTCCCCGGCGAACATATGGCAGTAAGCGGTATCGTTCTCAATGGTCACGCCCACGCCGATACAGGTCACGTCCTCCCTCAGCATGGAGCGCAGGTGCCCGGGGGAGTTCACCCAATTCGCGACCGCCCTCTGGGCGATATCCCCGGTCGACGCCATGTTGAAGCAGGTGAGGTTATGGCATCCGCC
This sequence comes from uncultured Oscillibacter sp., assembly GCA_910585165.1. Lineage (GTDB taxonomy): Bacteria > Bacillota > Clostridia > Oscillospirales > Oscillospiraceae > Oscillibacter. The sequence continues at coordinate 24,197 of CAJUBX010000008.1, read as the reverse complement.
ATACAGCCAGCCGTAGGCGATCACAGCCTCCCGCTCATACCGCGTGTGCTCCTTGAAGTGCTGGGTGGAGACGTCCTGGGTGGCGTTCATCAGCCGGTCATCGGCGGGCAGTTCCGCAAGGCCGTGTTCCTGGCGGACCTGATTGATGAGCCGCACCATTTCCTGCCGGATTTCCATGTTGGCGGTCAGGTCCGCGTCCGGGTTATGGGACCACTCGCTGTTGACGACCGGACCGCTGCTCTCCGGGGCTTGCGCGGGGCAGGAGCTTTCTGCCGGAGGCGGGGTGGGGGACGATTCCACTCCACCGGCGGTCATGGTCATGCTTGCCGTGTTCCCGGCGTCATCTGTGATACTGACCACGGCGGTCCCAGCGGATTTCACCACCATGACATAGAAGCCGCCGACCTGCTCCAAGGCAATCACGCCGGGATTGGAAGACATGGCGGTGACATTTGTCCCGTAAGGGCTGACCACTACCATGCTCCGGTCCCCGACCGAAAGGGCGCCGCCCTTATAGCTGCTGACCCTGAGCGCGGATGCCTGGACGGCCTCACTGGAGGGAGGCTCCACCGCTCTTGCCGGGACAGCCGTTCCGCACAGAACGACCCCCAGTGCCATACAGGCGAGTGCCATGCCAATATCCTTTTTCCTCATCTCTGCGTTCCTCCTTCAAATATTCCGGGAGGGTCAGGCCATGGCAAGCGTCAGTTCAGGGCCTTGCTCCAAGGCGGGAGCTATCGCCAATACGTGCCAGGCTCCGGCGGAGAAGCTGGAGTGGCCGACGGTCCAGTCCAGGACTCCCAGGTCCTCGGGCCGGTCCCGGGCCAGGGCCATGGATCGCTTCGGCGTCACATGGTCGCAGCCCTCGGATGAGATCACATCCACCGCCTGGGCGGGATGCTGGCGGATAAACTCCAGGACCGTCATGCCGGTCCCTCCCGGTGTTCAGCCACATCATACCCGAAAGCATGGTGAATAGCTATTGAAACAAAGGGAGAGCGGAGAGAAATAGAAGTGGAAAACCGAAGCATTTTATACAACGTCGTCGCAAAGTCCGCTAAACTCCGTCTCCGCCTGGCGGCGAAGACTGCGTCCACTCCCTTGCTCCTCCTTTTCCAGCCATGACCGCTACGCTGGGTCATGGCTGGATACCTCGATGGCCCGGACGCAATAGCGGAGGTCCCGCTGGTCCCGGACGCAGGTGTACAGGGTGAGGCAGCTCTCGCCGGTTTCCTCCAGGCCGCTCCGGTCCGTCTCGCTGACCTTGGAGACGGTGGTGACCTCGTAGGTCTTCGTCCCCAGCTTGGTGGTGAGAGTGATCCGGTCCCCGGCGTCCAGGGTGTGGATCTTGCCGAAGTAGTTGTTGGCTCCCCGGTTGTGGGCGGCGAGGCAGACGTTGCTCCCCCAGATGGAAGTGTCCTCAAAATGCCCGACGCCTTTGGCAAGGGTGGAGCTGCCGGTGCCCTCGTAGATTTTGACGCTGAGGTCCAGGACCGGAATCTCCAGCCTGCCCAGATGCCCGCCCTTATAGTAGAGGTCATCCGTCACTTCCGTGAAGGTGGAGGCGTCCGTCGCCGTGGGCCTGGTCGTGGTGGTCAGGCTGGAGGAGCCGGGCTGATATACGCCGCTGCCGGAGGAGGGCGGGACAGCCGTTCCGCCGCCGGAAGGTGCGAACACGGCGCTCCCGCTGGAGGGCGGCAGCACCGTGGCCGCGGACAGGCTGCCGTTGATCACAGTCCCGGTCCCGGCCTTGGCCTCCGGGGCCAGATTAGGGGTGAGGTACTCGCCGCTGCCGGGCAGGTCCGCCGTGGGCGTTCCAAAGCCGGGCGGGATGAGGGCGGCGTTTTTACTGATGTCGGCGTTTTTCCGCTCGCCGTTGTCGCGGGTATGGACGACCTCGATGGAGGTCGCCTTTCCATAGTTGGGGCCGTCGGGAGCCTCCATGGTGTATTCCAGCGCCCCGGCATGGGCCGTCAGGGTCAGCGCCGTGAGGACAGATAAGATCAGGAACTTCTTCATTACGCTTCCTCCTCTCCGGATTCATGCCGCCGCTTCAGGAACAGGGCGGTCCCCATGCCGCCGCCCGCCAGGGCGATCACGCCCAGGGGGACCAGCAGGTACGCCCAATGGAATTGGAACCCGGAACCAGGCTCCGCCTCCGTGGGGATGATGTCCACGGTGGGGCCGTCCCCCTCAAAGATGGCCACATACCGGGTCTTGTTCAGCGCGATCCGGCTGACGGTCCCGGCGTAGTTGGCGGTGACTGTGTAGCCCTTGACGTAGCTGCTCGTCGCCGAGCCGCTGTAGGTGGCCACGGCGGTAAAGCGGTCGCCCATGGCATAACCGTCCAGGCTGGCGGTGTTGTCCGTCTGCCAGCTGATGTCCTGGAGGGTCAGGGTCCGGCCTCCGTCCTGGATGGTCTTGGGGATGTACGAGGTGTCCTGTCCCGCGAGGTTGGGATAGGACCGGGTGACGTTGACCGCCCTGGTGGAGCTGCCATAGCCGGAGACGTCCACCTGGACGGTATCCAGCTGGAGGGTGAGGGTGCCGGAGAGGCCGTCGTCGGTGACGAACTCCCGCTGCTGGGGCAGAAGCTCCAGCACGGAGGCCATGTCCTTGTTCTTGCTCTCCAGGGTGACGGTCTCCACGTGCTGGCGGCTCTCGTTCTCCGGGAGCTCCTGCTTCAAAAGGTCCACCAGGGTGTACCGGACGCCGTCCTGCTGGAAGTCGGAGCGGGAGATGCCCGCCGGGTCCTCCTCGGGGCCGAGATCGTAGACCTTTCGGATCTCCGTGCCGTCCTCGCTCCGGGTGACCGAGGTGGGGTAACAGACCGAGGAAGTGTCCGCCGCCAGGGCGGAGGGGATGCAGACCAGCGACAGGATCATCGCGGTCATGAGCAGGGATAAGACGCGTTTCATGGGTTGGAATCCTCCTATTTCATATATTTCACAGCCCGCACGGGGCTTGTGAGCGGGGACTACTGCATGGTCATGCCGCCAAGGGCGGGGCCGCTTTCCTCGGGAGCCTCTTCGGGCCCGGAGGGAGGAGCCTCCTCCCGCGTCTCGGTGGGGCCGGGAGCGGCGCGCTCCTCGAAGCCGGACTTTTCCCGCTGGCGGGGCCGCTCATAGCTTCGGGGTTCATGGAGCTGGGCCAGCTCCTGCCGGTAGGCGTTCAGCACCGTATCCTGAAACCGCTGGCGGAACTCCTTGGTGCAGGGGAAGCAGACGTCCTTGGGACCCTCGCTGGTTCTATAACTGGGCATAGAGACAAAGGGCCCCTTGGAGCTGTTGACGATCCGCAGATTGCGGACGGCGAAGCAGCCGCCCAGGGTGACGGAAGCGTTGGCCAGGACATTGCCGCTGGTGTTGATGGAGTAGATTCTCACATCCATCTCCAGGGCAGCGGGTTCCTGCTCAGGGGCGGGCGCGGGGGTAGGCGCGGTTTTCTTAGCCATAGTGATTTCTCCTTCAATTTTTATTTGGAAGCGGCGAAGGACCCGGCCCGGGCTTCCAATCGCCGCAGATCCCAGTGGGACAGCTCCATGGTCCTGGGGCCGTCGTCCAGGTGGACGTCTGTCAGGTATTTCAGGACCAGAGGGCAGGAAGAAGCGCCGCGTTCCTCGGGAAAGCGGCGCTTCAGTTCAGCGGGGGTGAGCCATCCGGCGGTGGCGATGTAGACCCGGCGGACGACCGGCGGGCCGAAGCCGCTCTGCCGCAGCTCCTCGGGCAGCTCCGCGGGCTTGGGCACCAGACGGCCACGGTCCAGGCAGTAGCGGACCTTCAGGGCGGAGACGCATTTCCGGGCGGCGGTCAGGACCTCCAGGGTGCCGCGCCAGGGCGGCTGAGTCAGCCGGCCCGTGACGAGGGCATCCTCACCGGGCGTTTCGTTGGGAAACATGGCGGTGCGGCGGATCAGGGGCAGCTTCCGCCCCTCATTCATAAGGCCCAGTTCCTTCGCCGTTTCGTTCGGAAGGCTCCGATAATGGGCCAAGGCGTCCTGCACGGCGTCAAAGCGGCTTTCGGTCCAGAGGTTGGGCCCGAGCCGCAGGTCGTCGATGGTGTAAAACGAGAGCTTCATGTCGTTATGTCATCTCCATTCCGCCGGAGGGAGCCTCCGGCTGTTGATGCTGGGGCGTCCGAAGCTCCGCCAGCTTTTCCGCTGCCCAGTCCGGAAGATACCGCTCATCCAGCACGCCGGCAAAATCACCGCGGTCCAGTATTTCCGTCCCGCCGTCGGCAAGGCGGACGGCCCGGATGGAGCAGCCACAGTTCTCAGGACGGCACCCAAGACCGTCCGCGGCATACCAGAGCTGCTCCTTTAGGGACGTCAGGTTCCGGTCTGTACCGTCCGCGTTCAGCAGCAGCACCCTGTCCTGATAGTCCTCACAGCCCCATTCCCCGGCGCAATGCTCCATGCCATACAGGCCCAGCTTCTGCCGGGCCTCCCAGACCTGCCTGACAAACGCGTCCAGCAGGGGATCGTTCGCGTGGATCATGAATTGGGAGGTGTACTTCGGGTCATAGGGAACCTTGACCGACATGCTCCAATCGGAGACCTTGTCGGAGATATTCCGAATGTGCCGGTTCAGAGAACCGGCCAGGACGAAGCTGACCCGCGCAAAGCCATACCGCTCCAGGATTTCTTCCGCCGCGCCGCTTTCCAGCACACCGCCCGCACTATGGCATTCGATGGCATGTTCAATGGCTTTCGCGCATCGGACGTTGAGACGGAGGCTTGCCTCCCATTTTTGCGACTCGCCGGCGCGGCGGGCGTCTGCCCTGGACCGTCGGTCAAGAGGGGAATATTCGGTTCTCATCGCGTTATGTCATCTCCATTCCGCCGGAGGGAGTCTCCGGCTGTTGTTGCTGGGGGCTCTGAAGCTCCGCCAGCTTTTCCGCCGCCCAGTCCGGCAGAAATCGCTCGTCCAGAACGCCGGTGAAATCACAGCGGTTCCAGCGCGTCTCCTCTCCGTCGCCCAGACAGACGGCGTAGACCGCCTGGCCTCTGGCGTCGGGAGAGCACCCAAAACCGCCTTCTCCCAGCCACAACTGCTCGCGGGGATTCCAGTGGCTCTCCCGCAGCGTACCGGGACTCAGTACCAGCACCTTCCCCTCATAATCCAGATCATCGCCGCTGACACAATGCTCCGGGCCAAACATCCCGAGGGCCTGGTAGGCGTCCCTGGTCTGGCGGATGAAGGACTCCAGCAGCCCGGCGGCGGTGTCGGCCGCAAAATAGCGGTTGAATTTTCCATCCGGAGGCACATAGGGCCTCTGTCCCCACTGCCGGATATCGTCGCTGATCAGACGGGGCCGGCCCATTTCTCTCAAAGAATTGGAAAGGACGAACCACACCCGCTTAAAGCCGTAGGCTTCCAAAATGGACCGGGCGCAGCCGTCTGCCAGCGCTTCACTCGTTTCATCAAAATGCTCCCGGATGGCCTTCTCAATGGCCCGCGCGCATTTGACATTTTCATAGAAACTGTCCATATGCATCTGGGTTTCCCCGCGGCGGTGGGCCTCCGCTCGGGAGAAGGGATATAGATAAGGGAACTCAGCCGCCATAGATGACGCTCCCTCCCGCCAGGAGCCCGTCCAGCTCGCCCAGGCAGATGTTGGTCTGCTGGAACAACTCCTTCATCTCCGGGGATACGTCCCGCAGGTCGAAGCTCTCCGCTTCAGAGAGGATCACCTCCCGGTCCCCGATCCGCATATCCAGACGCGCCTTCCTGGGAAGCCCGGCTTGCTCCAGAACATCGTCGGGCAAATGGATGCGCGTCTCATCGTCCTCATAGGGGCAGCCGTCCTTGCAGTGCTCGCAGGGACCGCAGATCTTCGCCAGGTGGACCAGCAGGTCCGACGCCAGATCCTTCAGGCTGTGGATGGCGTTTACCAGCTCCATGGCCGTCATCTCTTTTTTCATGACGACGACGGCCTGTTCCATGCCGCGGACGTCCAGCGCCGTCTCCCGGTGAAAGCCGCTGGCATTCAAAATCTCCTTGCGGATGCGAAGACCTTTTTTGGTGATTTCCAAGGTGAGTTTCATATGAGATTCCTCCATAAAATTGTTTAGCGTTTCGCGTTATTGACTGCCCAAAGCTCTGCCTTGGGTTTATGAATCAGGCGGTATGTCTGTTCCGGCTGTTCGCCGCCCTCCGTCTCAAACAGGGACATCTGGGCGGCGCCTCGGTGTTTCTCGGGGTCGTAGTTGGTGAGGATCAGCTCCTCATACCGACTGCCGGTGGTGTGGGACATGCTGTTGGGCCGGTCCGTGCTGTAGATGTAAAAGTCCTGATACAGCTTCCGGATGAACCGGCAGTTGTTATAGGACACCATGACGAAGCCCTTGCAGTTCCGCAGCACCCCATGGAGCCTGGCGTGGTCCCGCATGGTGAATTCCACCGCGTAGCAGCCCTCCGCCTGGTAGTAGGGGGGATCGCAATAGAAGGCAACGCCCTCTCCGTCATACTGCTGGATGAGTGTCTGGAAGTCCCGGTTCTCCACCACCACTTTGGCAAAACGCCGGGAGCAGTCCCAGATGAGGTGGAAGAACTGCCGGATGTCGCAGGGTCGGCCTCCGAAGGCGGTGGTGTTGCTGTTGTAGCTGTAGCGGATCAGTTTATAGTAATTGGCGGCGCGGACCACATCGCCGAGAGAAGCCTGTTCCAAAAGCAGGGCGCGAAGCTCCTCGTATTGGAGGGGGTCCAGGTAGACCTTCGCAAGCTCCAGGTTCTCTTGCAGGTACTCGTCGGTGAACTCCTCCTTCTGAAAGAATTTCAGCAGGACGCGAAAGCCGTCCCGTGAATTCAGAGGGAGAAAGCCCAGTTCCCGGATGAGGGCGAGGGGGCGCTTTTTGATGCAGAAGAAGAGGTTTGTCAGGTTGCTGTTGAAGTCGTTGTAGATCTCAACGCAGCCCTTTTTTAATGGCCTGGACAGAAGGACGGTGCCGCTGCCGCCGAACACATCCACGAAGCATTTTATTTTGGACGGGAAGAGTTTGTGGATGAGCCAGAGCAGCTTTCCCTTTCCGCCGATCCAGGGGAAAGGCGCTTTCACACCGTATCCTCACCGCCTTCCTCGTCCGGCGGCATTTCACCAAACTTGTCCAGCGCCGCCAGCAGTCCGTCCACGGCGGCCTGGAGGCCCTTGATCATGACGCGGAGGGCGAGGATCGTGCGGACAATGTCGCCGGCGGTCTTGGCGTAGAAATAGCCGTCCCTGCCGCTGCAAATGGGGACGGACTTCCGCCGGAGCTTATTCACCAGCTTCCTGAGATCCGTGCCGCTCATGTGCAGAACCCGCTCCAGTTCCGCGCTCTTGATGGTGTTCCGCCTGCCTTTATACGCTCCTTTCAGATAGGCGGTCAGTTGTTCCTCTTTCATTTCCTGTCCTTTCCGGGGCCGCTTTCCCGAAAAAGAGCGCAAAAAAAGAAGGGGCCGTTTGTCCCTTTCGGAAAAACGGCCCCTATTCGTTATTTTGATTCAGTTGGAGGGTCTGGCTTGCCCACGCGCGGATCGATGGTCCCGCAGCGAATCAGCTCAAACAGCTTCTGGGGCGTGGGAGGCTCCCCGCCGGCGGCTTTCCAGCCCGCCAGGAAGGCGATACGGACCATGGAGAACAGCGCGCTCTCCGCTTCGTCGTATTCTTTGCGCTCCAGGAAGTTACTGAACGCTTCCTCGAAGTCATTGCTCATCATGCCGGTATCCCTCCCTCTGACGGTATAATACAGCATGTGCCATTAAAAAACAAGATAATACTATGTTTTATCTTTGAAATAGCTTGTCTATTTTCCACCTTCTTTTCGGTACAATATCCTTGAGAAAGGGGCGCGGAATTATGGACAACAGGCATCAGGAGACGCTGGCCAGGATCGGTCTGAACATCCTTTACTACCGGAAGCAGAAGGGTTACACTCAGCAGCGGCTGGCGGAGCTGACCTCCTACAGCAAAAACCATATCCAGCAGGTGGAGACGGCGAAGACGCTGCCCAGCGTGATTGCGCTGCTGGACATTGCCGAGGCGCTGGAGATCCCGCCCAGCAAACTGTTTGAGTTTCGGTGAGCAAACGCCTTCCGGGCGTTTGCTTATTTACATGGTGGGACCCTGCATTTCGTCCTGTTCCTGCCATTTCGGCAATTGAAAGGAATTGTCCGTCCTACAGAGGTAGACGCCGGCGGCGTCGGAGGTGTGGATGAAACCGAAATCATGGGTGAGCGCCGCGTAGGTTTCATAGTCGAAGCAGCACAGCGCCCTTTCATCCACGCCCTTCGACAGCAGCTCCGCCTTTGTGACTTCACAAAAGTCGTGGATGTCGACAAAGCTGTAGCAGTTCAGGTGGGTCGCGATTGCCGCCGCGTCCTCCAGAGAGTCACACTCCTCGTACTCCATGACTGCCTGAAGCTGCCGGAGCCCGTCCGGACCCTGACTGGCAAGCGCCTCCCGAATCGCCGCGTTGGCGCTGGCGGCCTCCTCCGGGCTGGCAACGTCGGCGAGTTCACACAGCTGGGGGAAAGCGCTCAGGATATTTTCCGGCAAAGCGCTTCTTTTCTGAGCGGGGACGCTTTCGGGCGTTGCCGGTATCTCCGCCTCCATGCTGTAGTTGTAGGAGAATGTCCGGGTATTCCGGGTGACATAGGCGCTCTCATCGCCGGTCAGCATATACCCCGAGGTTTCCAGCAGGTCCTCCGCGTAGCTTTTCATGCATATGGCCCCGGAGGTGATCAGCTCCTCCGACACGCCGCAGGAGCGCAGGTGGTTTGCCGCGAACTCCTTTAGATCTTCGCAGGATACCCACTCATAGCAGTCAAGATTCTGGGAGATATCCAGCGCGAAGCGGAGGGTATGGCAGCTCTCATATTCCAGCGCGGCGGCGAACCGCTCCAGCCAGTGCGCCGCGCCCTGGCCCCGCTCGTCCAGGATGAACCCCAGGTTGTTTCCATCTCGAACAAGGTCCTCGATGCTGTCGTACTGATTTTGGACAGCGCCCGCCTCCGGGAGAACGCACCGGGCCTCCAACAGGGTACACTCGTCCAGGCTCTGAACCCCCAGAGCATCCTTCGCCGCGGCGATTTCTCCGTCAGAACCGTCTTCCTGATCAATGCTCTGATAATCCGGCAGCCGCAGCCACACGCCCTCCGGTGCGGCAGCGGAGGCCAGCTTGAGTTTAAGGCTCCAGCCGTTATCCTCCGGCAGGGGGGAGTCCCGCCCCTGGTAAGCCGTCATGGCATCCTCCGGCGGGCAGACGGCATAGTGGTTTTCCACGAAATAGCCTGGATGGTCCCCAGCAAACCGCATCCCCATCGCGCTCAGGTCAATGTACTCCAGCACGTCGTCCGGAAGATGCTTCTCCGCGGCGCGGAGCCATCGTTCCCCCAGTCCCTTGTAATTGTCCGCTGAGAGGTATACGGAACCTCCGCACAGGGAGAGCAGGTGATTAACCGCGTCCTCCGCGCTGGCGGGCAGACGGCGCGACACAGACGCCGCGAGAACGACGCCCTCCCATTCGCTCAGGGTTTCCAGGTACTCCCGGACCCACGCCTGCTCCGGCGGCGTGCCGGGAAGCTCCGCCATATAGCGGAATTCCTCACGCATTACATCATCTCCATTCCGCCCCTCTGGGGCTGGTTTTCTTCTGAGATCGTCGGAGCGTTATCCCTCTTTTCAAGGAATCCGTAGGGAGTCACCGCCCCGCCGAGGTATTGGATCAAATCCTTCCCATAGCCGTTCAGGTCCAGGTGGGGGAGGATCATCCCGGCTTCCCGCTCGCCAAGGATTAGGTGAAGCTGCCCCTCCGCCACCTCGGAGACAGAGCTGTATTCCGGGCAGAAGGTATATTGGTCAAGCTCATCGATCAGGGAGACGGCTTTGGAAAGGTCCTCGCAGTTCTCGGCGTTCAGCAGCGCCTTGTACTTGGGGAGACTGCCCGTCTCATCCAACGCCCGCAGCGCCTTTGCCCATTCGACAACTCGGGGAATGTCGTCCTCCAGGAATAAGCGCTTGTTCATGGAAGGGACGGGACAGTCCAGGATAGCGGCCATGGCGCCTGTCCAATTCGCTTTCCCCAGCTGGGTCAAAACGTCTTGCAGTTCCTCGCCGGAGGCGGGCAACTGTACCGGGATTGGCTTCGGGCGGCTTCCGGGTGTGGTCACATTTGGGAACGGGCCGATGTTCAAAAGGACGGTATAGGGCGGCTTGCAGGACCGAAAGTCCATTGTTTCATAGACACGGGGAAGTTCCGAGTGCCGCTCCACGTAGCCGAAGCCTGTGAACGCGCTGCCCTCCGCCTCCCGGTGTTCCTTCCCGATCCGCGTATAGTCCAGCAGCTTGAGCGCCTCATCGGAGAGATCCTCCGCTTCCGGGATAAACCCATTTTCCACAAGGAATCTGCCCAGCTCCTCATCGGTCACAATGTCCTCCACCACATGACAGCAATCCCCGCTGTAGGCGTAGTCGATCAGGCTGCTGATGGGAATTGCCTTTTCCCCTTTCTGGAGGTCCATGCAGACCAGCCCCTCGAAGACGGCCATGCCTTGCCCCTCCAGCTCCACCAGCCGCTTGGCCAGGGCGTTGAGCCGGAAGAGGTCCGTCTCCTGTATGCGCTTATCCAGATAGCCGTATTCCTCGACCGCGTGGAACTCCAGATACGGGCGTTTCCCGTTCTCCGGCTGGAGCTGTTCCATTGCGTCGAGGAGCTCGTAATCCGTGGCCGGCAGGTCCAGCTCCACTTCCCGGAAGGTTCCGTTTGGGCTGCAAAAGGCGCGGATGTGAAATACCTTATCCAAGGGTCATTCCTCCTCCCGTCTGTTCCTGCCCGGGCGATTGAATGGGCTGTCCGTCCTTTCGCTCAATCAGGCCGTAGCTGGTCAGAACGCCGCCGCTTTTTTGGATCAGAGCCTCCCCATATTCATGGAGGTTTAAGTAGGGGAGGAGCGTTTGCGCGTTGTCCTCCGCTGTGATGATCAGGAGCTCCTCCTTTGCCACATCAGCCGGGGAGACGAAATGCGGATAGAAGGAGTATTGGTCCAGGGTATCGATCAGGCGTTCCGCGCCGACATAATCCCGGCAGCCGGCCGCTTCCAGCAGGGCCTTGTACGCGGGGACCATTGCGGGGTCCAGCGCCGCCACTTTATGCGCGATGGGATTTAGGTCCGGGATGCTGTCCACGCAGAGGATATGATCCGTTATCTGAGGAATCACGCTGTCGATGCTGTAGAGGTATGTTCCCAGCCAGTCGCCCGTCATCTGCACATCCATGTACCTCACCTGTTCCTCTGAGGCGGGGAGGTCGATGCATATGACTTGACTGAGGTCCACATCAGGGCCGGCCACGGGGTCATATTTGATGCTGGCCCGGATGACATACTCGGGTTTGCGGGGCGTCAGGTCCAGATTTTTATATGCCTCCGTCAAGTCCCCGTGCTGCGATACATAGCCGCCGGGGTGGTCCCTGCTTTGCTTTACGAACACGGCTTTTTCCGATGCGCGCGTTCTATCGGGCTGGGAGCCGCTTGGGTCGTCACCAAGAACGTGACAGGACTGGGTGCTGTAGGCCAGGTCGATCAGCCGGGGCAGGGGGATGGGGCCTTTGGCGTCCTCCATTGCCAGCAGTCCCGCGAAGGCCGTGCTCTGCGCCTCATCCAGTTCCATGAGCCTCCACGCCAGGGCGTTCAGCTCAAAGAAGGCGCCTGTCTTATCCAAGAGAGGTTCCAGCTCCTCAAACAGATGATAGTCCGTGATTTCCCAGATGATGGTTTCTTGTTCATGAAGGCGGAGTTTGTCCAGAATATCCAGCATCCTGTATGGGCCGATGGGGAGATCCACAGTGGTGGATGCCGGACTGTCTGCCGCCCGGGCTTTCTTTAGTTCTGCGGTAAAGACCATATTGACCTCTTTCCTATTTCATTGTTCCGGCGGTTCACATCGACGGCCCTCCCATCTGAGGCGGCTGGGGCGTGTCCTGCTGGCAGGGTTTGGAGATTGCCGCAGGGGTCGTCCCTCCTTGCCGCGGCGATAGAACGGGCCGTCCGTCTGTCCGCTCGATTAAGCCGTAGGCGGTCAGCACTCCGTTGTAGTTCCGGATCAGCGCCTGCCCGTATTGACGCAGGTTTACATGAGGCATGATGATCTCCGCCTCCTGGTCGCAGAGGATTGTGGAAAGTTCCCCCTTCGCCACTTCGACGGGGGAGCTGTACTGCGGAGAGAAGATGTACTTGTCCAGCGAATCCGCCAGCAGGGAGGCGCTCAGAAGATCACGGCAGTTTGCGGCTTCCAGCAGGGCCTTGTACAAGACGAGGGTCTTGTCGTTCATCTGTGCCAGCATCCCGGCGAAATCATTGACGGCGTGGATGTCCCTTGCCTCCGAGACGGCGTCCATCAAGCCGGGGACTTTGCAGTCCAGACACCGCCAGGACAGGTCCAGCCAGTCCGGCTCATCCAGCGTTTGGGGAATGCCGTCGAGGTCCTGGCTGCTGGCGGGCAGTTTGAGCTGAACGGCGCCGCTGTCATGAAACACCTCCAGCAGAATCGTATAGTCCGGCGCCTTGGGCGTCAGGTCCAGGGTTTTGTAGACCTCCAGGAGCGGAGCGTGCCGCGCCACATAGCCGCCGGGATGGTCCATGCTCCGTTCGACAAATACGCCGTTTTCAGATATGCGTATGTTCCGCCCGATCCGCTCGAAATCCAGCATTTCGAAGACGTCTTTGGGCAGGTTATCAATGCCGGGGACACAGCCGCTCTCCGCGCGTATCCTCCCAAGCTGGGAGTCGTTCAGAGCGTCGCACGCCACATGGCAGCACTCGGTGCTGTAGGCAAGGTCGATCAGCCTTGTGATGGGAAGGGGCCGCTTTGTTTTCTGTTCCATGGCCAGGAGCCCCGAAAAAGCGGCGCGCTGCGTCTCATCCAGCTCCGACAGCTTCTGGGCCAGAGCGTTCAGATCGTACAGGCCGCAGGTATCGTTCAGCACAGCGGACAGTTCCTCGAATTGATAATACTCTGTGATCTCCCAATACAAGGCTTCGCTCTCTGTCAGCCGGAGCTTGTCAAAGGCGTCCTGTATCTGATACGTGGCTGCGGGGAAGGACAACGCCGCGTAGGCGCTGCTTTCAGGCTGGTCCTTTTTTGCCAGATAGATTTCTAATATCTTACCCAAGGGTCATTCCCCCCATTTGAAGTGTTTTCTGCTCATAGGTTTTGGGATCTGCGGCAGGGGTATCCCAGCCGAACATACTGCCGTTCACCATGGCTTGCTCCTGGGCCGTGGTGATCCCCCGCTTCTGATTGTGGTAGTCAGCGATGCGGCGGTTCCGCTCGGGATCGCCGGTATTCCATTCGCAGGAGTAATATCCCGGCTCTCCGCGCCGGATACAGATGAGCGTCCCATCGCTGGGAAGGACAGACAGGCAGTAGTCCGGGAGCCGCTCAGAGAAATGGGGGTCAAAGCGGTCCTGTTCCGTCATGATGCTCCAATCGTCGCTGTTCCAGAGGTGGACGTACAGTTCACGGTCATCGCCGATGCCGATATCACGCTGCTCGAAGCCCTCTCCCCAGCCGTCCGACATCTGTCCGCTCAGGTAATCGGTCAGGGCCTCCAGCTCCGCGGGCGTGAGCGTTTCCGTTACTTGGCATTCCACCACCGCCCAGAGCCGGCCATCCCGTTCCTCGGCGGTGAACAGGGCGGAGCGGACTTTTTGATCTACGGCATCATCCTTGCCGTACCAGTGCATGACGCCCCGTTCCGCCTCCTCCGGCATTCGCTCCCGGATCAGCGCCGCCAGGATTTGATCCTGATAGCGCCGAAGCTCCCTTCCGTCAAGCAGCTCGCTCTCCTCATTCATCCCGCCGTACTCATCGCGTTCGAACAGGTCCGCCGTTAAGGGCGCGTACAGCTTCAGTGTCTGGAGGGGCGGAGGCAGGACGGAGAAGCGATCCTCTCCCAGCACCAGGCCGAGCCCCCGGCCATTGTCCCACTTAACGTGGAAGGTGCCAACGTCATCGATACTCACTAATTCTCCCATGGTACCCGGTTCCACCGGGCAGTAGGGGTCCTTCATCTCCTGGAGCTTGATCCGGCTGCCAATCGGGAACTGCTGGCGCAGGAAGACCAGCCATTCTTTTGATACCTGGTTCATCTACATCCCCTCCATCCTGATATTGAACTGCGAAGCACTCTGCCGCGGAGGCCCCGCCGCACGCGCTTCTTTGATATCCTCGTTGTCCGGAAACCATATCGGTTCCCCGCGATCCAGCATGAATTCCACGGTTCCCGGTTCCAGATATTTCTCACATAGGCGGGGGAAGTGTCGCTCGAGCTCGTCCCATTCGTAAGGGTAGCCGATACCCTCGCCATACTGGATTCCCTTGGCCAGTTCTAAGACCAGCGCGTCGAAGTCGGCGAGGGCCACATAGGCGCCTCTGCCCGTCAGGGTGTTCAAAACTTTGGAAGCCACGTAAGAGAAGCTCTCGAACTGACAGCCGCCATAGGGTTCCACGTCCGCAAGGGAATCCGGGTCCGCCAGGGCCGCGAGATAGACCTCCTTGCCCTGCGCGATAAGCCATGCCCGAAAGTCGATGAAGCCGTCGTCTGAGCAGCCGTGCTCACACATCAATGTGGCGGCGGTCCACAGGCCGTATTTGTATGCCAGATGCTTGTATCCGTGCAGGATGTCGTGGAAATCCTGAGCCTGCTGGGGACCGAGGGCGGTGAGCCGCTCTGTCAGCCATTGAAGGGAGGCGTCCATATCCTGGCCGCATTCCCGCTTTGCCCCCGCGATCAAGTCCCAGAAGGCGTCCGGGTCCATTTTCTTCACGATCCCATCCCTCCCATCGTCATGCCGCCGCTGCCGTAATCCGCCAGGGGGCGGGGGTTCTCTTCGCCATACAGGTCGTGGAGGATATCATCCACCGCCTTGCGGACCTCCGGGTCATCGGTCAGGGTTTCATAGCGGAAGCCAGACGTGGCGTGATAGGGAAGTTCCTCCTTGACCACGTTGACGTATTCCTCCGGGTCGGTGTACCCGATCCGCTCGCCGTTTGCGAAGGTGACCCGCCCCACCAGCGGCTTTATATCCAGCTCCGTCTGGAGCCTGGAGACGGCCTCAGCGATCACAGGGTCGTCTTTGAAGCTGTCCAGCTTCGCCCAATCGTCCGAAAACCACTCGCGGCCGTTCCAAGAGATCGCCAGGTCCACCGCGGCGATGCCGTCCTTGAGAACGCCAAGCCGCCGGTCGGTTTTGTCGAGTCCGGCGTACACCCGCGGGGCCTCCTCCAGCGTGACCTCATAGTCCTTCCTCAGCTTGGGGTCGTCGATCCGGTCAATCACATACCATCTGTAGGTGTGGTCTTTTTCAGGGTCGGCGGCGTCCTTGAGGGCCTGGCGGCCCTTTTCAGTCAGGCCCAGCGTCTGCGCCTGCTTGTCAAAGCAGCTGAGATATGCCTGGTAATCGCCCTCTGTGGGATTACACCGCAGACGGTAGAGATACCGCTCCGTTTCCACCACATAGCCGTAATTCTGGCAGCAGCTCCCGCCGCTGATTTCACCGTTGTGGCCCCAGCAGTAGCGGCGCATGGAACCAAGGCTTTTCAGCACGCTTTTCCGCAGCTCGTCCACGACTTCCTGGAGCTCGGCCTTGAATTCCGGGCTGTTCAGTTCTTTGGGTCCCCTGGGCCACCAAGAGGGGTGGAACTCATTCCCGGGACGCCCGAAATCCATGCGGACATGGCCGATGGCGCCCAGTTCCGCGTCCTTCTCCGGGGGCAGGGCATAGAAAAGCCCCGCCTCCTCGGGAGAAGCGGGGCGGGGGATGTATTTTCTCGGGTCCTGGGGGAGCGGCAGGTCCTGCTCCTCGCAAAACTCCGCCAGCGTCATCATTCTTCCGTCCATGAGGAACTGGCCCTGCACCTTCCGCTCCAGCGTGGACGGACGCTTTAGCGGATTGGGGGAGAGTACCGTACCGATGCGGTACACCACGGCGGAGTCCGTCAGTTTCACCGGCTGGTTCGGCTTTCGGTCGGTGCCGCAGAGGTCGTAGCAGTACCAGCCCTCCGGGACTTCGTCGCGGAAGACAGGCTTTGCGGTGTAGAGGACCTCTTTGCCGAACAGCTGGGCGGAGATCATCTCGTCGTTGTAAAGATTGGCAGCCATTTTTACACCTCTTTCCTAGTTTGTGAACACAACGAATACCACACTTCTTGCAATAAGTCCAGCTTTTTCTGAACGTTTCAGGCCATTTCCATAGCCCAGCCCTTGACGGTGGGCCCCCATGTTTCGGGCTGCTCCTCCGCAGTCCGGGACAGCTCCTCCGGCGGTCGGGGGCACGGGATACCCTCTTCCGCGCAGAAGTCCGCCAGGGTGGCCGGGGCGGCGGTCATCCAGAAATTGTTGGGGACCAGTTTGCCGCGGGTGCGGCCCCTCATCAACGGTATGTGCGAGAGGATGGAACCGGCGGAGTCCTGCTCCGCCTGATTTACCATTTCATAGGGACGGCCCGGATTTGCATCGGACCCTTTGAGGTCATAGCAGTGCCAGCCCTCGGGGACCTCCTCCCGTGGAATGGACTGTTCCGCGTACAAAACGGACTGCCCGAACAGCCACACGTTTTGCAGCGTGTCCTGATAAATATTGATATTCATGACTTTTTGCTCCTAACACATTGTCTGTCCAAATTCCTGCGGAGGGAAGGGTTCGCTCAGGCGGCGCACCAGGCCGAACTCTGTCCGGCGGACGCCGTCCTCCGCCAGAGAATCTGTGCCAAGCTGGGCGAAATCCATATAGCCGTCGATGGTGTCGATGACCTCGTCATCCGCCCCGGCGCGGCGGAGCACCTGCTTTCCATACTCTTCACTGTCCTCCGGGACCAGTTCGTAATCGTCCCGGTTCATGGCGATGTTGAGGGCCTCCGCGAAGGTGCCCGGCTGCTCCACCTCCAGGACGGCGCAGAATTTCGTCAGCCCGCCGTCCTCCTGCTCCATCTCTTTGAGGCACAGCGCCAGCGCGATGGCGTCGTTCACGGTGCTGCAGTCTGCGGGGATCAGCTCGTCTAAATGGGGTGTTGTATATGTTACGCCTGCGATCACCGCCTGGTCTAAGTCCTCCACAAACAGATCCCTCTTCGCGTCCTCCAGCCTTTCCTCTGAGGCGGGAAGCGCCAGGTAATACCAGCTTTCCGCTGTGGAAAGCGTCAGATGGAGGACACTCTGTTCCTCCAGAACCTGCTCTATGGCCCCTGTCCGAATCCCTATGTAGCCGCCGGCCAGGAACGCTCCCTCATGGGCGTTGCGGTAATCTATGCCAATAGAGCGGTAGTCCAGATAGGGCCGCAAGGTTTCCGGCGCTCTGTCCTCCAGATGGTCATGCTCCACCAGCCATTTGCCCAGCTCCTGCTCCGAGGTCACTCCCGGAATGACCTCATAACAGTCCATGCTGCTAGGCTTTATATGGCTGGCGATTCGAAGCACATCGTCCAGGCTCTGTTGAAGCTCCGGATTCAGAGATTTGGACAGATGGTAGAGGCCCGCCGCGTTCATCCCGTCCAATACCTCCGCCAGCTGATTCAGCTTCTGGAGCGTGGCGTCGCTGTCCAGCCTAGTTTGCTGGAGGTGCCAGCAGAGAGCGGGAACAGAACAGTCCACCTTAAAAATTGTGGGCGTGTTATTCGGCGGGCCTGCCGCGCAAACTTTATCAACCAGCTGTTTGAATTCGTCCAGTGATACCGGCAGGTCCAGCTGTCCAAGCGCCCTGCCTCCACCGGATACGCACAATTTTAACATCATAACCCTCCTAACTGGGGACTCTGTTCCTGTTTCTCCGCCGGGAAGGGTTCGCTCAGGCGGCGCACCAGCCCGAACTCCGTTTGCCGGACGCCGTCCTCCTTCGCGATGGCTTTCCCAAGCCCGTCAAAATCCGTATAGTCCTCCAGCATATTGAGAATCTCATCTCCGGCGCCGGCGAGGCGAAGGTTCTGCTCGGCGTACTTCACCAAGTCCTCCGGAACCAGCTCGTAGTCGTCCCGATCCATGGCAATGTTGAGGGCCTCCGCAAAAGTGCCCGGCTGCTCCACCTCCAGAACGGCGCAGAATTTCATCAGCCCGCCGTCTTCCTCCTTCATCTCCTGGAGGCACAGCGCCAATGCGTTGGCGTCCTCCACAGTGATACGGTCCGTGGGGATCAGATGATCCAAACAAGATGCTTTGTCATAATAGTTCACACCGGCGATCACCGCCTGGGAGAAGTCATCGATTTCCAGGGCCTCCTTTGCCTCCTCCATCTGCTCCTCGGAGGCAGGAAGGAGAAGCGTATCGCTCTGCTCTGTGGTAGCGAGCGTCAGATAAATGACCGAGTCTTTTTCCAGGGCGGGGACGACCTCCCTCCGCCGCACATAGCCCTCCGGGGTAAAGGCACCGCCATGGCAGTCGTGGTAGCGGCTCCCAATGGCTGCGTAATCCAGGTATGGGCGGACCTCTTCGGGGAAGCGAATGTCCGATCGCTCCCGCTCCACCAGCCAGCGGCCCAGCTTTTCCTCCGTGGCGGCTCCGTCGATCCGCTCATAGCGTTCCATCTGCTGGCTGACGCGGAGCGCGTCGGTGGGGCTGCTGATAGGTTCCAGGTCCAGCGCGCCGGAAAATATCTGTAAATCTCTCCCGCTCATCCGCTCGACAGCCTCCACGAGCGCGTTCAGCTGGGACAGGCCGGACAGGTCCCGGATGACCACGTCCTTGAGATTACGGTCAAGGGCCTCGACAGGGCTGACAAACCGGCTGATGACGAAGTGAGGAGGCTGGCCGTCAGGACCGTTTGGCTGGTCGAAGACGTCTTGAAACCTGCCCACGCTGAGAGGGAACAGATGCAGGCAGGTTTGATGATTGCGGCTCAGATAGACTTCCATTACAGCGGCCCTCCCATCTGCGGACCTTGTTCTTGCTGCGGCTGCTCTTCCGGCATCAGGGAACTCTGACCCGGTCCCTCCGGATTAGACGGGCTTTCCCGCATCGGCTGTTTATATTTTTCGTATAGAGCCATGAGGCTGTCCTGCTCTTTTATGCAAGCCTCCAGGGATGGGGGAATCGCGTGTCTGGCGGCGTCTGAGGCGGCCTGACGGTTTTCGGCCGTCTCCAAATAACTCATTGCCATAGAGTAGGCTTCGTCAAACGGCCTGCATCCCAGCGAGTGGTATTTCCCGAAAAACACTCCGCACCAGTTCACTCCAAAGCCGCCATAAACCATTTCCTCAGACCCATCCACGTCTAAGCTCCGCTTCGCCCGGTCCAGGGCCTCACTCGTGGACGGCAGATCGAGGTAAATAATCTTATCCACTTTTGAGATCACCAGGCATAACTTGATTTCTTCCTGTTCAGGAATATCGTCCAGCGGCCTCACAAAGCCGGCCGGCGCGAACGCTCCAAAAGAATATTTGGCATAGTCCTCTCCAATGGCTTCCAGGGGCAGATGGGGAAGCGCAGCCTTGGGAACGCCTTGGCCCTCATGTTCGTGTTCCACCAGCCAGCGGCCCAGCTTTTCTTTGGTGACAGCGCCTTCGATTAGTTCATAGCGGTCAATGCTCCGGGCAAGGCGAAGCGCGCCGTCAGGATCGATGGGAGGATATATCTTCATTGCACCAGAGAATATCTGCATGTCCTTTTCACCCATCTGCTCGACCATTTTCACAAAATCGTTCAGCTTGGACAAATCGGACGAATTACGGATGGTCAAGCCCCTGAAATCATGCCCAATGTAGTCGATGTAGTCGGCAAACCAGTCGTTTGCAAGCTGCTCGGACCGGGTGAAGAGCTTTTGAAAATTGTCTGCTATAAAGGGAAATGAATCCGGGCGGAGCGGATGGTTCAGGTCGAATTTCATTGCGCCATCCCTCCCATTTGCGGACCCCGCTGTTCCTGCTTCCGCTGATACTGCTCCGCAGGATCTTCCCGCATCAGCTCATCCAGCGTCATTGTGCCGTGGTAGGCGACATAGCCGCACTCGTTGAACTGCCCGCCTTCCTCCTGAACTCGCCGTTCACCATAGCCGCGGTAATCGTAGAAGCCCTCCAGGTTTTCGTCATACTCAAAATGACCGGACTGCCGGATCATGTGCCTGCCGTACTCCTCCGGGGTTTGAACGCCGGGAACGAAGTCGAACTGCGCCAGATTTTCCGCCAGCTGGCAGACCGCCATCATGTCCTCCGGCTCCGCCATCAGCACGATCGCGTTCAGCTTCTCCGTATCCGCGTCGCCCATCGGATCGATGGCCCGGCACAGGCGGTTCAGGGCCGGGAGATCATCCCCGTGCAGATGTTCGAGATCCAGCGTCTCCGCCGCCTTTTCCGGCAGCTCATCGAAGACAAGACGCAGATGTGCGTCGTACATGGCGGTAATACCGGCACGAAGCAGGGCCCGTTTAATTTGCTGCTCCGAGGCAGGGAGATATAGGTGTTCCGGATTGCTGCCCTCTGTAAGCCCGCCTGCTGGCGTGACCTCCAGCACCATGGGGTGGACGTCATAGAGATATGCGGGGAATTGACGTCCATTGTAGAGCTGTTCCAGCACCATACCGTTGTCGTAGACCACACCGTAAGGCGTAATCGTTTCACCGCCGCCGTCGATCAGCAGCAGGGCAGTTTCAACGCCATCCAGGTTTTCCAGCTCCTCAACCTTGGCGCTGCCGCCATTCAGATTCATAAAATGGCTGCGGCCTACGGCCTCTAAATCAGAGAAGTCAGTGATGACCGTGGCCTGCTGGCAGCAAAACGTCAGGTTGATGAGGTCCTTGATGTCGGCCAACTCCAGCTTATGGGCCATGGCCTGGAACTGGGCGTCCTCGTCTTCACAAAAACTGTCCAGCCGTTTTGCCAGGTAGTCCAGCTGGTCCACATTGACCAGCGTGCCATGGAGGGCGTTCAGCACATGGCAGCGGCTGTCCACCTCATCCACGGTGCAGTCCTGATCCACGGGTTCTCCCAGGCCCATCGTCTGGAGCATCCCAATCGTCTGATCGTACTGTTTGACAGGGATGGGGAAGGGGATAGTGATCTGCCCGCATTCCGGCCGCCGGGGATTGCTCAGCACCGCTTTGATCACGTAGCTCATTTGCGCTCCTTTCCGCTCCTCCACACGGGAGGAGCTGTCTTTTCCTTGAGACCAATCTTGAGTTCACTGCTGTCACAGCGCCTGGACGGGTCCATCATTATTCGCTCCAGGCCCGCTAAGGGGGTATCCGCCATAAAATATTTCATCGTGATTTCCCTTCCGGCGCTTCCCGGAGGGAGCCGCCGTCCCTGCGGGAAACGGCCTTGTGATTTTGGAGTCAGCTGAGTTCCATCCCGCCGCCGCGGGGAGCGTCCAGCTCCGCCTGATTCGAACGCTGCACACGCTCATCCAAATCGGGAACAAAGTCCTCGATCTGCTCTGCGGCGCTTTCCAGGAGTTTCCGCCGTTCATCCGTGAGCGGATATTCGCTGTCCAGGGTTTCGTGGATGCTGCGGTAGACCTCCGTCAACTGCTCCGGGGTGAAGAGGGCGCTGGACGGGAGGAGGCCGGAGCGGACGGCGAAGTCCCGCTTGGCGGACGAATAGCCGCCGGAGTCTCCGACGCCATAGTAGTGGCCTTGCCACAGCGCGGTTTTGTTATGGACCCATTCCCAGGTGACGAACGGAGCTCCGTACCGGGTCATGTGCCCGGCGAGGATCGTGCCGTTGAACTCCGCCAGGAGCTGATATCCCTCGCTGAGCCCTTCAGCCACCAGGGGCGGGGCCTGTTCCAGCAGAGTCATGTACTCTCGCGTGGACCGGGCCGTCTCACGGATGCGGTCAAGGACACTCTCTTTCCCGGCGATCTTATCCGCGAAGTATCCAAGATTTCCAAGGTCATTGATCCGGCACAGGGTACTCCCGTCGTGTTCCACGTCGATGTCCCTGGTTTCCCTGGGGTGTACGGTAAACCTCTGGCTCCTGAGCAGGATGCTGAGTTCCTCCAGGTATTTGGTGCTTGCTTTTGCGGAAGATTCCATCATTTCAACCTCTTTCACTCATAAAATTGCGGCGCCCTTTTTCAGGGCTTACATGGATTGCTGGGGATATGGAGAAGGAGCCGGTTCCTCCGAACACGGCTCCTCTCCCTTTTGGTGCGAAACGGCGTTATCCTGGTCCGCTTGGATTTTATGCAGAATTCTGATACGTTCGGCGAGCAGCAGCCGCAGATAGCAAGCCGTATAGACAAATGAAAGGATTTCTTCCAGACTATCCTCATCCTCTAATACGCCGCGCTCTTCCGCAAGGCCGAGGATTTCATCATGTAAACGGCGCTTCTCTTTTAACAGGCGTTCATACGCCGACGCCAGTGTATTGATCCTGATTTGAGTTTTTCTTTCCAGCGGAGGCCATTCACCCAAGCCGAGAGGTGGTTCGTCTCTAAGCTCGTAGTATTTCCGAATGAGATGGGAACGTGCCCGGCAGAGGTCCGGAAGCGGCAGGATGATTTTTGCCAATACGCGCCAATCCTCAAAGGCTCCGCATGTTTCTGCAAAGCGGTATATCTCGTCGTCTTTGTGATTCAGTGCGGAGAGTGCGTTCATATAGCTTGCAGCCAGCTTTTTGAACTCTTCCCGGTCCGATTCGCTTAACATATTCGAAATCTCCTTTCCTCACATCATGTCCCTGCGTCCTGGAGGTGCTGTTCCGTGACCATCGGGGAAACACCGCACTATAAAGACATCCCCATCTGTTTTGCGGGACGCACATAGTCACATGGATTGCTGGGGATATGAGAAAGGAGCCGGTTCTTCCGAACACGGCTCCTCATCCAAGACTTGTTCCGTTGCGATTTCCGCCTGCTCTGCGGGCATCATCCATTTCCCTGTAATGGTTTTGGCGGCGTAAATGCCGTCATGGTTTAACATCCTCTGCCACGCGCCCTGGCTGGGGGCCCATCGGAAACCGGCGTGTTTCAGCTCGGAGCGGATATCAGCGTCAGGTTTCCCGTCAAACAGAATCTGAACGCGGTTTTCCTCCTGGTTCATAACTACCCTGCCGCCATCGAAGGACCAGCCCTCCGGGGCTGGGAAGCTCTGTTTCGCCTCCAGCTCCGCAATCCGTGCTTTGATACTGCGGATCGTCTGATTGTTATTCCTCAGAAGATAGCTTTCATAGGGCTTGGGGGCGGCACGCCGGCTCCGGGCCATACTCGCTTTCAGCTGTTCGGCTTCTTCAGGCGTCAGGGAAGGGCAGCCGTCCAGGGTGCCGTGCTTGCGGTAGAAGGCGTTGACCGACTTCATGTTCTCTTGTTCGCGTTCACGATGGGCGAGCTTTTCACGGAGCTTCGGCAGGGCACCGCTGTCGTCACTGCTGATGCCGCCCATTCCGGTGCCCCTGATTTTATCCAGAAGTCCTTGGATGTGTTTCCACTCTGCCATATTAGCGTCGGAGGCGCGGTTTTGTTTTTCCTTTTTTCGTACCGGAAAGTTGGAGGAGCCGGCGGTGAGGATGGAGGGGCAGCGGGCGTCGATGGCATAACCCTGGTTGATGTTCTCCGCCAGCTTTCGGGCGTAAGTATCCAGGAGGCGGTCGATCTTTTCATGGTACATAGGGTCCACTCGCGCTTTCTGCGCCTCGGCAATGGCGGCGGCCTTGTCGACCTCTTGCCGGTAGGCTGCCGTGGCGCTGCCTGGTTCATAGTTGAAATAGCTGTTCATCTCCTTGGCCCGGCGGGCGGCGGTTTCGTTGATGGGATAATAGGTGGGCATAAAATCATCTCCTTTTTACTGATTTGTTGGGGGGTATTGCAGCAAGAGTATCACAGAACGATTGGTGCAGCTATTCACTATTTTTAACCAATTTAGGTGGGTATTTTCGGCAAAATATTCTGGCGCCTTTTTTGGATGCAAAAAAGGCGCTAAACTTGTGACATACATAGTCAACAAATCCAGCGCTGAAATTTCGTGTATTATATTCTGGAGGAGAAGGGTGTTCAGGCCAATTGAAAAAGGGCGCCAGGCGCGGCGCCCTTTTTCAATGTGCTGTTCTGCGGGTTCGAATCCAGTAGGACGGGTGAAAATGGTCGTTTACATCTTTTTTACCACTGTTGAAAAATGGGGGTATAAAAAACCCGGAAACCACTGATGCCGTAAGCTTTCCGCTTACGGCATCTAAAGTGGGCTTGTTTTTTGGTACGCCCGACTGGATTCGAACCAGCGGCCTTCAGAGTCGGAGTCTGACG
>CAJUBX010000007.1 GCA_910585165.1 uncultured Oscillibacter sp. | reverse complement strand
TGTTGAAGGGCCGCATCATCTCCTCGAACACGTCCACCCGGTCCGGGGTGTCGGAAATCTCCAGGGTCATGGAGGTGGGGGAGATGTCCGCCGCCTTGGCCCCGCAGATATTGCAGATGGTCATGATATGCTCCCGGTTGTTTTTGTTGGCGCTGACCTTGATAATCATCAGCTCCCGGCCGATCATGTTCCCCTCGTCCAGGGTCCGGACCTTGATGACCTCCACCAGCTTGTTCAGCTGCTTTTCCACCTGCTCCACCACGCTGTTGCCGTTGTCCACGATGATGGTCATCCGGGAGAGGGAGGGATCGTCCGTCACGCCCACCGCCAGGGAGTCGATGTTGAAGGCCCGGCGGGAAAACAGGCTGGCCACCCGGTTCAAAACGCCCGCCCGGTTCTCCACCAAAATGGAAATTGTCTGCTTCATCCTTCTCTCCTCCCCCTTAATCCGTCGTCTTCCATTCAGGGCTCACCTCCGCGATGAGGAGGCAGGGGCCCTTCTTTGCCAAAAAGCGGTCCAGGGTCTCCTCCACCTTTGCCTCGTCCCGCAGCGTCATGCTGGGGACGCCGTAGGCGGCGGCGATGGCGGCGAAATCCGGGTCTCCGTCCAGCCGCACGCCGAAGGGGCCGTGGTAGGGCGCTCCGCTTTGAATCTGGTTCACCAGGCCCAGGACCCCGTTGCGCAGCAGCAGGATTTTCAAGTCGAAGCCCCCGGCCTTCACGGCGGCCAGCTCGTTCATGGACATCTGGAAGGACCCGTCGCCGCAGACGGCTACCACCTGCCGGTCCGGCTGGGCGGTCTTCACGCCGATGGCGCAGGGAATGGCGTAGCCCATGGTCCCCAGGCCCCCGCTGGTCAAAAACCGCCCGCCCCGGAGGCGGAGGTGCTTGCAGGCCCAAATCTGGTTCTGCCCCACGTCCACGCAGACGGCGGCGTCACCGTTCAGGCGTTCCCCCATCAGCCGCAGAAGGCGGCCCGGGAAGACATAGCCCTCCTTTGCGGGATAGCCCCGGCCCAGGTTCGTCCGGCGCAGGTCCTGAAGGGCCTCCCGCCACTGGCCGCAGTCCGCCCGGGCGCCCCGCTCCATAAGCTGCCCCAGAATAACCTTGGCGTCCCCCACCAGGGGAAGGGCGGACTGCATATTCTTGCCGATCTCGGCGGGGTCCACGTCAATGTGGATGTTGGCCATGCGCTTTTGAATCTCGTCCGGGGAGACGATGGCCCGGTCCGCCACCCGGGTGCCGATCATAATGAGGAGGTCCGACTTTACCAAAGCCTTGTTGGCGGTGGTGTTCCCGTGAGAGCCGATCATGCCCATGTTCAGCGGGTGCTCCGTGGGCAGGAGGGAGAGGCCCATCATGGTGGTCACCACCGGAATGCCGGTGGACTCGGCAAAGCGGCGGAGCTCCGCCTCCGCGTGGGCCAGGAACACGCCGCCCCCGGCGCAGATAACCGGCTTTTTCGCCACCTGAATGGCGGCGGCCACGTTGGCGATCTGCTTGTCGTTGCCCCGGACGCTGGGGTTATAGCCCCGTATGCGGACCTCCTCCGGGAACGTTACGTCGGACACCAGCTGCTCCTGCACGTCCACGGGGATGTCGATGAGCACCGGGCCGGGGCGGCCTGTGGAGGCGATGTGAAACGCCTCCTTCAAAACCGCCGGAAGCTGGCGGGCGTCCTTCACCAGATAGCAATGCTTGGTAAAGGGGGTCACCGCCCCGGTGATGTCCACCTCCTGGAAGATGTCCCGCCCCAGGAGGTTGGAGGGCACCTGCCCCGTGACGGCCACCAGGGGGATGGAGTCCATGTAGGCGGTGGCCACGCCGGTAATCAGGTTGGTGGCGCCGGGGCCGGAGGTGACGATGCACACCCCGGTTTTTCCCGTCACCCGGGCATAGCCGGAGGCCATATGCCCGGCGTTCTGCTCCGTGCGGACCAGGGTGTAGTCTATGTTCGGGTCCTCCCGCAGGGCGTCGGCAATGGGACAGATGGTGGCCCCGGCATAGCCGAAGACCCGCTCCACGCCCTCCCGGGCCAAGCCCTCCATTAAAATTTGAGCGCCTGTCATTTCCATGCTTCCAAGCTCCTTTCGGTGTAAAAGCAAATAAGTCCGTGTCCCTCGTCGGGTCACGGACTTGCAAGAGTTCCGGTCTGGGGGGAAGCGGCGGTTTACGCTGCCCTCTGGAGGGAACCGCTCATTACGCCCTTGTTTCGCGCATGACCAAACGCACTATTCGGTTTCGGCGGCAGAACTGCCAGTACCAGAACCAGAATAATGTACAGGCCCAGGATGCTGTTTAGAGCGTGCATCGTCCACATGGGCGTTCCCTCCGCCGCCGAAAAGCGGCCTTCCGGCGTCCGGCCTCCCTCCAGGGGAGCGCCTTCCGCTTGTCTTGGTTTGTTATTATACATGTCCGAAATTTAAAGCGCAACAAAAAAATCAAGCGCGCCGCGTTTTCTGGATATTTCTACGAAGGAGCGGAGATTTTTTTCCCCGCCGTCGTAAAAAACGACGGGTATTTTCCCGGGATTTAGAATCAGACAGCTTCTTTAATCCGCAGACAACGCGGGCCGCCGTTCAAACGGAAGAACCGCCCCCCGGACCGCCGCCCTTGCATTTTTCCCCGGCCTGTAGTATATTTGATGCACCGAACATCCCGAAAGGGGACCGCTATGAAAAAACTTCTTCCCCTCCTGTGCGCGTTGCTGATGCTGGCGGCCTGCGGCCCGGCCCTGCCGCCGGAGGATCCGGACCGCCTTGAAATCGTGGCGGCGGTGTTCCCGGCCTATGACTTTGCCCGGGCCGCCTCCGCCGGATTGGCGGACGTAACGCTGCTGCTGCCCCCCGGGGCGGAGAGCCATTCCTACGAGCCCACCCCGGCGGACATCCTCCTGGTCCAGCGCTGCGACCTCTTTATCTACCTGGGCGGCGAGTCCGACGCCTGGGTGGATACCATCCTCTCCGCCATAGAGCGGGAGGGCGAAACCCTGCGGATGGTGGACTGCGTGGACCTTCTGGAGGAGGAGGCCGCGGAGGGGATGCAGGGAGGCCACGGGCATGGGGAGGACCACGATCACCTGGGGGAGGTGGTGGGCATGGACGAGCATGTCTGGACCGCCCCGCGAAACGCCGCCGCCGTTACAAGGACCATCGGGGAGCGGCTGGCCGCCCTGGACCCGGACCACGCCGGGGAGTACGCCGCCGGGGCCGAAGGCTACGCCCTGGAGCTGGAGGACCTGGACCGGGACTTTGCCGCCTTCTTCGGCGGCCTGCCGGAGCGGACCATCGTCTTCGGCGACCGCTTTCCCCTGCTCTATTTTGCCCATGCTTACGGTCTGGATTACTACGCCGCCTTTCCCGGCTGCGGGACCCAGACGGAGCCCTCGGCGGCCACGGTGGCCTTTTTGACGGAGAAGGTCCGGGAGGAGGGGCTTCCCACCGTGTGGTATATCGAGTTTTCCAACCACCTGGTGGCGGACGGCATCGCCGAGGCCGCCGGGGTGGAGACGGCCCAGTTCCACACCTGCCACAACGTGAGCCGGGCGGAGCTGGAGGCGGGGGAGACGTATCTCTCCTTGATGCGGGCCAACCTGGAGACCCTGCGGGAGCATATGTGACTTAAGGAGGCGGGATATGGACGGCGCGTTTGACTTTCTGACCATGGAGTTTTTCACCCGGGCGGCGGTGTTCCCGGGGAGCCTTGGAACCTTCCGCTACCGCTTCCGGCGCACCGGCTGGATGGGGGAGGGGGAGATTCAGGCGTGGGTGTATGAGAACGTCTGCTTTGAGCTGGCGAAGGACGCGGAAACGGAGACCTTCCCCTGGACGGAGGAGGGGGTCGCGGCCTTGAAGTCCTGGCTCTTGCAAAAGCTGGCGGAGCGGGGGACGGAGCCCTACCGGATTCCCTATCCGCCGGGGAGGGAATATAGTCAGCGCACTTGAAAACCGGCAATCGCCGATTTTCAATCGGCGGCTATAGCCGCCGGACGGGCCAAGCCCGTGTGCGCCAACTATGAAGGAAGCACAGGAGGCCGCTGACGCGGCCTTCTGCGGCAAAAGCCGCAGACTTGAAAAGAAGCTTTGCTTCTTTTCAACTGTGCGACTATAAAAAGCGGCGGCTGGCCGCAGAGGAGGCAGCCCATGTTTACCGGCTTTACCGGCGAAACGGTGGATTTCATGTGGGGCATCCGCTTCAATAACGAGCGGCCCTGGTTTGAGGCCCATAAGGAAACCTACCTGAACCACTTCTACCGCCCCATGCAGGCGCTGGGGGCGGAAATATACGGCTTTATCCGGGAAAAGCGCCCGGACTACAATCTGATTTGTAAAGTCACCCGCATCTACCGGGACGCCCGCCGCCTCCACGGCCGGGGACCCTACAAGGAGAGCCTGTGGTTTTCCGTGGAGGAGCCCTCGGAGCAGTGGACGGCCAAGCCCACCTTTTGGTTTGAGCTGGCGCCGGAGGGCTGGAGCTGCGGCATGGGCTACTACCTGCCCAAGGCGCTGACCATGGCGAAGCTCCGGGCCCGGCTGGACCGGGACCCGAAGCCCCTGGAGGCCCTGGCCCGTGCCCTGGAAAAGCAGGAGGAGTTTGCCCTGGAGGCGGAAGCCTACAAGCGCCCCAAAGGCCCGGCTCCCTCGCCGCTGCTGGAGCCCTGGTATCAGGCGAAGTCCTTTTCGATTCTCCACCAGGATAAGCTGACGGAGGAGCTGTTCTCCCGCCGCCTGGTGGACCGGCTGAAGGAGGGGTACGCATTTTTGCTGCCGTTTTACGACTACTTCGTCACGCTGGACGCCGACCCGGACCCCCGGGAGCCGTGAGGCTTGCAATCCGCGGCGCAAAGCCGTATACTGTATGCAAATCAAAACAAAGGAGAACTGTCCCATGAAAGCCTGTCCCGAAAGAGCGGCGGCCCTGGCGCTGCTGCGCAAGTACAACACCGAGCCCTTCCACCTCCAGCACGCCCTGACCGTCGAGGCCGTCATGGGCTGGTATGCCCGGGAGCTGGGCTATGGGGAGGAGGCGGACTTCTGGTCTGCGGTAGGCCTCCTCCACGACGTGGATTTCGAGAAATGGCCGGAGGAACACTGCAAAAAGGCCCCGGAGCTGCTGGCGGAAATCGGCTGCTCCGAGGAGCTGGTCCACGCCGTTTGCAGCCACGGCTACGGCATCTGCTCCGACGTGGAGCCTGTCCACGAGATGGAAAAGGTGCTGTTCGCAGCCGACGAGCTGACGGGCCTCATTGGCGCGGCGGCCCGGATGCGGCCCAGCAGGTCCTGCTCCGACATGGAGGTCTCCTCCCTCAAGAAGAAGTTCAAGGACAAGAAGTTCGCCGCCGGCTGTTCCAGGGAGGTCATCCGGGACGGCGCGGAGCGCCTGGGATGGGCCCTGGAGGACCTGATGGACAAGACCATCCGGGCCATGCGGGAGAGCGAGGCCCGGGTGGCGGAGGAGCTGGCCTCCCTGAGCTGAATTCCTTCCATAGGCGGAAAGAGAGCGCCGGGGCTTTGCCCCGGCGCTCAAACTATCGAAAAGGCTGGCGGAAGGGAAAGGAAGCGCTCGCGTTCTCTCAGCCAATCGCTTCCAGCTTCCCGTCCGCCCCGAACTTCACGGGTACGATCTCGTTGCGGGTCTTCTGGGCGATGTCGTCAATCCGCATTTTAGAGGGGTAGTCCGCGATGAGGCTCACGGCCACGCCCTGGCGCTTGGCCCGGCCGGTGCGGCCGATGCGGTGGACGTAGTCCTGGTTTTCGTCGGGCACGTCGCAGTTGAAGACGATGTCCACATCGTCCACGTCGATGCCCCGGGCGGCCACGTCGGTGGAGACGAAGACCCGGAGCTTCCCCTCCCGGAAGAGGTTCATCACCTGCTCCCGCCGCCGCTGGGGGATGTCGCCGTGGATGCACTCCGCGTCGATGCCCCGCATTTGCAGGAACTTGCAGATGCGCTCCGTGGAGCCCTTGGTGTTGCAGAAGGCCATGCAGCGGTCAAAGCCCGTCTCCTCCAGAATCCTGGCGATGACGTCGGCCTTTTCGCTCTGGGGAACGTCCATGCGGAACTGCTTGATGTCCGGCTTGTTCTGCTCGTCCTCCCGGACGGTGATCTCCGCCGCGTCCCGCTGGTAGACCCAGGCGATGTCCATGACCTCCCGGGAGATGGTGGCGGAGAAAAGGCCCAGGTTCCTGCGCTTGTTCATCTTGTCCAGCAGACGGGTTACGTCGTGGATGAAGCCCATGTCCAGCATCCGGTCCGCCTCGTCCAGCACCACGGTTTGGGCGCCGTCCACCCGGACGGTGCGGCGCTTCATATGGTCGCTGAGCCGGCCCGGGGTGGCCACCACAATCTGGGGCCGCTTTTTCAGCGCGTCAATCTGCTTGCCGATGGGCTGGCCCCCGTAAAGGCAGACGCAGCGCACGCCGGGGCGGAAGGCGGAGATGTCCCGCAGCTCGTCCGTGATTTGAATCGCCAGCTCCCGGGTGGGGGCCAGGATGACGGCCTGGACGCTGTCGTCCTCCGGGTCGGTGTGCTCGATGATGGGGATGCCGTAGGCAAAGGTTTTGCCGGTGCCGGTGGGGGCCTTGGCAATCACGTCCTGCCAGTCCATCATGGGAGGGATGCAGCCCGCCTGGACGGGGGTGGTTATCTCCAGCTCCCGCCGCCGGAGGGCCCGCATGATCTCCGGCGACAGCCCCAGGCTGTCGAACCGGACGCCTTCTGTATATTCCATAAAAATTTCCTCTTTTCACGTAATGGGGCGTATGGTAAAATGGACATGAATTTTTAATCTTATTATACAGAAAAGGGAGCCGCTTGTAAAGCGGTCCGGCCTTACAAGTCCCATGATTTTAGAGAATTTAAAACTTTAATCAATTAAAATCTGCGGAATCCAACAAATTATACAAGGAAACCCGAAGAAATTTAAGTAAAATTGTGTATTGTGAACCCGTCTTGTCAGGTTTTTTATGCTAAAGTAAAGCTGGAAGACGAACAGGGCAAAAGTCAATAGGGGGGTGTCGAACGTGGATGAGATGGAGTATGTACGTATTCTTCGTGATTTGCGCGAGGACGCCGACAAGACACAGTCACAGATCGCCGAGGTCCTGGGCACGTCCCAGACCATGTACGCACGCTACGAGCGGGGCGCCAATGAGCTGCCCATCCACCACCTGATCACTTTAAGCAGGTATTACAACGTCAGCACGGACTACCTGCTGGGGCTCAGCAAGGAACGATGAAACACGGACAGGAAGGCCTCCTGTCCGTGTTTTTTATCCTGGTGAAATACCCCTTGCATTTTCCGGCAGGATACGATAGAATATTCCTGCGAGGCAACAGAAGCAATAGGCAGGGCGAAGGAGGGGCCTAATCCTCCTTCGCCCCTATGCAGGAGACAGCACCTCCCACACAGCAGAAATGTTACTGCGCCCAGCTCATTATAATCGGTTCTCCGGGATTTAGCAAGAGGAGAATCTTCCTTGAGTGTGTGCATGGCTTCCGGCGGTGCAGGGAATTTCTCCCTGCGCCGCTTTTGTCGTCTCGATGGGAACGCTTCGGGGCCGGGGGTGGATCGGCGGCCCCGGGGCCAAGGCGCATTGACGCAGGAGGCGGCGGCGGTAAAATACGGGAAGCGGAAGCCGCTTTTCCGGCAGCTTAAAAGGGAGGAATATTTATGGCGGACTATTTTGCGAAAATGAACGGGGAATACGCCCAAAAGCATTTTCCGGAGGGCTCTGTCTTTGAGAGCGCGGCGAAGACCCTGAAACGGAGGAGCATCCTTGGCGTTGTAATGATTGGCCTGTTTGCCGCCGCGGCGCTGTGGGGATTGGCGTGGTCCATCGGCAGAACTATGGAGCTCCGGGCCGCCGGGCAGGACGATATGCTGGGGGTGTCCATCGCCATCTGCGCCTTTTTCGGCATAGTGGCCCTGGGCTTTTTGACGCTGCTGTTCTTCATGGCCAAGGCGGGCCGGCAGAAGCGCGGCGATTATGTGGTCGGCTCCGCGAAGCACAGCAAGCTGCCGGTGAGTGAGATCGAGGCCTTCGAGCGGCAGGCCCTTGACCCGGACTGCTATATTCTGCGGCTGGCGGAGGGACTGGACCGGGCGCTTTCCAACAGCACCAACAAGGATGGGCTGCTTACCCGGGACTATATTTATCTGGCCGACCCCGCCCAGACCGTCTTCCGCGTGGACAGCCTGCGGGCCTGCTGCTTCAGCGACTACACCTACTACATCAGCACAGGGAACCGCCACAAGAAGATTCACTGCCTGGCCATTTACCTGCTTGGGGCCAACGGCGTCAGCGTTCTTTCCGACACCACCGAAAAAGCGGGGCGGGCCCTGATGGCCCTCCTCCTGGAACGCAACGGCTCCATTGATACCAACGGCGGGAAGGTGCTGGCGGAGAGCGAGATGGACGGCTACAAAAAGAGAGTGCTGGAAGGGCGGTGAATTCCGGCCTTTGATAAAAAAGGAAAGAGGGGGGACGGCAGACGCCGTCCCCCCTCAGGCTGTCGAGAAACCCGTAAGAGCCGTTCAACGGGAAGGAAGGGTGTGTGCGGGAAACCCAGGAAGGGTTTCCTGCACTATTGAAATCCTAAATTTTCAGAACTTTTTGAAGTTCTGAAAATTTGCAGCAGCTTGTCGAAAAGACTTTTTCGACAAGCTGGGGGACGGCAGACGCCGTCCCCCCTCTTTGCGGATTCGGAAAAGCCTTACAGCCTCGTCACAACGGGGATGACCATGGGACTGCGCTTGGTGGTTTTGAACAGGTAGCTGCTGACGGCGGACTTCACCACGCCCCGGAGCTCCCCGTCGTCCCGCCCGCGCTTGCGGGTGACGGACTGGGCCGCGTCCATGGCGACGCCCTGGAGCTCCTTCATCAAATCCCCGGACTCCTTCACGTAGATGAAGCCCCGGGTGACGATTTCCGGCGGGCTGAGAAGGCCCCCGTCGTGGCTGGAGGTGGGCAGGACCACCACCACCATGCCGTCCTCGGCCAGGCGCTTGCGGTCCCGCATGACCACGGCCCCCACGTCGCCCACGCCGGAGCCGTCCACATAGACCTCCCCAGCGGGCACCGCGCTGCCAAGCTTCAGCGTCTTGGCGGTCAGCTCGATGACCGTGCCGTTCTCCGCGATGGCGATATGGCTACGGTCCATGCCCATCTGCTGGGCCACCTGGCTGTGGATTTGCAGCATCCGCTGCTCGCCGTGAAGGGGGATGAAGAACCGGGGCCGGGTGAGGGCGTGGATGATTTTCAGCTCCTCCTGGCAGGCGTGGCCGGAGACATGGAGCATGTCCGCCCGGTCATAGACCACCTTCACGCCCTTGCGGAAGAGCTCGTTGATGACCCGGCTCACCGTCACCTCGTTGCCGGGGATGGCGGAGGCGGAGATGATCACCTTGTCCCCGGGGCCCACCTCCACCTGCTTGTGGGTGGAGAAGGCCATGCGGTACAGGGCGCTCATCTCCTCGCCCTGGGAGCCGGTGGTGACGATGACCTGCTTGTTCTTCGGAAGGCCCTTGATCTTGTTGATGTCCACCAGGGTGTTCTTGGGCACCTTCATGTAGCCAAGCTCCGTGGACACCCGCATGATGTTCTCCATGGACCGCCCCGTGACGGCCACCTTCCGCCCGTGGGCGGCGGCGGCGTCCAAAACCTGCTGGATGCGGTGGACGTTGGAGGCGAAGGTGGTGACGATGATCCGCTCCTCGCAGCCCTGGAACTGCCGGCTGAAGGTCTGGCCCACGGCCCGCTCGCTCATGGTGTAGCCGGGGCGCTCCACATTGGTGGAATCGGCGCAGAGGGCCAGGACCCCGCTCTTTCCAAGCTCCCCCAGACGGGCCAGGTCGATGACCTCCCCGTCAATGGGGGTGGAGTCGATTTTAAAGTCGCCGGTGTGAACCACGGTGCCCATGTGGGTGTGGATGGCGAAGGCCACAGAGTCGGCGATGGAGTGGTTGACGTGGATGAACTCCACGGTGAACTTCCCGGCCCGGACGGACTTGCCCGGCTCCACGGTGATGAGCTTGGTGCTCCTGGCCAGGCCGTGCTCCTCCAGCTTCAGCTGGATGAGGCCGGCGGTGAAGCGGGTGCAGTAGATGGGCAGGTTCACCTGCTTGAGGACGTAGGGGATGGCCCCCACGTGGTCCTCGTGGCCGTGGGTGATGAAGAGGCCCCGGATGCGGGCGCGGTTCTTGATGAGGTAGGTCACGTCGGGGATGATGCAGTCGATGCCGTACATGTCGTCCCCGGGGAAGGCCATGCCGCAGTCCACCACGATGATTTCCCCGCCGTACTCATAGGCGGTCATGTTCTTGCCGATTTCGTTGAGGCCGCCAAGAGGGATGATTTTCAGTTTTTCTGCCATAGATTGTAAAACTCCTTATCAATATAAAAAGATGTACCGCGGCCCTGCACCCGGCGTATGGGCACAGCAAAGGGAAGACGTCCGCCGTCCGCCCGGCCCCGTTACGCCGGCGGAGGGTTGGATGCGTCCTGTCGTATCCGGATATGAAAGCCGCTTCAAAGCGCCCGCTTCACAGCCGCCGGACGCCGTCCGGCATCCCGCGGGTATGAAAAACAGGCCTTTTATTATTTGACCAGCCGGGAAGCGCGTCCCGCCCTGGAAAAATACAATTCAAAAGCGCCGGGGGGAAAAGCCCTGGCGAAACCGCTCCGCCCGGCCCGGTTCGGGGCCGCCGGAACGTCAACTCGGTATAGTATAGCACAGGAAAATCCGTTTGTATACAAAAACTTTTGGAAATCCGCCGGAAGATTGACGGCGCAAAGAAAATATGCTATCATAACTTCCAAATGTCAAGCCCCGCTTCCGCCCCGCCCGGCGGAGGCGGACGGGCGGGGGAGGCTGAGCCATGGGCGTCCACGACGGGCACCGGGGACGGGTGCGCAAGCGCTTTTTGGAAAATGAACTGGCGGGCTTCGCCGACCACGAAGCCCTGGAGCTGCTGCTCTATTACGCCATCCCCCAGGGGAACGTGAACCCCTTGGCCCACGCGTTAATGGACCGCTTCGGCAGCCTCTCCGGCGTGTTCTCCGCCCCGGCGGAGCTGCTGATGCAGGTGAAGGGCGTGGGGGAGCGGACGGCCCTGCTGCTGCGCCTGGTTCCCCAGATTGCCCAGAAGGCCCGGCTGGCGGACCTGGAGCGGGAGCTGGCCCTGAACACCCGGGAGCGGGTGGGGGCCTACCTTCTGGAGCTTTTTTCCCGGGAGCGGAACGAGGCGGTATACCAAATCTGCCTGGACGGAAAGGGGAAGCTGCTGGCCTGCCGCCGCCTGGGGGAGGGCAGCGCCTCGGCGGTGAACCTGGACGTGCGCAGCATTGTGCAAAACGCCATCACGTTTTCCGCCTGCTCCGTCATCCTGGCCCACAACCACCCCAGCGGCGTGGCCCTGCCCTCCCAGGCGGACCACGCGGCCACCCTCCGGGTTAAGGCGGCCCTGGAAAGCGTGGAGGTCAGGCTGGAGGATCACATCATTGTGGCCGATCACGATTTTATCTCCTTTGCCGAGTCGGGATTTCTGAGCTGAGGGAATCCGGCGGCATGAAAAATATATCGAACAAACGTTGCAATCCGGCCGGGCTCGTGGTACAATAAGTCCGAATTCCCGGCCCCGAATCCTGCCGGAAGGAGGCCCCCATGCCGAAATTTCAAGTCGTATCCGAATACCAGCCCTCCGGCGACCAGCCGGAGGCCATCGCCGCCCTGGCGGCGGGCATTGAGAGCGGGCTGAAGGAGCAGGTCCTCCTGGGCGTTACCGGCTCCGGCAAGACCTTCACCATGGCCAAGGTCATCGAGGCCGTCCAGCGGCCTACCCTGGTCCTGGCCCACAACAAGACCCTGGCGGCCCAGCTCTGCGCGGAGTTCAAGGAGTTTTTTCCCAACAACGCCGTGGAGTACTTCGTCAGCTACTATGACTACTACCAGCCGGAGGCCTATATCCCCCACACGGACACCTACATCGCCAAGGACGCCTCCACCAACGACGAGATTGACCGCCTCCGCCTCTCCGCCACCTGCGCCCTGCTGGAGCGGAGGGACGTGATTGTGGTTTCCTCCGTCTCCTGCATTTACGGCCTGGGGGAGCCGGACGACTTCGCCAAGATGGTGGTCTCCCTGCGGGCGGGGGCCGAATGGGACCGGGACGAGCTGCTGCGGCGGCTGGTGGAAATCCGCTACGAGCGCAACGACATCGCCTTCGAGCGCAACATGTTCCGGGTCCGGGGGGACACGGTGGAAATTTACCCCGCCTATTACAAGGACAAGGCCATCCGGGTGGAGTTCTTCGGGGACGAGATCGAGCGGGTCAGCGAGTTTAACCCCATTACCGGCTCCGTGAACCGGGTGCTGAACCACATCGCCATTTACCCCGCCAGCCACTACGTCACCACCAAGGACAAGATGGACCGGGCCATCGGCGAGATACGCCGGGAGCTGGAGGAGCAGGTCAAGGCCTTCACGGACAACAACCAGCTGGTGGAGGCCCAGCGGGTCCGCCAGCGGACGGAGTACGACATGGAGATGATGGCGGAGCTGGGGTACTGCTCCGGCATTGAGAACTACTCCCGCATCATCTCCGAGCGGCCCCAGGGCTCCGCGCCCATGACGCTGCTGGACTTCTTCCCCGACGACTTCGTACTGTTTGTGGACGAGAGCCACGTGACGCTGCCCCAGGTCCGGGCCATGTACAACGGCGACCACGCCCGGAAGGATTCCCTGGTGAAATACGGCTTCCGCCTCCCCTGCGCCTACGACAACCGGCCCTTGAAATTCGAGGAGTTCGAGGGCCGGATCGGGCAGGCGGTCTTCGTCTCGGCGACGCCGGGCCCCTACGAGCGGGAGCGGGCGGACCAGGTGGTGGAGCAGGTCATCCGCCCCACGGGCCTTCTGGACCCCCGGGTGGAGGTCCGGCCCGTCACCGGGCAGATCGACGACCTGATGGAGGAGATCAACGCCCGGGCCGCCCGGAACGAGCGGGTGCTGGTCACCACGCTGACGAAAAAAATGGCGGAGAACCTGACGGAGTATTTCAAGAACGCCGGAATCAAGGTCCGGTATATGCACTCCGACGTGGAGACCATCGAGCGGATGGAGATCATCCGGGACCTGCGGCTGGGGAAATTCGACGTGCTCATCGGCATCAACCTTCTTCGGGAGGGCCTGGATTTGCCGGAGGTCAGCCTCGTCGCCGTGCTGGACGCGGACAAGGAGGGCTTTCTCCGGTCCGAGACCTCCCTGATTCAGACCATCGGCCGGGCCGCCCGGAACGCGGAGGGCCTGGTGGTCCTCTACGCGGATACCGTCACCCCCTCCATGCGGGCCGCCATGGACGAGACGGAGCGCCGGCGGGATATTCAGGACCGCTTCAACCAGGCCCACGGCATCGTTCCCAAGACCATCATCAAGGGCGTGCGGGAGGTGCTGGAGATTTCCGCCGCGGCGGAGGAGGAAACCGTCCGGGGCCGCCGCCATAAGAAGCTGAGCAAGCAGGAGCGGGACGCGGAGATCAAGCGCCTGGAGAAGGAAATGAAGGAGGCCAGCAAGATGCTGGAGTTCGAGTACGCGGCGGTGCTGCGGGACCGGATCATCGAGCTGCGGGGTGAAACGGGATGAAATACGAATGGCTGGACGAATATTTGCTGTCCCTCCCCGGGGCGGAGAAGGACTATAAGCCCGAGTGGGCGTGGTTCCGATATATGGTGCGGGGCAGGCTCTTTGCCGCCGTCTGCTCCCCCCAGGGGATGAAGGATGAGGCGTACAACGGGCATGACCTGGTAAATTTGAAGTGCGAGCCCGCCCGGGGCGAGCTTTTGCGGGAGGCCCATCCGGAAATCCTGCCGGGGTTTTACTGTGACAAGCGCTGCTGGATCGCCTGTCTGCTGGACGGGGACCTGCCGGAGGAGATTCTCCGGGAGCTGTGCGCACAGTCCTACGAACTGGTTTTGAAGAAGCTTTCCAAGTATGTGCAGAGGGAGATTTTGGGAGAATAGATGGAACGGCAGAAAAAAGCCCCGGCGGCCGCCGCTGTTTTGGCGGCGGCCGCCCTGTGGGGCGTTATCGGCCTTTGGAACCGGCGGCTGATGGCGGCGGGCCTCTCGCCCCTGTCCATCGTCCTGGTCCGGAACGCGGGGGGCTGCGCGCTGCTGGCGGCGTTTTTCGCCGTCAGGGACCGGAGCGTGTTCCGGGTGGAGCGGCGGCACCTGAAGTATTTTTTCGGCACCGGCGTTGTGAGCGTGGTGCTGTTCACCGTGTGCTACTTTTCCTGTCAGAAGCTCTGCTCCCTGGCGGCGGCTTCCATACTGCTGTACACGGCCCCTTCCTTCGTGGTGCTGTTCTCCGCCGCGCTCTGGAAAGAGCCGGTGACGGGGAAAAAGCTTGCGGCCTTGGCGCTGACGATGCTGGGCTGCGCCTTTGTCTGCGGCGTGTTTGACCGCGGGCTGTCCGTCACCCTTCCCGGCGTGCTGCTGGGCCTGGGGTCCGGGTTTTTCTACGCGCTGTACAGCATTTTTGGGCGCTTCGCCCTGGCCCATTACCCGCCCTTGACGGTGACGGTGTGGACCTTCCTGTTCGCCGGCCCGGCCTCCCTGGTCCTTCTGCGCCCGGCGGAGCTGGCGGCGGCCTTCGGCGGGGGAGGGGCGGTATGGGGGACGGCCCTGGCCCTGACGGTGTTTTCCACCGCCCTGCCCTATGGGCTGTATACCTGGGGCCTGGCCCGGATGGAGCCGGGCCGGGCCGCCATTTTGGCCAGCCTGGAGCCGGCGGCGGCGGCCCTGACGGGGATGCTGGCCTTTGGGGAGCCCCTGGGGCCTTCGGCGGTGCTGGGTATTTTCTGCGTCCTGGCGGGCGTGT
The DNA here is from genome assembly GCA_910585165.1 of uncultured Oscillibacter sp. GTDB lineage: Bacteria > Bacillota > Clostridia > Oscillospirales > Oscillospiraceae > Oscillibacter. The sequence goes on along the minus strand of CAJUBX010000007.1, from coordinate 31,709 downwards.
ATATTCTGAGGTGAGGTATGGCAAAGAAGAAGGACGAGAAAACCAACGTCATGCGGATTCTGGACCAGAAGAAGGTCCCCTATAGGCCCCATTTCTACGAGGAGGGGGAGGGCCCGGAGGGCACCCGGGACTACGGCGTCCACGTGGCCCAGGCCTTGGGCCAGGACCCGGAGCGGGCCTTTAAAACCCTGGTGGCGCGAGGAGCCTCGGGCGGGTACTACGTGTTTGACATTCCCGCGCCGGACAGCCTGGATTTGAAAAAGGCGGCGAAGGCGGCGGGGGAGAAATCCGTGGAGCTTTTGGCGGTGAAGGACATCGCCGCCGTGACGGGCTATATCCGGGGCGGGTGCAGCCCCGTGGGCATGAAGAAGCCCTATCCCGCGATATTCCACCAGACGGTGCTGGATTTTGAGACAGTCTATGTCTCCGCCGGGAAAATCGGGGCCCAGGTGGAGGTGGAGCCCCGGGCCCTGCTGGCTCTTCTGGGGGCGGAGACGGCGGACATCGCCGTCCGGCAGGGATAGGGGAGGCTTCGCGCAATGGCGTTTATGGCATTGTTCGGCTGGATTCTCATCCCTGTGCTTCTGCTGTACGCATTGGTGGTGGCGGTGACAGCCCCCATCCGCTGGGCCGCAGCCAACCCCGGCGCGGCCTATGCCATCGCCGCCGGGGCGCTGGCGCTGAACCTGGGGATTTTCCTGGTATTGCGGCGGGTGCGGAAGCGGCGGAGGTCCGGCGGGCGGAAGGGCGGCTGGGTCCTTCTCCTGGCCTCCCTGTGGGAGGCATGGGTGGTGCTCCTCTGCGCCCTGTTTCTGATTGTCCGGCCCCTCCGGTTTATCCCGGAGGATTTCGGGACACCGCTTAACGTGCAGAGCGTCTGCTTTGACGAGTGGGAGGTCGTATCCTGCCAGGGGGTTCCCCAAGGCTACACCTGCACCCAGGAGGAGATTGACCGCTGGATCGGCGCACGGGTTGCTTACGGGGAGGACCTTTTCACAGCCGGCAGCGGCGAAGTCTTCGGCCTGCCTCCCGTGGGATACCGCCAGGGGACCCACCGCCGGGAGGAGGGCATCCATATTTCCGGAAGCACCGTCAGCACCTCCTTCGAGGGCATCGGCCTGGACTGCCAGCGCATCCGCTGGGCCAGGGTCAACTACCTGAATCCGCCCAGTGAGGTCCAATTCGGCGACACCTTCTACATCCTGGACCGGGACACCCTCATGATCTACTTCGACTGCGCCTTCTACCTGGCCCGGCGGGCGGAGGCCGCAGAGATGCAGGAAAATCCCTCTTGACATAAAAAATGCATTCGGCTACGCTATAAAGCGCGGCGCACCCGCTTTGTCCAGATTATCGGTAAGGAGAATCCCATGCAGGATAAAATCATCGTAAAAGGCGCGAGAGCCAACAATTTGAAGAACATCGACGTCACCATCCCCCGGGACAAGCTGGTGGTCATGACGGGCCTCAGCGGATCGGGCAAGTCCTCCCTGGCCTTCGACACCATCTACGCCGAGGGCCAGCGGCGCTACGTGGAGAGCCTGAGCTCCTACGCCCGGATGTTCCTGGGGCAGATGGAAAAGCCCGACGTGGACTATATCGAGGGCCTGAGCCCCGCCATCTCCATCGACCAGAAGACCACCAGCAAAAACCCCCGCTCCACCGTGGGCACGGTGACGGAAATCTACGATTACCTCCGCCTCCTCTGGGCCCGGGTGGGCACCCCCCACTGCCCCAAGTGCGGCAAGGTCATCCGCCAGCAGACCATCGACCAGATCATCGACCAGGTGCTGGCCCTGCCGGAGGGCACCCGCATCCAGGTGATGGCCCCCGTCATCCGGGGCAAGAAGGGCGAGCACGCCAAGATTTTCGAGGACGCGAAGCGCTCCGGCTACGTCCGGGTCCGGGCGGACGGAAACCTCTACGAGCTGGACGAGGAAATCAAGCTGGAGAAAAACAAGAAGCACAACATCGAAGTCGTCATCGACCGCCTGATTATCCGCCCGGACATCCAGCAGAGGCTGACGGACAGCGTGGAAACCGCCTCCGCCCTCTCCGGCGGGCTGGTGGTAGTGAACCTCCTGCGGGAGGAGCGGGATTTGATGTTCTCCCAGAACTACGCCTGCGAGGACTGCGGCGTCTCCATCGAGGAGCTGACCCCCCGGATGTTCTCCTTCAACAACCCCTTCGGGGCCTGCCCCACCTGTACAGGGCTTGGAAGCCAGCTGAAGGTGGACGTTTCGCTGGTGGTCCCGGACCCGAAAAAGTCTATTCTGGAGGGGGCCATCCAGGCCAGCGGCTGGGGGAACATCCGCTCCGACGGCATTTCCCGGATGTACTTTGAGGCCCTGTCGAAAAAATACCGCTTCTCCCTGGAGGAGCCCTGGGAAGCCCTGTCCGCCGAAGCCAAGGAGATCATCCTCTACGGCACCAAGGGGGAGAAGCTGGAGCTCCACTACGACCAGCCCCGGGGGAAGGGGGTCCTCTACCAGCCCTTCGAGGGCATCTGCAACAATGTGGAGCGCCGCTACCAGGAGACCCAGAGCGACGCCAGCAAGCGGGAGCTGGAGGAGCTGATGGCGGAGTGCCCCTGCCCCACCTGCAAGGGCCGGAGGCTGAAAAAAGAATCCCTGGCCGTGACGGTGGGGGAGAAGGATATCGACGCGCTGACCCGCCTCAGCGTGGTGGAGGAGCTTGCGTGGGTTGAAAAGCTGGAGCTGACGGATCAGCAGCACCTGATTGCCGACCGGATTTTAAAGGAGATCAAGTCCCGCCTGGGCTTTCTCCGGTCCGTGGGCCTGGGCTACCTGACGCTGAGCCGGGCGGCGGGGACCCTCTCCGGCGGCGAGAGCCAGCGCATCCGCCTGGCCACCCAAATCGGTTCCAGCCTGATGGGGGTCCTCTATATCCTGGACGAGCCCTCCATCGGGCTGCACCAGCGGGACAACGACAAGCTGCTGGCGACGCTGCGGAGCCTCCAGGGCCTGGGAAACACCCTTTTGGTGGTGGAGCACGACGAGGACACCATGCGGGAGGCGGATTACCTCATCGACATCGGCCCCGGCGCGGGGATTCACGGCGGGCAGGTGGTGGCCGCCGGCACGCCGGAGGAGGTCATGGCCAACCCCGATTCCCTGACGGGCCAGTACCTCTCGGGGAAGAAAAAGGTGCCCATCCCCGACGTGCGCCGCCCCGGAAACGGGAAATTCCTCCATGTCCGGGGGGCGGAGGAGAACAACCTCCGGAAGGTGGACGTGGACTTCCCCCTGGGGACCTTCACCGTAGTCACCGGCGTGTCGGGGAGCGGGAAGTCCTCCCTGGTGAACGAGGTGCTGTTCAAGCGCCTGGGGGCGGAGCTGATGCGCATGAAGGTCCATCCCGGCAAGTGCGCGGGCATCGACGGCCTGGAGCACCTGGACAAGGTGGTCAGCATCGACCAGAGCCCCATCGGCCGGACCCCCCGGTCCAACCCGGCCACCTATACGAACCTCTTTAACGACATCCGGGACCTTTACGCCTCCACCCAGGAGGCCAAGAGCCGGGGCTACGGTCCGGGCCGGTTCAGCTTCAATGTCCGGGGGGGCCGCTGCGAGGCCTGCTCCGGCGACGGCGTGCTGAAAATCGAGATGCACTTCCTGCCGGACATCTTTGTCCCCTGCGAGGTTTGCAAGGGCCGGAGGTATAACCGGGAGACCCTGGAGGTCCACTATAAGGGAAAGAACATCTCAGAGGTGCTGGGCATGACGGTGGACGAGGCTCTGGAGTTTTTCGCCCCCCTGCCCAAGCTTCGAAACCGCCTGCAAACCCTCCAGGACGTGGGCCTGGGGTATGTGAAGCTGGGCCAGCCCTCCACGGAGCTCTCCGGCGGCGAGGCCCAGCGGGTGAAGCTGGCCACGGAGCTCTCTAAGCAGGCCACGGGCAAGACCATCTATATCCTGGACGAGCCCACCACGGGCCTCCACACCGACGATGTGCGAAAGCTGCTGGAGGTCCTCCAGCGGCTGGTGGACAGCGGGAACACGGTGGTGGTCATCGAGCACAATCTGGATGTGATTAAGTCCGCCGACTGGATCATCGACCTGGGCCCCGAGGGGGGGGACGGCGGCGGCAGCGTTGTGTGCACCGGCACGCCGGAGGCCGTGGCCGCCTGCAAGGCCTCCTATACCGGGCAGTATTTGAAAAAGGTTCTGGTCCGGTAAGGAGAACAGTTTCCCGCCCTGGCGGGCGGGAGAGCTTGGCAGCCGGCGGCGGCTGGTCCGCTGCACCCCCCATTCTCTCTTTTGCGAAAAGAGAGAATGCGCCGTGCACGGTGGAAGAGAGAAAACGGGGGGCGCGCAAGAAGCGTTGTTGGTTTGATACGCAAGTCTCCAGCCCACGGCGTTGTGCAAGCGGGAGTTCTGGCAGCCGCTGAAAGGCGCGTTTTCCTCTTTTTGCTGCCGCACTCCGGCGCTTGCGCCGCCCCTCTTTCCTGCAAGGCCCCAAAACGCTCAAAGAAAGTTGAGGATCACCTATGTCCAACATCAAAAAAACCGCCATGATCACCGTCTGCGGCCGCCCCAACGTGGGCAAATCCAGCCTGACCAACGCCCTGGTGGGGGAGAAAATCGCCATCGTCTCCAACAAGGCCCAGACCACCCGGAACCGTATCTACGGCGTGGTCAACCGGGGGGACGCCCAGTTTGTCCTGATGGACACCCCCGGCCTTCACCGGCCCAAGTCCGCCCTGGGGGACTATATGGTCAAGGTGGTGGCCGCCAGCCTCTCCGACGTGGACTGCGCCCTGCTGCTGGTGGAACCCATCCCCCACGTGGGCGGGCCGGAAAAGGAGCTTATCCGCCGGGTCCGGGAAGAAAAGCTGCGCTGCATTCTGGCCATCAACAAAATCGACACCGTGGAACCGGCGGAGCTGCTGCCCGTCATCGCCGCTTACAGCGGCGAATGGGATGGCTTCGACGCCATTATCCCCATCTCCGCCCGCACCGGCGACGGCCTGGAGGAGCTGATGGCGGAGCTGCAAAACTACGCGGAGGAGGGTCCCCAGCTCTTTCCCGACGGGCAGGTCTCCGACCAGCCGGAGCGGGCGGTCATGGGAGAGCTGCTCCGGGAGAAGCTGCTTCTCTGCCTGGACAAGGAGATTCCCCACGGCACCGCCGTGGAGATCACCAAGTTTTCCGAGCGGGATTGCGGCATCGTGGACGTGGGGGCCGTAATCTACTGCGAAAAGGCCAGCCACAAGGGCATCATCATCGGGAAGCAGGGGGCCATGCTGAAAAAAATCAGCTCCCTGGCCCGGCACGACATGGAAAAATTTATGGGGACGCAGATTTATCTGGAGACCTGGGTGAAGGTCAAGGAGAACTGGCGGGATAACGTGAACTACGTCCGCAGCCTGGGCTACCGGGAGGACTGAGGCGCCGCCGGATAAACCCGGGCGCGCGGCGTTTGCCGCCGCCTTATGGAAAATCCGGTTCCAAATCCGCCGGAACTTTCCAGGTATCCGGATTCGACAGCCTTCGCAGACTATCCCCAAAAGGAGGCCTGCGACATGGAAAACATGGAACCCGCGCCCCTCTGGGAGCTGTTCTGCCTGACCGGAGAACCCCTGGCCTATATGCTCTACCGGTCGGCGGAGGACGAAAAAGAAAACAATTTGTCATAAACGGGGAGAATTCTACTTCCCGTACATAAAAGGAGGGGGCCGCCGTGGCGGGAACGCCCTATCTTGTGGACCGCGGCGTGGTCCTCCGGGAGACGGAGACCAAAGAGACGGATAAAATCCTGACCCTGCTGACCTGGGAGCAGGGGAAAATCGGGGTGATTGCCCGGGGAGCCCGGCGGAAGAACTGCAAATTTGCCGCCGCCGCCCAGCCCCTGGCCTACGCCGAGTGGACGCTGTACCAGCGGAAGGACTGGCATTATGCCAGCGACGCCTCCACCCTGGACCTCTTCGACGGGCTCCGGGGGGGGGACCTGGCGGCCCTGGCCCTGGGCTGCTACATGGCGGAGCTGACGGAGGCTGTCTGCCCGGAGAACGTCCCCGCTCCGGAGCTTGTGCGCCATCTCCTCAACGGGCTGTATGCCCTTTCCGCTTTACACAAGCCTCCCGCCCTGGTAAAGCCCGCCTTTGAGCTGCGGCTTTTGTGCCTTACGGGCTATGAGCCCCTGGCGGACGCCTGCGCCCTCTGCGGCCGGGCGGACCCGGTGGACCCGGTGCTGGACCCGGTCCAGGGGGTGCTCCGCTGCCGGAAATGCGGCGGGGGAGGAGGGCGGCCCCTGTGCCGGGATTCCCTGGCGGCCCTGCGGCATATTGTGTATGGGGACCCCAGGCGGCTATACTCCTTCCGGCTGGGGGAGGAGCCCCTGCGCCGCCTTGCGGCGGCGGCGGAAGCCTTTCTTTACGCCCAGCTGGAGCGGGGCTTTTCGACCCTGGATTTTTATAAGAAGCTGTATTCATAGGCGTTGAACGCTGTCCTGGCGGTCTTTTTTCCGCCATACGGTGTCAATTTCCCTTGAAATCCGTCAGGATTCCTGCGGAAAATTTCCTTGTCTGGCGAAAAAAATCTTCGCCAATCCAGCATCCCCCGCCTATGAATACAGCTTCTAAAAGCGTTTTGTGATCCGCGTATGAGCGCCGGCCTGCCGAAAGCTGGGCAAAGTCCCTGCGGCGGAAGGGCCGGAAAGCGGATTCCCTTGACAGGAGGAATTTCCATGAGCGAGCTGTTTGAAAAATCCCTCCGCACCCTGGAGCTGCCCAGGGTGCTGCAATTGCTGGCGGACCAGGCGGTCAGCGCCGAGGCCAAGGAGCGGGCCCTCCGGGTCTCCCCGGAGACGGAGGCGGAGGAGGTCCTCCGTCTTCTGGACCAGACCGATGCGGCCCGACAGATGATCGGGCGGCGGGGCGCGCCCTCCTTCGACCGGGTGAAGCCGGTGGAGGAGGCGCTGGACCGGGCGGACCGGGGCGGCAGCCTGAACACCCGGGAGCTTCTGCGCATTGCGGACCTGCTCACCGCCGCCCGCCGGGCCAAGGAGTATTTCAATGATGAAGCGGCGGAGAAGACCGCCATCGACCACCTGTTTCTCTCCCTCCACGGGAACCGCTTCCTGGAGGACAAGATCAAGCGCTGCATCCCCGACGAGGACACCATCGCCGACGCGGCCTCCCCGGAGCTGGCGGACATCCGCCGCCATATGCGCTCCGCCCAGGCCAAGAGCCGCCAGATTCTCCAGAAAATCATCTCCTCTCCCAGCTACGCCAAGGTGCTGCAGGAGGCCATCATCACCCAGCGGGACGGCCGCTTTGTGGTTCCGGTGAAGGCGGAGCAGAAGGGGAACCTCCCCGGCCTGGTCCACGACATCTCCTCCTCCGGGGCCACGGTTTTTGTGGAGCCCATGGGGGTGGTCCAGGCCAACAACGAGTACGTGGAGCTGGAGGCCAAGGAGCAAAAGGAGATTGAGCGCATCCTGGCGGAGCTCTCCGCCGAGGCCGCCGCCCACCGGGAGGATATTCAGTGGGACTACGACGCTCTGGTGCACCTGGACCTGATTTTCGCCCGGGGAGGGCTGAGCTATAAAATGGACGGCGTGCGGCCGGAGGTCCGGCGGGACGGGGCCACCCGCCTGCGGAAGGCCCGGCACCCTCTCCTGGACCCCAAGACGGCGGTGCCCATTGACCTGGAGCTGGGGGACGCCTTCGACACCCTGGTCATCACCGGTCCCAACACCGGGGGCAAGACCGTCTCGCTGAAAACCCTGGGCCTGCTGACCCTGATGACCCAATGCGGCCTCCATATCCCGGCGGCGGAGCGCAGCGCCGTGGCGGTCTATGACCGGGTGCTGGCGGATATCGGCGACGAGCAGAGCATCGAGCAGAGCCTTTCCACCTTCTCCGCCCACATGGCCAACATCGTGGGGATTTTGAAGGAGGCGGACGGGAAAAGCCTCATTCTCTTTGACGAGCTGGGGGCGGGTACGGACCCGGTGGAGGGCGCGGCCTTGGCTATCGCCGTCATCCAGCACGTCCGGGCCAGAGGGGCGAGGATTGCCGCCACCACCCATTACGCGGAGCTCAAGACCTTTGCCATGACCACCGCCGGGGTGGAGAACGCCTCCTGCGAGTTTAATGTGGAGACCCTCAGCCCCACCTACCGGCTTCTGACCGGCATCCCCGGCAAGTCCAACGCCTTTGCCATCTCCCGGCGGCTGGGCCTGCCGGAGGCGGTCATCGCCGCCGCCCAGACGCAGATGAGCGGGGACAGCGTCCGGTTTGAGGACGTGCTGACCCGGCTGGAGGAAAAGCGCCAGGCCCTGGAAAAACGGGAGCTGGAGTCGGACTGCCTCTACCGCCAGCGGGAGGAGGACGCCCGCAAGGCCCGGGAATTCCGGGAGCAGATGGAGCGGGCCAAGGAGAACGCCCGGAGCCGGGGCGAGGCGGAGGCCAAGCGCATCCTCCGGGACGCCAAGGCCGCTGCGGACCAGACCTTTAACGAGCTGGCGGAGCTCCGGCGGCGGCAGGCGGCGGCGGATTCCGCCCAAAACATCAACGACGCCCAGGCCGCCATCCGCGCCGGATTGAACCGGGCGGAGGACCGCCTCCGCAGCGAAAAGGACCGCCCGGAGCCCATCCCCAAGCCCAGCCGCCCCATTCAAAAGGGGGACCTGGTTGAAATCCCCGGCGTGCGCCAGAGCGCCGAGGTGATTTCCGTGGGGAAGGACGGCGTTTTGCAATTGAAGGCGGGCGTGCTGAAAATGAAGGCGAAGGCGGAGGAGGTCCGGCTTATTGAGGACGGCGAGCGGGCCGCCCGGAAGCCGAAGCCCTCCGCCGCCTCCGGCGGGACCCGGACCTTCCGCGCCGCCGCCAGCCGGGAGCTGGATATCCGGGGAATGGAGACCCTGGAGGCGGAAAGCGTGGTGGAGGGCTTCCTCTCCGCCGCCGTCATGGGCAGGCTGGAGACCGTCACTATTATTCACGGCAAGGGCACCGGGGCATTGCGCAAGGCCGTCCACGGCGTTCTCCGCCGGAGCAAGGCGGTGAAAAGCTTCCGCCTGGGCGTCTACGGCGAGGGAGAGACCGGCGTAACCGTAGTAACGATGAAATGATAAGGTATTTTATAAAGGCGCTTTAAAAGATTTTCCGCCTGAAGCCTTGCACTTGAAAGGGAGGGCGCGGAGGCGGCTGTCCGCCGCCAGGCTGCACGGATTCGACCTCCTATGCCGGATTTGGAAGGGGCCGCCTGAAATAGGTGGACCCTTTCAAAATTTCCCCGTCAAATTGTTGCAAAGGCCGCCGGAATTTGATATACTGTTTTTACAATATCACGATACAGAGGTGACAGATATGCAAAAACTGGAAAAGCAGTTTCATATTGCCTGCACGGCTGAGGATATCGGCCGCTACTGCATCCTCCCCGGCGACCCCGGCCGGGTCCCCGCCATTGCCGCGTACTTCGACGACGCGAAGCAGGTGGCCTATAACCGGGAGTACAACGTCTGGACGGGCACCCTCCTGGGGGAGAAGGTCACCGCCTGCTCCACGGGCATCGGCGGGCCCTCCGCCTCCATCGCCATGGAGGAGCTGCACAAGTGCGGCGCGGATACCTTCATCCGCACCGGGACCTGCGGCGGTATTGACGTGAACGTCCAGTCCGGGGACATCGTGGTGGCCACCGGGGCGGTGCGCTTTGAGCATACCAGTTTGGAGTACGCGCCCCTGGAGTTTCCCGCCGTGGCGGACTTCGGCATTGTGGACTGCCTGGTCCGGGCGGCCAGGGCCCTGGGCTACCCCCTCCATACCGGCATCGTCCAATGCAAGGACAGCTTTTACGGCCAGCACGATCCCGCCGCCTCCCCGGTGTACTACGAGCTCCAGCAGAAGTGGGAGAGCTGGAAGCGCCTGGGGGTGAAGGCCAGCGAGATGGAAAGCGCCGCTCTGTTCGTGGTGGCCGCCGCCCTGGGCTGCCGCTGCGGCAGCTGCTTCCACGTGGTCTGGAACCAGGAGCGGGAGGCCGCGGGCCTGGACCAGAAGATGAGCGAGGATACCTCCACCTCCGTCCGGGTGGCGGTGGAGGCGCTGAAGCTCCAGATTGAGGCGGACCGGGCCGCCGGGAAATAACAAGCGGCTTCAGAGCCTGTCCTGAAACCTGGCGTACGCAGATTGCGCCGCCAGATTTTGGGACGGGCTCTTAGAGCCTATCCGCAAATCATCCGCACACAGCTTGCCTGCATATTTTCCGCCATTCTGCGCTGCTTTTCCTTGCCGGGCGACAGCCCGCCTGCGTCAAAGCGCCTTGTTTGGCGATCGGACAGCCGTTGGCGGCTTTGCCGCTTAGGGATGTCACATGCCCTTGGGGCAAAAATCTGACGGCGCAATCTGCCCACGTCTTAGAGCCTGTTTAAAATCTATCAAAATGCCGTCTCAGTCCATCTTTTTCCGCTGGGACTGCGTTGATTTGACTTGAAATCCGTCAGGATTCCTGCGTCAAATCGCCTTGCCCAGCAAAAAAATCTGAGCTGATCCGGCATTCCGCCAGATATTAAACAGGCTCTTATTCACGGACAGGCTCTTAATTTTCCCAAGATCTGGCCGATATTCCAGATGAAAGGAATCAGGACCGGAGTGCTTCCATTGAACGGATTCAAATACGGGAGGCTCAAAACCAATTGAATTTGTGAAATGGAGGAACAATTATGGTCACAGCGGCAGAAAACCAACTTTTCCGAGGCGAATGGTTTGAGGTGAAGGGGAACTACGGCCTTTTGAAAACGGAGCACCAGGATGCGTTTTACAAGGCCCTGGAGGCGCAGCAGAAAGAGGCGGCGGCGGACTATGGCCGCTTCACCCAGCGGATGAAGGGCGGCGGAACGACCGCCGGACTGACCGAAGAGCAGAAAACGTATCTGGCAGAGCGGTTTGATCCGCAGAACATGTCCAAGCTGGAGTACCAGGCGTTTCTTGATAAGCTCTGCGAGTTCGGCATTCTGGACGAGGCGGACAAGGAGTACGTGGGCTACGGCGTCAAGGGCTGCGGCCTGGACATGACGCCGGTGGGCCGCGCGAGAACCGGAGGGTATATCTGTCCTGTCCGGGAGAATCCGATGGCCTATACGGAATCCTTCGCCTCCAGCAGGGGAAACGCCGCCGGCTGGGCAAAGTATCTTTCCGGCCTCATGGCCTGGAGCGAGGAGAGCCACTCCTGGCAGAAAAAGCCGGAGGCCATTTTGTTTGGGAAGATCGGAGACATTTTGACGGCAATCTCCCAATAAAAAACGCTGTGCGGGAAACGCCGCGCGGCGTCGTTTTCCCGCGAAAACCTTTTTAGAAGGAGGCCAGACCATGATTTCAGCGGCAAGAACCTTCGGCGCGGGCCGGGGATATCCGAAAGCGCCCCGCCCGGCTTCCTTTGCCGGAGGGGGAAACCAGGCCCTGATGGCGAAGTTCCTGGAGGAGTTCCGGAAAGCCCAGGCCAAATCCTGTGAGCAGGATGTGGATGAAGTCAAGCGGGGCGGAGTATCCGGGAAATTGACCGGGAAGCAGCCGGAGGACCGGAAGAAGCCCAGCGAAAAATTTACTTTCTAAAAGACCATAAAAAAGCGGGCCGCCTCCTGGCGGCCCGCTTTTTCCGTGCCTTACTGGATGCCCAGCACCTTGTAGTCCTGGTCCTCCACCGCTTTTTTCAGGGCCTCGTCCGAGAGAGGGCCGGAGAGGGAAACCACCGCCGTGCCGCTTTCGTGGCTGACGTTGGCGGACTGGACCTCCGGCAGGGCCTCCAGGGCCTTCTTCACCCGGGATTCGCAGTGGCCGCACATCATGCCTTCAATTTTCATGGTTTTTTCCATTGCCGTTGCCTCCTTGAAATGTTTGGTATGCCTGGGTTTAATGGGTTTATCCTTCTTCGCGTCCCGCAGGTCGAACAGGTTCAGCCGCAGGGCGTTGGAAACCACGCAGAAGCTGGAAAGGCTCATGGCCGCCGCGCCGAACATGGGGTTCAGCGTCAGGCCCAGGGGAATGAACAGCCCCGCCGCCAGGGGAATGCCGATGGTGTTGTAGAAAAAGGCCCAGAACAGGTTCTCGTGGATGTTCCGCAGGGTAGCCCGGCTGAGCCGGATGGCGGCGGGCACATCGGAGAGGCGGCTTTTCATCAGCACCACGTCCGCCGCGTCGATGGCCACGTCCGCTCCCGCGCCGATGGCGATGCCGGTATCCGCCCGGGTCAAGGCCGGAGCGTCGTTGATGCCGTCGCCCACCATGGCAACCTTTCCCTGTTCCTTGAGCCCGCGTACAACGCTCTCCTTGCCGTCGGGCAGGACTTCGGCGATGACCTCGTCCACCCCGGCCTGCTTCCCGATGGCCTGGGCGGTGCGCCGGTTGTCCCCGGTAAGCATGACTACCCGGATGCCCATATGCTGGAGCTCCCGCACCGCCTGGGGGCTGTCTTCCTTAATCACGTCCGCCACGGCGATAACGCCCAGCAGCTCCCCGTCCCGGCTGAAAAACAGGGGGGTTTTTCCCTGCTCCGCCAGGGCCTCCGCCTTGGCACGGAGGTCCTGGGACACGGCGGCCTGAGTGCTGATGAACGCAAGGCTTCCGCCGCTGAGGGCCGCGCCGCCCAGGCGGGCGGTAAGGCCGTTTCCCGGCAGGGCCTGGAAGTCCGCGGCCTCCTCCGCCGGGATGTGCTCCTCCTCCGCCTTCTGGAGAACGGCCCGGGCCAGGGGGTGCTCGCTTTTCTGCTCCAGGGCCCTGGCCAGACGGAGAAGCTCCCGCTCCGAAAGCCCCGGGGCCGGGAGAATGTCCGTCACTCTGGGCTCGCCCCGGGTGATGGTGCCCGTCTTGTCCAGGGCCACAATCTCCGTCCGGCCCGCCGCCTCCAGGGAGGCGGCGGTTTTGAACAGGATGCCGTTTTTGGCCCCCATGCCGCTGCCCACCATAATGGCCACCGGGGTCGCCAGCCCCAGGGCGCAGGGGCAGGAGATCACCAGCACGGAGATGCCCCGTGCCAGGGCGAAGCCCGCCGTCTGGCCCAGCAGCAGCCACGCAAGGGTGGTAATCACGGCGATGGAGATCACCGCCGGGACGAACACGCCGGAGACCTTGTCGGCGATTTTGGCGATGGGGGCCTTGGTAGCCGCCGCATCGCTGACCATCTGGATAATCTGGGAGAGGGTGGTGTCCTCCCCCACCCGGGTGGCCCGGCACTTGAGAAAGCCGGACTGGTTCACCGTGGCGGCGGACACGCCGTCTCCGGGAGCCTTGTCCACGGGAATGCTCTCCCCGGTGAGGGCGGACTCGTTGACGGCGCTGGAGCCCTCCGCCACCACGCCGTCCACGGGGATGCTATCCCCCGGGCGGACCAGGAATATATCGCCCTGTTGGACCTGCTCAATGGGGACCGTGACCTCTTTCCCGTCCCGCTCCAAAACGGCGGTTTTGGGGGCCAGCTTCATAAGGCTTTTCAGCGCGTCGGTGGTGCGGCCCTTGGACCGGGCCTCCAGCATCTTGCCCACGGTGATAAGGGTCAAAATCATGGCGGCGGACTCGAAGTAGAACTCGTGCATATACGCCATGGCCGCCGCCGCGTCCCCCCGGGCCTGGGCGGCCGTCTGGGCGAACAGGGCGTAGGTTGAGTAGACAAAGGCCGCCGAGGACCCCAGAGCCACCAGGGTATCCATATTGGGAGCCCTGTGCCAGAGGCTCTTGAAGCCGCTGACAAAGAATTTCTGGTTGATGACCATGACGGCCACTGTCAAAAGGAGCTGTAAAAGGCCCATGGCCACGTGGTTGCCGTGGAGGAAGGCCGGAACGGGCCAGTTCCACATCATATGGCCCATGGAGAAGTACATCAGCACCGCCAAAAACGCCAGGGAGGACCACAGCCGCTTTTTCAAAAGCGGGGTCTCATGGTCCGCCAGAGCGTCCCCCGGGTTGACGGCAGAGGAGACAGCGCGATTCTCCGCCCCCTTTTTGGACGCGCCGTAGCCCGCGTCCACCACGGCGGCAATGACCGCCTCCGCCGGGGCGCTGCCCTCCACGCCCATGGAGTTGGTCAAGAGGCTCACGGAGCAGGAGGTGACGCCCGGCACCTTGCCCACGGCCTTTTCCACCCGGGCGGAGCAGGCGGCGCAGCTCATACCGATGACGTTGTATTGTTCCATAAGCGGGACCTCCCATTTACAAAATCGATTTATAAAAGCTATTTCATAAGTTTTTGCAGGGTGCGCAGCAACTCCTCCACCGTCTCGTCCTTTCCCTCCCGGATGTCCCGGGTGACGCAGGTGCGGATGTGATCGCTGAGCAGCTCCTTGGCAAAGGCGTTCAGCGCCGCGTTGGCGGCGGCCACCTGGGAGAGGATGTCGGGGCAGTAGGCGCTGCGCTCCAGCATGCCCCGGATGCCCCGGATTTGGCCCTCCACCCGGTTCAGGCGGTTGATAAGCTGCTTGTACTCCTCCTCGGAGCGCTCTTTGGTTTTGTGAGGGCAGCAGGATTCCATGCCGGACGCCTCCTTGGTAAAATACCCCCCCAGGGGTATCCTGATGGCTCTATCATATACCCCCCGGGGGTATTTGTCAAGCCCGAATTTCATTTTCATAAAAAACCCGGCACAGGGAGCGTTCCCCGCGCCGGGCCTTTGCATGAGCCTGGTCAGTCTTTCGGCTCTCTTTGCACCATCAGGCCGGAGCCTTTGCGGATGTGGTCCGGCAGGACGCAGCCCCGGACGGAGGAGAGGGGATAGATACTGGCGTTCCGCCCGACGATGGTCCCGGGATTCAGCACGCTGTTGCAGCCCACCTCCACATGGTCTCCCAGAATCGCGCCGAATTTTTTCCGGCCCGTTTCCAAACGTTCATCCCCGTTTCGGACGACTACCAGGGTCTTGTCGGATTTCACGTTGGAGGTGATGGAGCCCGCGCCCATATGGCTCTTGAAGCCCAGGATGGAATCCCCCACATAGTTATAGTGGGGGGTCTGCACGCCGTCAAAGAGGATGACGTTTTTCAGCTCCACGGAGTTGCCCACCACGCAGCCCGCGCCCACTAGGGCGGAGCCCCGGATAAAGGCGCAGTGGCGGACCTCGGTGCCCGGCCCGATGATGCAGGGCGCGCCCAAAAAGGCCGTGGGGGCTACGGAGGCGGTTTTGTGAACCCAGACGCGGGGAGACCGCTCCTCATATTCCGACGGGTCCAGGGCGGGGCCCAGGCTTGTAATCAAATCCTTGATGCCGTCCAGGGCCTCCCAGGGGTATTGAAATTTGGCGAGATAGTCCCCCGCCAGGGTGTGGGAGAGGTCCAGCAGGGCCTCGGTGGTCAGATTCATAACGCGCCTCCTGTTACTGCCGCCGCAGGGGCGGCGTTTTGGCGCTATTATATACCACTTTTCCAAAAGCCGCAAGGGGGATTCAAATTTCCGTCAGCTCCTCCAGGGAGGCGAAGCGGTAGCCCATGTCCTCCCACTTGGTCAAAAGCTCGTCCAGAATGTCCGCGTTGGTCCGGGACGTGGAATGGAGAAGGACGACGGCCCCGTTGTGGATGCGGGGAAGGAGCTTGGCGTAGGCCTGCTCCGCCGTGGGCTGGTTGTCCGTGTACCAGTCCACATAGGCAAGGCTCCAGAACACCGTCTTATAGCCCAGAGCCTGGGCCTGCTTCAGGTTTTCCCGGCTGTACTTCCCCTGGGGCGGGCGATAGAAGCGGGGAAGCTCCTCCCCGGTGGTCTCCTTGTAGAGGTCCGCCAGGCTGTCCAGCTCCTTTTGAAAGGCGGCCTGGTCCGAGATGGCGGACATGTCCGGGTGATGGAAGGTGTGGTTTCCCACGATGTGGCCCTCCTCCGCCATGCGGCGGATGATGTCCGGGGCGGTTTCAATCATGTTGCCCACCACGAAGAAGGCCGCAGGGGCGTTGTGCTTTTTCAGAGCGTCCAGAATCTTCTCCGTGTAGCCGTTCTCATAGCCGCAGTCAAAGGTCAGGTAGATGACCTTCTCCGACGTGTCCCCCAGGAACCAGGCGCCGTACTGGGCCAGGTCCTCGGCGG
Source organism: uncultured Oscillibacter sp. (assembly GCA_910585165.1). Taxonomy (GTDB): domain Bacteria; phylum Bacillota; class Clostridia; order Oscillospirales; family Oscillospiraceae; genus Oscillibacter. Next base: position 15,694 of record CAJUBX010000007.1, on the reverse strand, counting down.
TGGCGTTGCCCACGGGGGACTGGCCCTCATTGGGGAAGGAGAGCCCCCAGTTGTCGGCGGAGGCCGGGATGACGGCCGGGGCGGCGGCGGGAATGGAGTTTCCTTGGAGATAGAGCATTCCCGCGAGAAAGAGGACGGGGAGCATGAGCAGGGCAAGGTTTCGCATACGCTGGAGCATAGGGCACCTCCGGTTTTCTGAATGTTGACACAGTTCAGCATATCCGGCGGGCGGCGGATTATCGGTTGAAAAAGCTGGCGGAAGATGTTATATTTGGATTGTCGAAATTTTGCGCTTCAAGGAGGGCGGATATGGCGAAACGGAGAGGCGGGGCAAAGCGGCAGCTCAGCCCCAGGCAGATGGCGGCGCTGCTGGCGTTGTGCATAATCGCGGCGGCGGTCCAATGGTATCTGCGGCCGGAGCCGGTGTCCCTGGAGGACATCCCGGAGTGGAGCGGCGCGGCCTACGTGGAGCTGGAGGACAACCAGCCGGGCTTTACCAAGGAGGAGATGACCCTGGAGGCCTTCGAGCACTACAGCGACCTGGACTACCTAGGCCGCTGCGGCATAGCCTATGCCAACATCTGCCCGGAGCTGATGCCCACGGAGGAGCGGGAGTCCATCGGAAACGTGAAGCCCTCGGGCTGGGTCTCCGCCAAGTACGACTGTGTGGACGGGAAGTACCTCTATAACCGCTGCCACCTCATCGGGTTCCAGCTGGCGGGGGAGAACGCCAACGAGAAAAATCTCATCACGGGGACCCGGTATTTGAACGTCACCGGGATGCTGCCCTTTGAAAACGACGTGGCGGACTATGTCCGCCGGACGGACAACCACGTCCTTTACCGGGTGACCCCGGTGTTCGTGGGGACGGAGCTGGTGGCCCGGGGGGTGCAGATGGAGGCGTATTCCGTGGAGGACGCCGGGGACGGCATATGCTTCAACGTCTTCGCCTATAACGTTCAGCCCGGGGTGGCCATCGACTACGCCACGGGGGAGAGCTGTCTGGAGGAGGACGCGGCATGAGGCTGTGGGAGCAGTTTGACCGGATGGTGGTATTCGATACGGAGACCACGGGCCTTGATTTCAAGCGGGACCGGGTGATTGAGATTGGCGCGGTGTCCCTGGAAAACGGGGCGGAGACCGGAGGCATGGACCTCTTTATCCGCCTGCCGGAGGGACGGCGGCTGGACCCGTTCATCACGAGCCTGACCGGCATCACCGAAGAGCGGCTGGAGGCCGAGGGCGTGGGGGACGGGGAGGCCGCCCAGTCCTTCGCGGAGCTGCTGGAGGGGGCGGAGCGGCCTTTGATTGCGGCCTATAACGCCCAGTTCGACTTGAATTTCCTCTTTTACCTCCTCCAGCCCTGGGGCCTGGCGGGTGTGCTGAAAAAGCCCCGGTTTCTGGATGCGCTGACAGTGTACCGGGACCGGCGGGATTACCCCCACAAGCTGGAAAACGCCATCGCCGCCTATGGCCTGGAGGACCGGGCGGTGAACAGCCACCGGGCAATTGACGACGCCCGGGCGGCGGCGCTGCTGCTGGAGGCCATGGCGGAGGAACGGGACGATTTGGAGCGGTATGTGGACCTGTTCGGCGCGCATCCAAAGTACGGAGTATCGGGGCGGAAAATCGCCTCCGTCGCCTACCGGGCCCAGCCCTATGAACGGGGGAAGCCGCTGTATGAACTGAAATAGGAAGAGCGCCCGGCGGTCCGCCGGGCGCTCAGGCTGTCGAGAAACCCGTAGGAGTCATTCGACGGGAAGGAAGGGTGTGTGCGGGAAACCCAGGAAGGGTTTCCTGCACTATTGAAATCCTAAATTTTCAGAACTTTTTGAAGTTCTGAAAATTTGCAGCAGCTTGTCGAAAAGGCTTTTTCGACAAGCTGAGCGCCCGGCGGTCCGCCGGGCGCTTTTTTAGGAGGATGAAGACTCTGAAAACCGGCCTCGTTCAAAGGCCCTGGAGATACGCCTCCGCCTCCCGGACGGTGCGGGACAAATAGCGCATGGCCTCCGCCGGGTATTTCCCTACGGCAGTTTCTCCGGTTACCATGACGGAGGCCGCGCCGTCCAGCACGGCGTTGAAAATATCGCTGACCTCCGCCCTGGTGGGAACGGGGCTTTGCTCCATGGAGGCCAGCATCTGCGTCACCACCATGAACGGCCGACCCGCTTCCCGGCAGGCGGCGGAAATCCGTTTTTGCAGGGCCGGGAGCTTCCAGAGGGGACCGGCGTTTCCCAGGTCCCCCCGGGCAATGACGATTTCATCGGCGGCGGGAAGCAGCTCCGGCAGTTTTTCCACGCCCTCCCGGTTTTCGATTTTGGCGAACAGCCGGATACCCTGCCCGCCGAAGCGGTCCAGGGCCTCCCGGACCGCCTCCAGGTCCTCCCGGCCCCGGACGAAGGGCTGCATCACGCCGGTGACGCCGAAGCTCTTTGCCAGGCGGAGGTTTTCAAGGTCGCTGTCCGTCATGGCTGGGAGGCGGATGTCCACGCCGGGAAGGGCGGCGCTTTTCCGGCTCCGCAGTACGCCGCCCCGCTCCACCCGGGCCAGGGCCCCCTGCGGCAGGACCTCCGTGACCCGAAGAAGCAGCTTGCCGTCGTCCAGCAGCACCTCCTGCCCGGGGAGCAGATGGGGCAGGACGGCGGGAGGAAGGGGAATGTCCGCCCCCAGGCGGAGGAGGTCCCCGTCCCTTAGCTCCAGGGAAGCCGGGAGAGCGCCCACCCGAAGCTCCGGGCCCTGCATGTCGATGAGGAGCTGAGGGCTGACGCCGCGCCGCCGGGCGGCGGCGTGAAGGCGCTCAATCTGCTCCGCCGCGCCGGAGAGACCCACGTGGGAGAGGTTCAGCCGGATGCCGGTCATTCCGGAGTCAAAAAGGGCGGACAGGGTTTCGGTATCCGAGCAGGCGGGGCCCAGGGTGCCATAGATTTGAACCATGACGCCACCCTCAGCGGAAAAGGGCCGCCAGGCTTTCGGTATAGGGGGGCCGGCAGACGCCCTTTTCCGTGACGATGCCGGCGATGAGCCGGTGGTCCGTCACGTCGAAGGAGGGGTTGTAGCACGCAACGCCCGGCAGGGCCATAGGCTTTTCGTACCAGAGGGTTTTGATCTCCTCCGGGTCCCGGAGCTCAATGGGGATGTGGTCCCCGTCGGGGCAGCTCAGGTCAACGGTGCTGGTGGGGCCCAGAACGTAGACGGGGATGCCGTAGTGCTTTGCCAGGATGGCCACGCCGCTGGTGCCGATTTTATTGGCGGTGTCCCCGTTGGCGGCCACCCGGTCGCAGCCCACGAAGCAGGCCTGGACCCAGCCGTTTTTCATCACTGCGGAGGCCATGTTGTCGCATATCAGCGTCACGTCCACGCCGGCCCGGTGGAGCTCATAGCTGGTGAGCCGGGCCCCCTGGAGGAGGGGGCGGGTTTCGTCGGCGAAAACGCGGATATGCATGCCCCGCTCCGCCGCCAGCAGGAAGGGGCCCTGGGCGGTGCCGTAGCGGGAGGTGGCCAGGGGCCCGGCATTGCAGTGGGTGAGAACGCCGTCGCCCTCCTTCAGAAGGCCCAGGCCGTACTCCGAGATGGCCCGACATTTGGCGATGTCGTCCTCGTGGATGTCCACGGCTTTTTGATAGAGGGCCTCCAGCAGGGCGGGGCGGGAGTCCCCCAGACGGGCCCCGGCGGTTTTCTCCATCTCCCCCAGGGCCCAGCTGAGGTTCACCGCCGTGGGGCGGGAGGCGCAGAGCCGGGCGGAGAAGTCCCGGAGGCGGGAATAGAAGGCGGCGGGGTCCGCTTCTTGGATGGAGCGGGCCAGGACATAGAGGCAGTAGGCGGCGCAGATGCCGATGGCGGGTGCGCCCCGTACCCGGAGCTTCTGGATGGCCTCCACCATTTCCTCCAGGGTTTGAAGGCGGATTTCCTTTTCCTCGTTGGGAAGGAGGCTCTGGTCGATAATGTAGAGGGCCTCGGCGGCCTTGTCGTAGCGGATGTTCTGCGCGTGGGAGACGGCTTTCAGGGAGGTGGTCATAGAGCGGCTCCTTTCTTTCGCGGGGAGGGGCAGGTCACTTTGCGGCGAGGACCGGGGGAGAGGGATTGCCGATAGGGGGAGAGATGAAAGCGGGGGGAATGGTGAAGGAGGGGTCCAGATGGAAGATATCGCTGTTGAGCTCAACGTGTACGCGGTCCCGCAAATCCTCCCACGTATCGGGAGGGATTTCCGTCTGGGAGAAGAAGCGGTCCTGTACAGAGTTCTGATAGTCCAGGGCGTCCTCGGGGAATAGAGGGTCCAAATTGTGGCCCCGGGAGAAAATCAGCAGCTGTCTTACAGGCCGGGCGGCCAGCCACTGGCCGATTCGCTTCCACCAGGTGGCGTCGGTTGCGCCGAGAGACATGCCGAAGATGCAGACCTCATGGCTGTTTTGGATGCAGGCCCATGCGCTGCGGTCGGTGTCCGGGCCGGACTGCTGGTTTACAAGAGGCTTGAGCAGCAGGCGCTGCTGCCGGGGATTGGTAAAAATACGGGGATTTGCCACCTGCTCAAGATTGTCCACGCCCATGATCATGCCGTCGGTGTGGGTCCCGTGGACATGGATGATCTGACCCAGGGAAGAACCAAGGAAACCGGAGAGGTCCACACGCTCCGCCAGGCGGTCGATTACCGTGGTATAGTTGAACGTCAGGATATGATACGTGTTGTTCCGGGCGGACAGTAAATTCTGGGAGGCAAAGGCTTCTTGCATGGCGTTCCGGGGATGGGGCTGGAGATACTTTAGATGCGAGAAAATGCAGGATGCGAATTCCTGCGCCATTTCGTCGCCGCAGCGGTCAAAGTCAATGCGCTGCTCCTCTGCCTTTAGATACCGGGCGAACTGCCGCTTGAAATCCTGGAAGCATTTGCGGAGCGTGTCCTCCCTGTCCAAAGGGGGATCCTCCGTATGCGCTCCCAGGGCCGCCTCAAAGTCCGCCCAGCGGGAATAGTTGCCGTCGCTTCCCAGAAGCTCCTTGAATTTTAAAATATCCGGATCGCTTGTAGAAAATTCCGGCGCGTGCTGGTAGAGGGGATAGAAATGCTCATATTTCGTATTCAGGCCCAGGTTCAGATCAAAGCCGTTGCCAATCAGGAAGGTCACTTGCATAAAAGGCTCCTCCTTCAGCGTTGGATTTGCGGGTTTGACAAATTATAACATAAACCGCCCGTTTTTGCAACGCCTGCCGACGCGGCAAAAGCGCCCGGGCACGCTGTGCCCGGGCGCTTTTTTAGCGGAGGTTCTCTTGTTATTCCGCCCGCAGGGCTTCCACGGGCTGGAGCTTGGAGGCCTTGATGGCCGGGTAGCTGCCGAAAATCAGGCCCAGCAGCACGGAAAAGCCCAGGGCTCCCGCCGTTACGGAGGCGGAGGGATAGATGGTCATGTGGAACAGCAGGTTTCCCGCCACATAGCAGCCCAGGGTGCCGATGGAGATGCCGATGATGCCGCCGATGCCGCAGAGCATGGCCGCCTCAATGAGGAACTGGGTGACGATGGAGCTCCGCTGGGCGCCGATGGCCCGGCGGATGCCGATTTCCCGCGTCCGCTCCGTCACCGTCACCAGCATGATGTTCATGATGCCGATGCCGCCCACCAGCAGGCTGATGGCGGCGATGCCGCCCAGCACCAGGGAGATCATGCCCATCTGCTCGTTCATGCTCTGCTGCCAGCGGTCGTCGGGACTGACATAGGAATCTCCGGTGGACTGGTCGATGAGCCCATTCAAGAAGCCCCGGATGCGGGTGGCCACCTCCGTGGTGGAGACGCCGTCCCTGGCCTTGACGGTGAAGTTCTCAATCCGGTCGCCCCCCAGCAGCCGCCGGGCGGTGTAGGGCAGGAGGATGAAGTTGTCGATGGTGCTGTTCTGGGCGTCGCTCCCGGTGAGGCGGGGGGCGTAAACCCCCACCACCTCGAAGTTCTGCCCGTTGAGCTGGAGCACCTTGCCTGTTGGGTCCGCAGAGCCGAAGAACACCTCCGCCGCCTGGGAGCCCAGGACGCAGACCTGGTTGTACCGCTCCACGTCCAGCTCTCCCAGGTCCCGGCCCTTGGTAATGGTCAGGTTGTTGCAGGCGCTGTACTGGTCGGAGACATAGTACACGTCGGGCGGGTACTGCCCGGTCATCTGGTTGGTGGCGTCGTCCCAGCCCCATTCAAAGTTGGCGGAGTTTTTGGTGCCGTAAACCACGTTGACGCTGGCGTAGGCCTCCGGCGTGATGCCCACAATGTATTGGGGAATGGACTTGCAGTAGGCGTAGAGGTCTGGGAAGTAGTCCTTTCCCGCCGGGACCCAGTTGCCGTTTTCGTCCTCCGTGTACACGTAGCTGTAGATGTTCACCGTGATTTTGTTGCTGCCCATGGCGGAGAACTGCTCCATGGTCTTCGCCGCGTAGCCGCTCATGACGGAGACGATGGTCATCACCGCCGCGATGCCGATGATAACGCCCAGCATGGTCAGCATGGACCGGCCCTTTTTGCCGAGGATGGATTTCCAGGCCATTTTCACTGCCTGACGGATGTTCAAAACCAGTCCACCTCCTGTTCCTTGTCCTCCACGATTTTCCCGTCGGTGAGGCGCACGCAGCGGCGGGCCGTGGCGGCGATGCCGTTGTCGTGGGTGATGAGGATAACGGTGGTGCCCTCCCGGTTGAGCTGCTGGAGGAACTCCAGCACCTCGTGGCCCGTCCGGGAGTCCAGGGCGCCGGTGGGCTCGTCGGCCATGATGATGGGGGGCTTGGTGGCGATGGCCCGGGCGATGGCCACCCGCTGCTGCTGGCCGCCGGACATCTCCGTGGGCTTGTGCTTCACGCGCTTGGAAAGGCCCACCCGGTCCAGGGCCTCCAGGGCCAGTTCGTAGCGGTCGTCGGCCTTGATGCCCTGGTAAATCAGGGGCAGCTCCACGTTTTCCAGCACCGTCAGGGTCTGAATCAGGTTGTACTGCTGGAAGATGAAGCCGATTTCCTTGTTGCGGATGCGGCTTAATTCCTTGTCCGTCAGCTCACGGACGTCGGTGCCGGCCAGGAGGTAGTCCCCCCGGGTGGGGATGTCCAGGCAGCCCAGGACGTTCATCATGGTGGACTTGCCGGAGCCGGACTGGCCCACGATGGCCACGAACTCCCCCTGCCGGATGGTGAGGCTGACCCCGTCCAGGGCCCGGACCTCGCTTTCAAGACCCTCGCCGTAGATCTTGAAAATGTTTCTCAATTCAATCAGGTTCGCCATATCAGTAACCCCAGGGGTTGGCCGTCTGAATCTGGGTGAAGACCTCGGTGCCTTCCTCCACGCCGGACTTGATTTCCACGTTGTAGTTGTCGGAGATGCCGATCTCCACGGCTACGGGCCAGAAGCCCTCGGGAATCGTCTCGTCGGCCATGATGTTTTCCACGGTGTTGTCCGGCTTGTCGCCCTTGACGTAAACCACCGTCAGCGTCTCGCCCTCTTCGGTGGAGACGGTGCGGACGGACTGGAGGGGCAGCACCAGGCAGTTGTCGTTTTCGCTGGCGGTGAGAGAGTAGTTGATGTAGCTGTTGACCTGGAGAGACTCCTCGGCGTTGTCCACGGAGATGACCATGGGATAGGTGGCCACGCCGTTGTTGATGGTGCTGGAGAGGCTGACGCTCTCCACCATGCCCATGGCGTAGGTGCCCCACTGGTCCAGGTCCACCATCATCCCTGTTTGAATGGCGCTGACGTTCCGCTCGTCCACGGTGGCGTTGACAATCAGGGAGGAGGTGTCGGAGATGGTGACCACCGTGGTGTTGGCGGCGATTTCGTCGCCGGGCTTCATGGCAAGGCCGATGACCTTCCCCGCGATGGAGGCCACGGCATTGCAGTTGGCCAGGTTCTCCTCGGCGGTTTCCAGGGTTTTGCGGGCCTCGTCCAGGCTCTGCTGGGCGGAGATCAGCTCCACTTCCATGTCCTCGCCGTCCACCTGGACCAGGACTTGGCCGGCGAAGACCTGCAAATAGTCGATCATGACGCTGGAGATGACCTTTCCGCTGGCGGCGGCTTTCAGCTCGCCGGTGCGGTAGTACTCCAGCTTCCCGGGCTCGTAGGGGTAGACGGTCTCGCCCTCCGGCGTCACCGCCGTGGCGGAGGCCGCCATCTCGGCGGTGAGGGCCCCGTCGTTGTCCACCAGAATGTCGGCGGAGAAGAGCTTGGTCCCCTCCGGGGTGATGCGGCTGACCATGTGGACCGCCTCCACCGTGCCGGGGAGGGAGCTCATCAGGGCGGGGATGGACACGTCCATGCTCTGGCCCGCCTGAATCATGCCCTCGTAGGCGTAACTGTAGTACTGGGTGAGGCGGAGGCGGGTATCATCCGCCAGGACCGCCACGGGCTGGTTTTCGGAAATGGGGTCTCCGGGATTCAGGGTCACGACTTCCATGAGCTTTCCCGGGTAGCCTGCCGTCACGTTCAGCTCGGCGATTTTCTTTTGGATGTTCGCCAGCTTCTTCTCCTGGTCCAGCACATCCTGCCGGGCCTTGTCCACGGCGGTGCGGGCCGCGTCGGAGTCGATGATAAAGAGGGGGGTGCCGGGCTCCACGGAATCGCCCTCGTTGACGAAGACCTCGGACACCGTTCCGGTGGTGGCGATGGTGATGGTCTCGCTGTCCTTGGCCTTGGTCAGGCCGCTGCCCTCCACCGTGGAGGTGATGGAATTGTACTGCACCACGTCGGTGAGGACTTCGGTCTCCCCCTCGGTTTTCTTCGTGGAGAGGAAGCGCCACACGCCCAGGCCTGCGGCGATGAGAATCAGGAGGATGATGAACCACCGGATGATTTTCCGCCGCTTCTTCCGGGGCATCCCCTTCCACTTCTGCCAAAGGGAGGTCTTCTCCGCTGCCTCCGGCGCGGGAGGCGGGGCCGCCTCGGGAGCCGCCTGAACGGCCCCGGTCTGCTGTTCGCGATCCATAACTTGTGACATAGGCTTTCTCCTTCAACGGCTGGATAAAATTTCCGAGCGCCCGCATTCCCCGCGGGCGCGGGGCCCCGAAAGGACGCTCCCCGCCGGGGAACCGGCGCTGCGGCGGCGGGCGTGCGGGGAAACGGGGCGGGGTCAAAACTGTATCATCTATGCTAGAACAGTTTGCATGGGAAAACAACAACAAAACGGTTACAGATTTTTTAATATTTTTAAAAGCCGGGGGACGCGTCCCCTGTAAGTCAGACGGGGGAAGCGTTGGAAAGGTTTCGGTATATCCTGCACAAAAAAATGGAAGTGGAACGCTGAATTTCCGTCAAGGGGTCCGCCCGGGGAAAAAGCATCTCTTTTACCTTTCGTGCTGCCGGAGATAAGTTCTGTCGATTCTTCCAATTTCAAGTTGACGCGGGGGAGTATCTTTACTATTATCAGAACAGTAAACCGGAATTTGGAGAGATAAATCATGGTGAACTGCTCTATAGATATGGATCGATATAAAGTTAGCGAGATTATAGGCAATAGCAGAAGATTTGTTAATCCATTTGATGAACCCTGCCCGTATTATATCTGTTCACAAGAAGAAATTAGAGATATACCTGCTGAGCTGTATTGGGATAAGCTGAAATACATGGTGCATAACGTGGAAACAATCATATATCAAGCGTTTACACCCTCGTATTTTGATTTTTATGGAGTGAATAAAAAAGTGGTTTCTACTCCCGAAATGATGTATCATCAATTGGTTATAGATTCTTTTGTTCTTTATCTGGATGATAAAAAAATAGGAAGCTATTTGTCGAATGGTCAGTTTATGCTTGGACACTACATTGAATGTTTATGGAATGAAAGATGGGAGTTATTATACTCAACCATATGCTGACTTCCGGTTTATCAGGCAGCAGCCCATATGAGCTGCTGCTATTCGGCTGTTTTGACGAAGTATTTCAACAATAAGCATTCAGCAGCACAAAAGGCAAAAGGGAGGAAAAACCGCCCCGGAAGGGGGCGGTTTTTGGAATATTCAGGCGCTTGCGGGATTCCGCTTTGCCATGGCCTTCTGATAGAACACCATAACCGCCAGGGCGGCGAGGCCCACCACGTCCGTGGCGGAGCCGGGGACCATCATGGCAAGGCCCGCCGCAATGAGGGCCAGGCGCATCCACTTGGGGATGGGGCGGAACAAATAGCCGTTCAGGGCCGCCGCCACGCCGAAGATGCCCAGCAGGGCGCTGACCACAATCTGCGCCACCTGGAAGACGCTGGTCACGTCCACAAAGAGCATGGCCGGGCTGTAGGCGAAGATATAGGGGACGATGAAGGCGGCGATGGCCAGCTTCGTGGCGTTGATACCGGTTTTCATGGGGTCGGATTTGGCGATGGCGCTGCCGGCGTAGGCCGCCAGGGCCACGGGGGGCGTAATGTCCGCCACGATGCCGAAGTAGAACACGAAGAAATGGGCGGGAATCTTGCCGATGCCCAGCTGGATCAGGATGGGGGCGCAGGTGGAGGCCATGATGCAGTAGTTGGCCGTGGTGGGTACGCCCATGCCCAGGACGATGCAGCAGAGCATGGTGAGAAACAGGGCGATGAACATGGCCAGGGCTTCGTTTGGAACCATGCGGCTGATGTTGATGACGCCGTTGATCAGCTTGGAGGCAAGGCCCGTCACGGTGATGCACCCGGCCACCATGCCCGCCATGGAGCAGGCCACGGCCACGGTGATGCAGCTCCGGCCCCCGGCCTCCAGAGAGCCTACAATCATGGAGGCGGTATCCTTTGCAAAGAGGGAGGCCCCGCCGTGCCGGGTCCGGCTGTCGGCGAAGAAATGGGGCAGGCTCACCGCCACTGCCAGCACAATGGCGATGGAGGCGGAGTACTGAAGGGTGCGGGTTCCGGTGGAGACCATCCACACCAGAACCACCAAGGGCAGCAGCAGATAGATGCTGCGGATCAGCACGGCAAACCGGGGCAGCTGGTCCCGGGGGATGCCCTTGAGGTTCAGGCGGCGGGCCTCCAGGTGGACGGCCAGGAAGATGCCGGTGAAGTACAGCAGGGCGGGAAGGATGGCCTTGAGGGCCACGTTGGCGTAGGTGGTGTCCATGTACTCCGCCATGAGGAAGGCCGCCGCGCCCATGATGGGGGGCATGATCTGCCCGCCGGTGGAGGCCGCCGCCTCCACCGCCCCGGCGAACTCGCCCTGGTATCCGGTGCGCTTCATCATGGGGATGGTGACGGAGCCGGTGGTGACGGTGTTGCCAACAGAGGAGCCGGACACCATGCCGCACAGGGCGGAGGAGATGACCGCCACCTTGGCGGGACCGCCGGAGGTGCTGCCCGCCAGGGAGTTGGCCAGGTCGATGAAGAAGCTGGAAATGCCCGTCCGCTCCAAGAACGCGCCGAAGATGATGAACACGGCGATGAACTTGGCGCAGACCTGGATAGGTGTGGCCATAACGCCGGAGGTGCCGTAAAAGAGGGTGTACACCACCCGGGCCAGGTTCTGCCCGCTGGCGAAGGTGTATACCAGCAGCGCACCCACCACAAACAGAATAGGCAGGCCCACGCAGCGGCGGCAGAGCTCCGCCAGGACAAGCACCGCAACCACGCCGATGGCGAGATAGAACCAGGCGTTGGGGATGGCGGTCTCGCTGGCGGGGTTGATTTTCCCGGCGCTGGTGATGACCATGACCAGGGATTTATAGTTGATGCAGTAGTAGAAGAAGGAGCCCGCCCCCAGCAGCATCAAAACCACGTCGTACCAGGGCATGGAGTTGGGGGTCACGTGGTCCTTCCGGGCGGGGTAGGTCAGATAGCCCATGACGACGATGAGCCCCAGGAAGGAGCTGAGGCGGATAGGCATATCCCAGGTGCAATAAAGGGTGGACCAGATGCAGTACAGGGAGAACAGGGCCATGACCACGCTGACCACGGCCTTGGGCTTCCCCTCCCAGATGCGGGTGGCGGACTCCCGGTCAAATTTCCGCATGACCTCGTCCATGTCCGCCGCGGCGTCTGTGCCGGGGAGAATCTTCTTGTCTTTCTCACTCATAGAATCGTACTCCTTATTAAAATAAACAAAAGGGGAGGTCCTTGCCGTATTGAAAGGGCGGCGCACCGCCGCCCTTTCAATGCGGCAAGGGCCGCTTGAAGCGGCCCTTGCCGAAACCCGGCCCGGGCAGGGGCTTAGTAAGTCCCGGCGGGGATGGTGTAGGCGCTGTAGTAGGGGGAGACCTCCAGCAGGGCGTTGGTGTGCTCCTCGTCCAGGCTGACCAGGTACACGGGGCCGCTGGTGGCAAGGTCCACAATGGAGGTGGTGGGCGCGCCGGCCACCACGAAGGCCGCGTCGATCTTCTTGTCCTTGAGGTTTTCGGTGCTGTCGCCGAAGTCCAGGTACACGGGGCTGATGCCGGTGTCGGGGTCGATGCCATAGGCGCTCAGCACGTCCACGGCGTTGAACCACACGCCGGAGCCCCGGTCACCGATGGAGACGGACTTGCCCGCCAGGTCCGCGACAGACTTGATGTCGGGGTTGGTGGTGACGATCTGGACCTGCTCCATGTAGAGGGCGGCCACCACGGAGAAGTTCTCCACCTTGGAGTCGAACAGCCGCTCGCCGTTGTAGGCGTAGCTCATCACGTCGGACTGGACGAAGCCCAGCTGGATGTCGCCGGCGCTCAGGTCCTCGATGTTGGCCTTGGAGCCGCCGGAGGTGACGGCGGTGACGGAGACGCCGGTGTTGTTGGAAACATAGCTGGACAGCACGCCGCCGAAGGCGTAGTAGGTGCCGGACTCGCCGCCGGTGCCGAAGGTCAGGGCCTTGGAATCGCCGGAGCCCGCGCCATCCTTGACGGAGGCCACGTCGATGCCCTTCTCCTTAAAATACTTGGCCGCGCCGGGGTGGTAGGGCACGGAGGTGACGGAGGAGGCGAAGTCCAGGTCCAGCTCGCCGCCCTTGGCGTGCTGCTCGGTGATGGCCTCGATGTTGTCGAAGATGGCGGCGGTGAGGGCGTAGATATCGTCCTCGGGCACGTCGTCCCGGGCGATGACCACGGCGCCCACGGCCACGGTGTTGGTGTCCTCGGCAATGGCGGAGGCGGAATTTCCGCTGTCGGCAGGGGCGGAAGTGCCGGAATTTCCGGAGTCCGCAGGAGCGGAAGCGCCGGACTTATCGCCGCCGCAGGCGGAGAGGAGCATGGCCAGCATGAGAGCGGCCATCAGCAAAGAGACTGTCTTTTTCATCGTTCTTCCTCTTTTCGGGATTGGATTTTGCGAGGGTTGAAGTCAACTCTTGCAAGTATGCGGATATCATACCACAAAATGCCTGGAATTACAAGGGCTCATTTTAGCGTAGTAAATAATTTTTGCAAGTTACCATGAATACGCTTGCATTTACCGCCGCTTTTGTGAAAATTTTCGGGGACCTTGCCGGACGGTCGGGGAGATTTGCATAAGGCGGAGCCTTCCGAAAAAAGGAACCTTGTGCAAAAAAACGGGCCGCCCCGAAGGGCGGTCCGCCGCGAAGCGGTTATACAATCTTGCGCAGGGCCGGAGCGGCCTCCTTCTCCTCGGCCAAGCAGCGGATGATGTCCTGCCGGGTGACGATGCCGATGAAGCTGTTCAGATCGTCCACCACGGGAACGAAGTTCTGCCGGACGATGGTGTCCAGCAGCTCGTCCACGGAGGCGGTGATGCGGACGGAGGGATTCTCCCGGAGAATGTCCCGGACATGGAGCCGCTCCAGCTCCTTCAAGGAGCAGGGACAGGGCGTTCCCTCGTCGGGGAGGAGCCGCCAGAGGAAGTCCCCCTCGCTGACGGTGCCCACGTACTGGCCCTTGCGGTTGATGACGGGGACGGCGCTGCGGCCGTGGTGGCGGAGCTTTTCCAGGCCCTGGCGGATGGTGTTGTCGTCGTACAGGTAAGCGACGCGGTGCTTCGGCGTCAGAAGGTAAGCAATGTTCACAGCGATGCCTCATTTCTGCTGGGCAGGCGGGCCAGGCCGCCTGGGTTGTGATAGGGTCTTCTGCATATCTATAATATACAGGAAAGGCTTGGGTAAATGGTGAACAGTTTATGAAATCTGACCAGAAAATCCGACCCGGGCGGGAACGGAGCGGAGGCGGGGAAAACGGAACAGGGCCAGCCGGAAGGCTGGCCCTGAACCTTATTGTTTGGAAGATTGGATGAAAAGAAGTTTTGTCTCTTGCAAGTATTAAGATACAGGAGAGTTGTTAAGGAAACCAGCGCCAATTGTTACAAAAGTCTTAAATCTTATGTCAACCATTTTCCCGCAGCCCGGAAAAGAAAGCGGACAAAAGAGTCCGGCACTCCTCCTCCAGCACGCCGCCCACCAGGGCGGGGGAATGGGGGAAATTTTCCATAAACAGATTGGTCACGCCGCCGCAGGCCCCGAAGCAGCGGTCCCGGGCCCCGAACCAGACCCGGCGGATCCGGGCGTTGAGGATGGCCCCGGCGCACATGGGGCAGGGCTCCAGGGTGACGTAAAGCTCGCAGTCCTCCAGCCGCCAGGAGCCCAGGGCCCCGTTGGCCTGGGCGATGGCCTCCATCTCGGCGTGGGAGGCGGCGGACTGCTTTTCTTCCCGGCGGTTCCGGCCCCGGCCCACCACTATGCCCTCCCGGACGACGACGCAGCCCACGGGAACCTCCCCGGCGGCGGCGGCCTCCCGGGCCAGGGTCAAGGCCTGTCTCATAAAAATTTCCTGCATAAGGGCTTCCTCCCGTATGAAAGCTGGCATATTTGTCCAGACTTGCCATATCATATAAGGTATTATACAGGAGGAACGACACTATGAAAACCACTTTTTTCAAAAAAGGCCGGCCGGACCCGGAGCTGCTGGCGCTGCGGGCGGAGCTCCAGAGCGCCCAGGGGGACCTGTCCCTGGCCTACCGCAGGTTTGACCAGGCGGTGGACCCGGAGCTGGTGGAGTGCTGCATCTATCAGATCAAGGCGGAGAGGGCCCGGTGCAACTATCTCATCCGGGCCATCAAGGAGCGGAGCCCGGAGGGACTTCCCGCCCTGCCCCGGCTGGAGGGCGACGCGGTATGGACCTGAACCAGAAAATCATCGCCGCCCTGCTGGCGGGGTTCTTTCTCATCGCCCTTTTGCGGGTGTTCAGCGCGCCGCTGAAGCTGGCGGTGAAGCTGCTGGCAAACACCCTCCTGGGCTTCCTGGCCCTCTGGGCGGTGAACGCCACCGCCGGGGCGACGGGAATCGCCCTGGGAATAAACGTCTGGAACGCCCTGGTCATCGGGGTGCTGGGGCTTCCGGGCTTTGTGCTGCTGCTGCTGGTGCAGTGGGTGCTGTAGGGACCGTACATAAAAGCGCCCTCCGCCAAAAGGTGGGTACTGATGAGGAAGCCCCAAACCCACCAACAGCCGAGCCCTTAAAAACGGAAAGACAGGAGGCCTCACCCGGCCCCCTGTCTTTTTGTGCTCTAACGTTCCCGCCATGCCCCGCAGGGCATCAAAGCGACGGCAATCCCCACGGGTGCCAGCTCTCAGGGCTTGCCGTCCATCGGCGGGGGATTGAATGGAGCGGAACCAACCTTTGACCCCGCCTTGCTCCACGCCTCGACAACCGCCCAGCGTCCAGCCGTAGCGGGTCACCCAGCCGCCGACACCACAGCAACACCACTTTCAAAAACAATAACAAAAAAACCGCTTGCGTATATGGTCGAAATAGTGTAAATTAGGCCCTACTCCGCAAGTCAGGAGTGCTTGAAATACAAGCATTTAGAGGTAA
>CAJUBX010000006.1 GCA_910585165.1 uncultured Oscillibacter sp. | reverse complement strand
GATCAGGCCGTTCAGTTCGGTGTACATACTGGTCGTTCCGCATACCAGACGCACCCGATCCTTGATAAGATCCGCGGGACCGGAATGGGCGGCGTCAGCAGCGATGACGATAATGCCATAGAGAAGCTCCAGCAAAAGCTCGTAGTTCTTGAACAGAGGCAGGAGATGATGAAAGCGGTGAACGCCTTCTACCGTAACCACGGAACCCTGGACGGGTGCCCCTCCCTGACACCGGAAGAGATTGAGAAGCGCGAAGCGGTAATGGCCAGAAGCCCCCAGGCAAGCCGAAAACCCTTCAGAACGTTCGAACTCACCAACAATCGCGCTGTTATCCGTCAAACCAGGGCCCGTATCGCGGAGCTGGAAGCACTGCGGAGTGCCTCGCCCCGGAGGGCTGGGCTTCTCTGGCGGAGAGGTTGTCATAAACCAGGAGGAGAACCACGTCCAGCTTCTCTTCGCCGAAAAGCCTGACGAAGCTACTCGCTCGGAACTGAAGCACTCCGGCTTCCGCTGGAGTCCCAGCCAGAGGGCTTGGCAAAGGATGCTGAACCAGGAGGGCATCCTAGCGGCAAGACAGGTCACGGAAAAGTGGATGTCCACTACAGAGCAAACGGATGCGCCCATTACTCACCAGGAGCCGGATTCCGAACAGGAACCAGCTCCTTTTTCATACCCCCAGCAGACCATGTGAGCGTAGCTCAAAAAGGGCACCTTGGACAATTTGAGATGAAAGAAGGTGCTAGAAGCTGATATGAGGCTGGAAATGAGAACAAAATACTTGGAGGAAGTGCGGGCACAGCTCCTGTCGGCGGAGTACGGAGCCGAGTTCAAAGATGATTGCACACTCCAAATCGATTTGGACGGCAGACCGCTCTACCAGGTCTGCGACACTGGCAATTTCCGTTATTTCGAGGATGACACCATCGGCAGAGAGAAAGCCCTGGACCAGGTCCGGGGCATTGCCTCCACAACGCGAGAGTACATGAATCTTCTGGACCAGGCCCTTCCCCTGACAGCGGATGGACTAGGAGAGGGCTACAAGCTCCTGGCAGAGTTCAACGGCACCGTCCTCGCCGGACAACTGACCGAGTACGGAGCCCAGTTCATCACTTGGGAGTGGGTGCATGACCGGGCCTCGCTACTACGACCCTGGAGACAGGGCGAAAAGCTATGACGCCGCCAAGCGGGACTTCACCGTCCGCTCCGGCCGCCTCCCTAAAAACGCCCTTTTTCAACCGGAGCAGCTGACGGAGATCTACCGCAGCATCCATGAGACTTTGGAGAGTCCCTATCCCCTCACCAATGAGCGCCGGAAGCTGCTGGAGGACGCCGCCCGCCAGATCGAGGAGGGCGTCCCGGACTTGGACGAGCGTGTGGAGCGCTCCAATCAAAAGGAACTGGACCTTGGCGCCCCGGACGAGGGCGGGATGCAATTCCAATAAAATCATGTCCTGCCAAGGCCGCTTCCCTGAAAAGGTCGGCGGCTTTTTTTGTAAAAAGAAAACCACCAGCAGTGCTGGTGGTTTCAGGCTGTCGAGATAGCCCGGCTCTGGCTGCCGCCTGTGCTGGGCTTTCTCGACAGCCTTCGGGGCAGGCCAAGGCCTCCCCTTCCCTTTTTCGCTTGAAAAATTTTTCAAAATTTCTCTATCCCTCCCCCTTGACAAATGGAAAAAACCAGCTATAATAAGCATTAGATTAAAGAAATAAATATTTGCTTATTCGGAGGTGGACCATGACCAAACGGGAGCGGCAGCTTTTGAACTGGATTGAGGAAAATCCCCTCATCTCCCAGAAGGAGCTGGCGGACAAGGCGGGGATCACCCGCTCCTCCGTCGCCGTGCATATCTCCAACCTGATGAAGAAAGGCTATATCACCGGGAAGGGCTACATCGTCCAGACCGCCCCCTACGTCACGGTGGTGGGAGGCGTGAACGTGGACATTGGCGGAAAGCCGGAGGCGGCCCTGGTGGCCCGGGACTCCAACCCCGGCGCGGTCAGCTCCTCCCTGGGGGGCGTGGGGCGGAACATCGCCCACAACATGGCCCTGCTGGGCCTGGACGTGCGGCTGCTGACGGCCTTCGGGGACGACCTGAACGCCCAGAAGCTGGCCGCCAGCTGCGGGGAGCTGGGCATCGACATCTCCCAGTCCCCCGTCATCCCCGGCGGGCGGACCTCCACCTATCTCTTTATCAACGACGAGCGGGGGGACATGGCCCTGGCGGTCAGCGATATGGAGATATACGGGCACCTGACCCCCCAGGCCCTGGCCCAGCGGCGCAAGCTCCTGGACGCCAGCCAGGTGGTGGTGGTGGACACCAACATCCCGGAGGAGAGCATCGCGTGGCTGGCGGAAAACTGCGCCGCGCCCCTCTTTGCCGACCCGGTCTCCACCGCCAAGGCGGTGAAGCTCAGGCCCGTCCTGGGGAAGCTCCACACCTTAAAGCCCAACCGCCTGGAGGCGGAGCTCCTCTCCGGCGTGCCCATCACGGACGAGGAGAGCCTGGGAAGGGCGGCGGAGGCCCTTCTGGAGACGGGGCTGCACCGGGTGTTCATCTCCCTGGGGGCGGACGGAGTCTTCGCGGCGGATCAGACCGGGCGGGCGCACCTGCCCTGCCTCCCGGGGAGAATGGTCAACGCCACGGGCTGCGGCGACGCTTTCATGGCCGCCATCGCCTGGGCCTATCTCCGGGGCACGGACCTGGCCGATACCGCCAGGGCGGGCCTGGCCGCCTCCTCCATTGCCATGGAGAGCGCCGAGACCATCAATCCCGCCCTGAGCGAGGAGGCCCTTCAAGAGCGCCTGGGCCCCGCCTGACAAACCGCTTATCCTGCATTTCATTCATATATTTTTGGAGGTCATGATTATGAACATGAACAAGTATCTGGACGTTGCCCCCGAAGTCAAGGAGGCCCTGGCCGCCGGGAAGCCCGTGGTAGCCCTGGAGTCCACCATCATCTCCCACGGCATGCCCTATCCCCAGAACGTGGAGACCGCCCTGAAGGTGGAGGCCATCATCCGGGAGAACGGAGCCGTTCCCGCCACCATCGCCGTGCTGGGCGGCCGGCTGAAGGCGGGCCTCTCCCCCGAGGAGATTGACTATCTCGGCAAGACCGGCGCGGGCGTGGCCAAGGCCAGCCGCCGGGACCTGCCCATCCTGGTTGCCCAGGGGAAGGACGGCGCCACCACCGTCACCACCACCATGATCATCGCCCACATGGCGGGCATCTCCGTCTTCGCCACCGGCGGCATCGGCGGCGTGCACCGGGGTGCCGAGACCACCATGGACATCTCCGCCGACCTGGAGGAGCTGGCCCGGACCCCCGTCATGGTGGTCTGCGCCGGGGCCAAGTCCATCCTGGACCTGGGGCTGACCCTGGAGTACCTGGAGACCCACGGCGTGCCCGTCATCGGCTACGGCACCGAGGAGCTCCCCGCCTTCTACACCCGGAAATCCGGCTTTGGCGTGGACTACCGCATGGACAGCCCCGCGGAGCTGGCGAAGGCCTTCTATGTCAAGCAGGACATGGGACTTGGCGGCGGCATGCTGGTGACCAATCCCATCCCGGAGGAGTACTCCATGGACGCGGACGTCATCGGCAAGGCCATCTCCGACGCGGTGGACGAGGCCAAGGCCAAGGGCATCCACGGCAAGGAGACCACCCCCTTCCTGCTGGCGAAGATCAAGGAGCTCACCGGCGGCAGCTCCCTGGACAGCAACATCCAGCTGGTGTTCAACAACGCCCGCCTGGCCGCCAGGACGGCGGCGGAGCTGGCCGGGCTTGCCAAGAATTGAAACCTGTGCTAAAATGGACCGGCTGGGAGACCAGCCGGTCCGTTTTTTTGAGAGACAGGCGGGGGCAAAGCCCCGCCTCCGCAAGATCGGAATGAGGTGTATAGGATGAACATTGCCCTTCTCTCCGCCGTGTCCCGGGAAAAGGCGCTTTTTCTGCCGGAGGCGCACAACGGCTTCCTTTTCGCCCTCATCGGCTCGCCCTGGGGGCTTCTTTTCTGCTGGCTGGCGCTCATCAACCTCATCACCTTTTTTGCCTTCGGCCTGGACAAGTGGAAGGCAAAACGGAAGGAGAAAAAGGAATCCGTCCGGCGCATCCCGGAGAAAAACCTGCTCCTCCTGGCCGCCGCCGGGGGCAGCATCGGGGCCCTGCTCGGCATGAAGGCCTTCCGCCACAAGACCCTCCACAAGGCGTTCCGGTTCGGCGTGCCCGCCATCCTGGCCCTGCAGATTGTCATTCCCTTCGGATTGTGGCTGTACTTTGCCGTAATCCGGTAGCCCGGAAGGACAACGTTTGCGCAGAGATGGAGAAAAAGTCCCGTTTTCCCTCCGGCAAAATGCCAAAAGGCCGGGTTTTTATTTGGCAAACCCGCTGAAAAGCCGCCTTTTGTGTCAGAAAACGTTGACAAATCCAAGAGGGCTGTTTATAATATACCTCAATCCGGCGGCGGGGGAGTCCCGCAGCGCAAACGTTTGCCGCCGGATTTTTTGAACAGGCGATGGAAGAAGCGGTTTCCGCCGCTCCTTCCCTTTTCTTTCGCCCGGCGGGCAGATATCGAGAGAGGAGCGAGTCGGCGTGTTACACGAATTGGATTTCCTGCGGGAGGTCAACACGGCCTCCGTGCTGCTGCGGCTGACCCTGGCCATGTTCTGCGGCGGCATGATCGGATTGGAGCGGGCCAGGAAGCACCGCCCGGCGGGCTTTCGGACCTATATGCTGGTGTGCATGGCGGCGGCGCTGACCATGCTTTTGAGCCAGTACGAGTCCTACATGCTGAACCACGCCTGGGCGGCGCGGGCCGCGGAAATCGGCATCCGCACCGACGTAAGCCGCTTCGGCGCCCAGGTCATCAACGGCATCGGCTTTTTGGGCGCGGGCACCATTCTGGTGACGGGCCAGCAGAAGGTGAAGGGCCTGACCACGGCGGCGGGCCTCTGGGCCTCGGCCTGCATGGGCCTGGCGGTGGGAGCGGGGTTCTACGAGTGCGTGGGTCTGGCCTTCCTGCTGATTTTCCTGGTGGTCCACCTGCTGCCGGCGGTGGAGCTGTTCGTGGTGGAAAACGCCCGGAATATGAACATCTATGTGGAGTTCCAGTCCCTGGACAGCGTGGCGGAGATCATCGGCCGCATCAAGGCCCAGGACGTGACCATCTACGAGGTGGAGGTGGACCACGGCAAGCAGACCCAGTCCCAGCACCCCAACGCCATCTTCTCCCTGCGGATGAACCAGCGGGGGACCCACGCCAAGATTCTGGCCGCCATCTCGGAGCTGGAGACGGTCTATGTCGTCAAGGACACCTGAGCGCGGAAGGAGGAGAGCGATATGTTATCTCTGTTTGACGGCCTGCGGGACGTAACCATCTGGTCCGTGGCCCTGCGGATGACCCTGGCGGTGGTCTGCGGCGGAGTCATCGGCATCGAGCGGGAGTACAAGCGCCGCCCGGCGGGCTTCCGCACCCATATCCTGATCTGCCTGGGGGCGGCCATGACCACGCTGACCAGCCAATACCTGTACCTGGTCCTGGGGCAGTACACCGACATGGCCCGCCTGGGAGCCCAGGTGGTGGCGGGCATCGGCTTCATCGGCGCGGGCACCATCATCGTCACCCGCCGCCAGCGGGTGAAGGGCCTGACCACGGCGGCGGGGCTCTGGGCGGCGGCCATCATCGGACTGACCCTGGGCGGCGGCTTCTACGAGGGGGGGCTCTTCGCCACGATCCTCATCCTGGTGGCGGAGCTGTTTTTCTCCCGGGTGGAGTACCGGATGCTCAAAAACGCCCCGGAGGTCAACCTCTACGTGGAGTACAGCGACAACCGGACCATGGACGTTCTGCTCCAGGAGTTCCGGGAGCACGGGCTGAAAATCCTCAATATGGGCATCATCCACGCCCACTCCAACGAAAAGCACAACGCCTGCGCAATTTTCACACTGCGGCTGCACAAGGGGCTGGACACGGAACGCCTCCAGCAGGAGATCAGCGCCACCGCCGGGGTGGTGACGGTCCGGGAGCTGTGAAAAGACGCTTGCAGCGGGGGACGCGGCGCGTCCCCCGTTCTCTTTTGTCCGCAGAGAGAAAATATCCGTCCCCGGCCAGAGGACATTTTGTGTAAAAGCACGATTGACAAGGGGCGGCGTCCGTGTTAAGGTAATACCACAATTGGATACCGGCAAAGGATATCCCCGGGGAAACGGCGAAAGCCTGCCGACGGAGTGAAACTCTCAGGCGCGAGGACCGGGGACGGATGCGGCTCTGGAGAAGCCCGGCGACGGGTACCGAAGGTGCAAGGCGGGGAAAACCGCCGAATCTCTCAGGTAAAAGGACAGAGGGGAATGCTTTCCGGCGGAGTGTGTCCGCCGGGGGATATTGCTTTTTGCGGGGCCGCGCGGGCGGGCCCGCTTTTGCGTTTCCGCGCCGGAGCCGGTTCCTATGTTTTGGAGGGAAAGTATGGAAATCATCAACAGCATCCTGGGCTTTATATCCGGCCCGCTGAACGACTTCGCCTGGATGTACACATTCCTGCCCTGCGCCATAGTGGGCGGACTGTTCCTGACCATCCGCAACGGCGGGGTGCAGTTCCGCCACTTCGGCCACGCCATGAAAAACACCGTGGGGCGGATGTTCCAGAAACAGGAGGCGGGACAGGGCGCGGTGACGCCCTTGCAGGCCGTCACCACCGCCCTGTCCGCCACGGTGGGCACGGGCAACATCGTGGGCACCACCCAGGCCATCGCCATGGGCGGCTACGGCGCGATTTTCTGGCTGTGGCTGGCGGCGCTGGTGGGCATGGTCACCAAGTATTCGGAGATTGTCCTGGCCATCAAGTACCGGGAGCGGGACGCCAAGGGCGACTGGGTGGGCGGCCCCATGTATTACATCTCCAAGGGCCTGGGCGGCGGCTGGAAGTGGCTGGCGGGCCTGTTCGCAGTGTTCGCCATTCTGGCCTCCTTCGGCATCGGCAACATGTCCCAGGTGAACAGCATCACCGGGTCCGTCATCGGCGCCTTCGCCGCGTTCACCAGCGTCTCCGCCGGAGTGGAGAGCGCCCTGAAGTGGCTGATGGGCATTGTGCTGGCGCTGCTGATCGCGGTGATCCTCCTGGGCGGCATCAAGCGCATCGGCGCGGTGACGGAGAAGCTGATTCCCTTTATGAGCGTGTTCTATATCCTCTTTGCCATTATCGTCATCGCTGTCCACTGGCGGAACATCGGCTCCGCCTTCGGCCTGATTTTCTCCACCGCCTTCACGCCCCAGGCCATCGGCGGCGCGGCCTCCGGCATCGTTTTGAAGCAGACCATCATCTGGGGACTGCGGCGCAGCGCCTTTTCCAACGAGGCGGGCCTGGGCTCCGCCGCCATCGCCCACGCGGCGGCGGACACCAAGGGCCCCGTGAACCAGGGCCTCTACGGCATCTTCGAGGTGTTTGTGGACACCATCGTCATCTGCTCCTTGACGGCGCTGACCATCATTTGCAGCGGGGTGGACATCGCCTTCAACACCCGGCCCGGCAGCGAGGTCATCACCGCCGCCCTGGCCACGGTCTTCGGCGGCAAGTTCGCGGCGCTGTTCGTGGCCATCGCCCTGGCGCTGTTCGCCTTCTCCACGGTGCTGGGCTGGTCGCTGTACGGCACCCGCTGCGTCCAGTACCTGTTCGGCCACAAGGCCGTCCGGGTGTTCCAGGTGATTTTCATCGCGGTGGTCGTGGTCGGATGCGTGTCCCCCCTGAGCTTCGTGTGGGACGTGGCGGACACCTTCAACGGCCTGATGGCGATTCCCAACTTCATCGGCCTGTTCGCCCTGTCCGGCGTGGTGGCCGCGGAGACGAAGAAGTATTTCGGGAACAAGGACAATTTGAAGTGAGCGCGAATAAGCGCGAAAGAGGCGGCCCCCGGTTGGGGCAACTCCCGTAAGGAAGTTGCCCCAACTGGCGGGGGCGTAAGTGTTACCTGATTCGGGCGGCGTAGTTTCGGCTACGCTGTCTTTTTCTGCTTTTCGGTAAGGTACTCCCGGAAAAGCCGCTCCATTTCCTCCGGCTCCGGGGCATACCACAAACCGATGGTGCTGTAATAGATGTCCACTCGCTGATGGCGTTTCCCGTCTACTTTCTCCGGCTTGGACACCACAATCTTTTCAATGAACTCATGAATGATTTCCGGGGTGAGTTCGGTCAGCCGGGTGATCCGCTTGGCTCTGTCGATGAACTTCTGCAAGTCATCGGCCTTGCTGGTAGTGGAGTCCAACACAGTTTCCAACTCCGGGATTTTGGCCTTGAGTTCCCGCTGTTCAGATTCATAGGCTATCGAGAGGGTGGCAAAGCGCTCCTCAGACAGCAGTCCTTTCGCCATATCCTCGTAGCTTTTTTGGATAATGCGATCAATCTCCGACACTCGCTGTTTCGCCTTGTCCAACTCCCGCCGTTTCTCTGCCAACGCCTTTTTCTCTTGTAGGCCAAACCGCTCCATCTGTTCCTGGGCAAACTGCGTTTCATAGACTTGGATGTACCACAATAGCCGTTGCAGTCCCTCAAGCACAAGCTGTTCTACGACTTTCTCCCGAATATAGTGGGCAGAACACATATCGGTGTTTTTACGATAACCGGAACAGAAAAAGTAGGCTTGCTCCC
This sequence comes from uncultured Oscillibacter sp., assembly GCA_910585165.1. GTDB lineage: Bacteria > Bacillota > Clostridia > Oscillospirales > Oscillospiraceae > Oscillibacter. Next base: position 38,544 of record CAJUBX010000006.1, on the reverse strand, counting down.
GCTTGTAATTGTTGGTGGCGCTGTACCCCAGCTTACTGCCACAGTCAGCACAATAAAGCAACCCTGAAAACATACTGACAACGCCAGTTCTTGTGGGCCTGCGGCGGTGTTGACGGAGATTTTGAACAAGGGCAAAGGTTTCACGGTCAATGATGGCGGGGTGGGTATCAGGGAACACTTTCCAATCCTCCTGCGGCCTGTCCAACTGCTTTTTCAGTTTGAAAGACTGCCGGTAAGTGCGGAAGTTTACCGTATCGCCCACATATTCTTGCCTGTCCAGAATTTCTGCTACCGTGTGTGAACACCACTTATGCGGAAACTCGGGAAGTTTTGTCGGGCAGTTCACGCCAATGCTGTGAAAATACTCACTGGGTGTCATTACGCCGTCAGAACGCAGTTTCTTGGCGATTTGCGTAGGGCCAAGGCCGGACACGCTCATTTGGAAAATCCGTCGCACAATCTCTGCCGCTGGCTCGTCTACGATCCACCTGTTCTTGTCCTCCGGGGCTTTCTTGTATCCGAATGGTGGGTTGGTCGTCAGCGGTATTCCGGCGTTGCCACGGCTCTGCATGACTTTTCGTACCTTGTCGCTGGTATTTTTAGCGTGCCATTCGTTGAACAAATCCTGCATGGGAACAATGTCGCTGACGCCGTTAGCAGTGTCGATGTTGTCCATGATGGCGATGTACCGCACGTTCAGCCGGACGAAATCTTCCTCCAGCAATTGGCCCACCACAAGACGGTTTCGGCCTAATCTGGAATGGTCTTTCACAACCAGATTGGCTACTAAGCCCCGCTCCGCCAAGTCCATGATCTCCATGAAAGCCGGACGTGTGAACGTAACGCCTGAGTACCCATCATCAAAAAAGAAGCGAATATTGGGCAAATGGTTATCTTTTGCGAACTTTTCAAGGATGGATTTTTGATTCTGGATGCTCCCGGATATGCCCTCTTTCTCATCGTCACGGGACAACCGGGCGTATAACGCAGTAATTCTCTGCTCTGGCTGCTGTTTCTTCCTCAAAATATACTCCTTTCCGCAGCCGAGTGTGATATGAATTGCAGGTACTATTATCATACCACACCCGGCACAAAACTTCAACACTTTAACGTGTGATATTCCCGCTGAGGATGCGATTTACTTTCCCCTCCACGGTTTCAGATGCCTTATCACTGAAATGGGCGTTGACGGTATAAATTGTGCCGCCAATCTCCCGCTCAAAGCTGATGGGGTGGCAGTATTGATGTTCTTTCAGCCAGTTTAGCCGCTCCTCATGGGACAAACTGGCAAGAAAAATTGCAGTTTCATTCACTTTTGTCATTACTTCATCAAAAATCTCCGCCTGCCGCTTACTCAATTCAAGATGAATAACGTTCATCTGTTAACGCTCCTTCCCCTGTGCCTGTCCTGTTTCAAGCCCATGCGCTGGGCCTGCATTTCCTGTTCAAGTTTCAAATTTTCTTTCAGCCGGTCACTCCGGGCCAAGGCTTCACTGGCGGTCTTGATCTCTTTCCTGCAAACTGCTATTGCCGCTGTTAACCGATCACGCTCAGTTTTGATGACGGCGATCTCCGCTCTATTGTCACAGCGGCGCAGACGGTTATAGCACTTCTGACGGACGGCTTGCAGTTGGGCTAACTCGCCTTTGTTTCCATCTATGAACGCCTGCACACCTTCCACTGTTTCCAGCTTTTTCCGGCAAATAAGCTGGGTTTGGCGGCTGATTGCGTCCAAGCGGCGGCACTCCTCCCGCAGTTCCGGGGACAACGGCTTATGTCCGCTGTGTTTAGGAATAATACCCAGGCAGTAGCAGTAGTGGAGATACAGCCCACGAAAGCCGCCGATTTTCTTCACTGTGCTGAAAGAGCCATTCAGCCGAAATCGTTTGGGCTGGGGCCGCTGGATGCGGGTGGGTCGGTATCGCTGATAGCCCAGGTCATAGGCGTACCGCTGTCGGTTTTCCTCTAAACGCTCCCGGAGGGCGGGGAGATCATATTCCTCACCCAGCCGGAACAGCCGCACCGCCTTTTTGCTCCCAATCCGCCGTAGAGTGGCATATTTGTGGGCGGGATTGGCGTCCAGTTCGTAGCCTTGCTCTCGGAGGGCTTTCCGCAGATCGTTTCCGTCCACGCTGACCTTGAGGGCGGCGTCCAAGGCTTCCTGCATAAGATTATAACGGGTCGGCTCACTGTTCTTTTCAGCAAAGTAAATGCTGCGGGGCGTTTTCCCCTTCGGATTTTTGATGGTGGAAAGTTGGTATTCCCTGCATAAATCGTCCGATAACTGGCGAAACTGATAGTAGGCCCGCTTGCCGCAGTTGAATTTGCGCCCGTTCCACAGGCCCACAGAGTTGACGACAAAGTGGTTGTGATAGGTGCCAGTGTTGAAGTGGGTGGCGACAAGCACCTGGTACTCATCGCCCCACATACGCTTCGCCAATTCCACCCCAAGCTGATGGCACAGTTTCGGTGTGACTTTGCCGGGCTTGAAACTCTGATAGGCGTGGTAGGCCACGTTGCCGCCCGTCTTGCCAAACCGTTCCTTGACCGCCTGCATTTCCTCAAAAGCAGTATCTCGGTTGCAGTTCACGCCCGTGACAAATAGAGTTTGCTCCATACCGGCAACAGTCTTTTCCTCATTTTCAGCGTAGTGGAGAACCGTCTGCAAATCGGAATAGCTGGTTTTCTCCGGGTTGCGGGCGTAGTCCACCACACGGGCCAAACTGTCCTTAATGGGCCAAATTTTTGTGGTCGCCATTGTCCGTTTCCTCGTCTGCATAGGCGGTTAAGATTTGCCCCGCCAACTCGTCCAGCTTGGCCGCTGTCTGCTCCACCGTTTGATTATTGAGATTTTCCCGTAAGCCGTTGACCTGTCGATAGAGGTCACGGAACCGCTGGCGGGGGAAAGCCGCCGTAGCTTTGCCGCTGCCAACTCGCCGGAGATAGCCAGACAAGGACAGGCCGCACCGTCTGGCCTGACGCTCCATCTGGCGCTTTTCCTGTTCGGTCACTCGCACTTGAATGGCTGTCGTTCTTTTTCTGTCGGTCATTTTGATCCGCTCCTTTCCGACCGGGGTGATAGGGGTGGAACCCCTCTCGGCGCACAGCGCCGTCCGCTTTTGGGGCGCCCCCGGCAACACAAAAGCTATGCTCGCTACATCACAAGACAGGGCAGCGGGCTGTCGTTCAATGACTTCTTTTCTGCGGATCGCGGGAATATTGAGATTCCCCAGTGTGGCATCAAAAATGATGTCAGTGCTGTTCTCTGGGTGAACAATGGCATTACATTTGATACCATGTAGCAGTGACGGCAAAAGTGCCGTCATAGTTAATTACCAGCGGTTAGATGACGGCAATTCTGCCGTCACACTTTCTGCCGGTTTTCCCGAATGGTATTCCTGCCCCTGTTCAGCGGCGTTATCTCGCTCACTCCCCGGCGGAGGTCATGGCGGAGTATTCCATTCGGACGGTCATTCAGTTGTCAGAAACAAAAAAGAAGCCGGTACATAGACGCACCAACCCCAGCGGGAGTTTTCCTCTCGCTGGGGTTCTTGTGTGGTTGTCTATGTACCGGCTGAGAAGCCGTATTCAATTAACCTATTCAGTGGGATTTTTAGTTTAACATATAGAACTGGTGTTTGTCAAGTGCCATCGATTCAATTTTTGCCTATTATGTATTCCACAATCCTCGGCATCGTGTCTTAATTGCTTTTAGCTGATGGTCTGCAATCATATTTTACCACAGGTTGTCTCAAAAACAGCAATATCTACTGATGTCTATTGATGCACTTCTGAAAGTTCAATTATTCTTGAATATAGAACTGCTTCGTCAATTTTATACATCAGCATGCTGGCAAACATAAGACGCCGCATAGCATCATCCCGATCTATTGTAATGTTGGCATGTGCTTTAGGGTTGCGTAAAGCAGACATAGCTCCTGCCAGCATCTCCATAAATCCTTTTTGTGTATTGCTACCAGAATCCGTAGAACGATCGCAAAATTCGACAAGAGGTGCATTTGCTGAAAACACCATTTTCATTGCCGCATCACCATCAGGAATTCTTTCATTTGGCCTTAATACTTGAAATAGCTTTTTTACTCTATCATTTATTTCGATATAGGCATCACAAGCTGAATTTGCATAACTACCATCCAGAAAAAGTTTCTTTGAGACTTTTGCTATTCTGGGGTGAATAAAGTGCCACCAATTGTCTCCTGTGTCAAAATTTTGTGTGCGCAATATATCTAACACTTCAATTGCCTGACCAAACGCAAAGGGATTAATTAAGATATACGCTATTGTCCAAGTTTGGCGAACTTCTCTAAATAGGTTATCCTTAATACTCATCAATTGATTACTGAGAAAGGGTTTTGTGCGCTCAATATCTTTTGCAATAAGTAAAAGGTTCTCTCTAATGCAAGTAACATCAGTATTACAAACTGGAGTATTTACTGCATCTGGTCGATTTGCCAAATTCCGCATCCAGCAACATACTGTGTTAATTTTATTTATATCCACAGCTATTCTCCCGACAAACTACGTATCTAATTATTTAGGAGCCTATCCTAAAAATCATTAACTATCCCAAATAACTTTCCAAAATTGCAGCATTAGCAACTTGATTAGCAAATAGTTGAATCAACGAGAACACTTTTTCATGTATTTCAAAGTATCGTTCCTCATCCACGCCTATAGTTTCAATGCGTTCTCCATGTGCAATCTTATTCCGCTTTTCGAGTAAAATTGTATCTATAAGTTTATATGAACTTTCATAGTCGGTGCAGTCCAATCCAATCGTAGCCATTATTTCCATAAAAATCTCAGAATTCAGATTAGAATTAGTTTTAATAATTCCTTCCACCGGAATTTTCGATTTAATATCACGACTACTGATAATATCAGTAACTATAGTTGTATGAATAGTTGTTTTGTTGCTTGCTTCAAAAGTTTTTAATTCATTCTTCAAAGTGATAGCTAAGAAATTTGGCTTCAGCTGTCCGTAGGGCAAGCCTAACATAGCCACATACTCCAAGTAATATGTGGCTATGTTTTTTATTGCTCCTTCCCAGTGGGCATAAAGAAGCGCAATCCCTGCTCTAATAGCAGTATCTTTTGCAAAGTTCCTCGCTTCCATCACATTAGAACGTATTGCGGACAATTCCCGTTTACGCCATGCCATTTCTGCATCAATTATATCCTGAAGATCATTTAGAGTCCTAATTTTCATGGCTTAAAATACTCAACCCCGAATAGCGACAGATCTTTAAATCTTGGTATAGATCTAACACCAGGGGTAGTATTCTTTTTGAATATATCTTCAGAATATAATTGCGTCACTTTGTTTTTTAGCCAGTCATTTTTATCATTGAGACCAAGTATCGCATCAATATTTTCATACACTCCAGTAGCAATAGCCTGAAATGAAGCCGCCATTACGGGGCCTAAATGTTTTACACCATTATATTTTTTGAACGTATCTTCTCCAAAAACACCATAAAGAAGGCTAAATGTTGCAATAAACTTTTCCTTTATCTTGTCTAAATCAAGTTCCTTGTTGCAAAGAGAAACTGTTTCTTTATCCAGCAACTCCGCAAAGTCGGTGTATTGTCCAATTTTTGTCCAATCAATATATTGGGGAATGAGCAGTCTCAAAAGAAGCTCAAGGCGGTACTGCTCATCTGTGCGCCTATCAGAGATTGGCAAGCAGTTCCTAAAGGGCTCAATAGAATCAAGTTCTGTGATAAACTCATAAAAAGGTTTGTTGGTCATTATCATTAGGCAATTGCGGACTTCTTGGTCACTAAGCAATGAGCCGCCTGTATTAAGTCTTTGGAACAACTCATATTTAGTATTGGGATCGCTTTCCTTTTTCATGATTATTATATCGATTCTTGCACGCTTAAAAAATAGCTGCTGCTCTTTAGTAAAACTAAGCTCTTTTATCTCATGCTCCCATTGAACTCCGGCCAACGAAGGAAGATAGTCGGTTTTTTGTAGTGTTAAAGGTTTTAGCAGTTTACCATCCTCATCTTTGAATATACCGACAAACTGAAAAATTGTTGAAAGCCGCTGCACTCCATCGATAACATCCCAAACACCGTCTTCACCTTGACTAACAAAGATAGATGGAATAGGAATATTAAGAAGAATCGATTCAATCAACTTTGTTTTTTGCGATTCACTCCACCTAAACACACGCTGGAACTCTGGGTGAATATCCATTTCCCCATCTTTATATAAGTTTATAAGTTCACCAATAGACATTTGGTAGGAATCGCGATAAATTTTACTGGATCGCGCTTCAATTTCTTCTTTTAATCCCATCATGTTACCTCCTCATATGTACCCCGCTTAAGACGACGCCTTTGTAATTTCTTCCAGATATGTCTACACTTTTTGCACCAACTGGCATTAATACCAAGAATCTCTACAAGAACTTCTTGATCGACAATATCGAGAGCCTTTTCAATATCATCATCTTTGCGAATAATCTTATCGATACGGTTTAATAAGTTGGCGCAAGTATCTCTACTAATATGGGTTATTTTCGGCAACATAACGTTCCCTAACTCACCAGGTAAAATCTCTAATACCCCTCCACCATAGCTTCTCCCACAAATTTCAGTAAATGCAAATGAGATGCTATTGTAATAAGATAGTAGTGCGTTTTCTGGAGTTATATTATCAGAAAATTTTATTCTATGCATTGTATCGGTTGATACAGCACCACAACGGTTAAGGATAAATTTTGGATAAAGATTACTTCTTCTCAAGAAAAATGCATCTGGAACCCAGACAGAAGGAACAATATACCAACGATCTCTGATTGAGCATTTATATCCATCATTTTCGCCCGATGATTCTCCCAGCGCAATATACTCTTTATGTTCAGTACGATAATCCTCAATCGGTGAATCAGGAAAGGTAATCAACCGCGCACGTTTATTAGACGCTACATTTGCTTTCCAATCTGATACAGTAAAAAATATTCCATGTGCGTGTGAACTTCTTCCAATCAAGGGTAATGTGACGTTTTCTAAAGCGTATTTTTCACAAGTATTTTCTGTTACAGAAAAATACCTGTTGTTTCCAGTTGTAATTCCAACATTAATTAAGCCGCAATCTGTAAATTTTATAAATCTGGAGTCGTGCCGAATAGCTTGAATCAACCCCATTTCTTCAGCACTAATGAAATACTTTGTCCATTTTTCTTTTACATGCTGCATTCTTTGAAAACCGTTTTGTTGAAGATTCAGGGTATCAAATCCGTCCAGATTATTCATTTCAATAATCCGGAGCCCCTTTTCCTCCGTCCCTTTTTCACCGATAAAGACAAGCACTTCTTGCTCAATATCAGGAAAGACAAGTTGCTCAAAAGTTATCAGAGTTATTTTAGCAAGATGTTCAGAAAGGAAAAGCCTTAAGTCTTCGGCATAGGCCACCTGCATAATTTCGGCAGGTATCACAAAAGCAATTTTGCCCGTTTCAGAAAGAAGTTGGACACAGGCAACAAGAAATGCTACCCAAGTATTAATGAGCTTGTTTGCCTTCATTCCATGTGTAACCAAAATCTTTGATTGTAGTTCTCTCTGATGTTCGGTCAGATACTGATAACGAATGTATGGAGGATTTCCTAAAATCAAATCGTACTGCTTCTTGCCCAGTACACGATTATAAAACTCGAAAAAATCCTCATTATAGATTGTGACATTGTTATGGTATCTGTAATTATTCTGTACTTTCAAAACTTCGTCTGGCTCAATTTCAACAGTATCAACAGAAGCTATATTTTCCATTAAACCGATTTGCTCTAAGCTATCAAGAAAGACGCCATCGCCACAACTTGGCTCAAGAACAGTTTGGATATCTTCGGTCGCAAAAAGACGCACCATAGCATTTGCAAGCTGTAACGGTGTATAGTAGGCTCCCCTTAATTTCTGTTCAGAACTGTCTTTCTTGAGTTTCATGGTAGTAACTCCATTCAAAAATCTAATTGATATACTCGGTCGATTAACCCTTGAATCTCCTTGATCAGCATATCTTTACGAGATTGGAGCAACATAGAAATGCGTTTAGCTGGACGATTTGAGAGCGTGCTGTTAATATCATAGATTTCTCGGCTTGCTCCAACCACACGATCATATATGCCCTTTTGCGTCATATCGTCAAAGTCAAGTTCTACAAATGGCAAAGTTGAAAGCACGAATGTCCCACGTGCAGTAAAACCACCTTCAAAATCACTACCCACAATTGCAAGAATTTTTTCAGTAATTGGATTGGATAGCCACGCTTGAATATATTCCAAAGCATAAGGGCTGCCTTCCTTTTTACTTATGGCACAATATCCAGCAGTGCCGCCAGATGCAATCAGAATATCGTCTTTATCAAATATATACATAGGCTCTTTGCTCAGTACGCCAACAATAAGCTTTGGCGTATTGATAAATGCAGTCAATGCTTGTGTTCTGCCATATTGATACCATGTGTCTGATGTTGCATTAGGCACATCACGAACGCCAGTTCTCGAAACACATTTAGGTACTAATCGGTCATAATACGCTTCAAGGTAGGCATAGGTGCCAGGATAAGAACTCTTCATTTCCTCAATAGGAACAAGATGTCCATCCGCATCATAAGGGAAAATAATACGTTTGTCCGTCTGTAAAATGCTATACGAATTAAGCCCCTTCTCTATATGACGTGTCGGTTTGAAATATGGACGTAATAACGCCTTTTCAATCGTATAATTATTACCATCTCGACAAATCTCAACCGTATCCTGAAACTCGGCAACAACATCATCAGCAGCAAACCAATATATCGGGGTTGGCCGCTCTGCACTTGTTTGAATGCCATTGAAAATTTCTGTGTGCTTTGTGAGCGGTACAGCAACCTGATCCAGTTTTTGAAGCATAGACAAGAAGTCCATGTCAGTTGTAAGTCGCCAAGGCAGCTTGTTTAATGTTGAAGAATTTAATTCAACGGCGCTGACTGCTTCACCAGCCCATAGCGTATTAGCAGAATCGATGCTGGAATACATAAACATATCCTGTTTGCACTTGCGAAGAAGAAGGATTGAACTATATATGGTTTTATCCTCAAATAGCTGAACATCTCCAAAATCATCCAAGCTGACAAGCATCTGTTCTTTCGCAATTAGATTCCTCAACTTTTCGCCAGCACCTATTTTGAAAAATTTATTGGGAACAATGTAACAAATATAGCCTCCTTCTACGGTTTTTCTAACTGCCTGCTCGATAAAAATAAAGTACTTATCAAATTGCTTATGGGAGGTTCTATACTTTTTCTTATAAATGTCGACCTCTGATTTAGGAAGCAACGCATGCATACCCTCTGTGTTCACATAAGGGGGATTCCCTATAATTACGCCAAACTGGCAGCCACCATTGATTGTCCCCCAATCAAATGGCGCGAGTTCAATTTGTTCTTCCGTTGGAATTGTCATCCCATTAAGTTCTGCTGGGCTAACTAAAGAATTTCCAAAAAGAACATTGCCACTCAAATCCGGAAGGATTGGCATTACATTTTCAACAGAAGGCGCAGTTTCATTTTCAATCAGCTTGATAAGCAAAGAAAATTTTGCTACCTCCACAGCATGAACATCTATATCGATACCGTAGATACAGGAACAAAGGATATTTTTCTTTTCTTCCAATGGAAGTTTGTAACGACCATTTCCAATCTCCAGCAAATGATCCTTCTTGCCAGTAATAATATACTGTTGAACACAGTAATCTTGCAAATAAGAAAAGGCTTCTTCAAGGAATATACCCGAACCGCAGGCTATATCTGCAACATGGAGGTTCAAAATATCGTCTGGCGATTTACCCTCACACGCCTTGCTCAATGTCTTTTCGACCATATATTTTACAATCTCTGTCGGAGTTGTAACTACTGATCTGTTTAGGCAGTCCTTTTTCTTGCCAAGGCCAACTGTATTATCGTCAAGAAGAATCAGTTGCTCTGTCAGAAACAGTTCATAAATCTTTCCAAGAAGGTTAGGCTCAATGATATTGAACAAATAAGGGCTCTGAGGGTAATAAAGTCCTTTGATTATGTTGGAAATAACCGCGCTTGAAAGGTCAAAAACAATATCTTCCCCAGAGAACATACCAGAATTATAGCGATGGTCGGCAGCACGGAATAACTCTTCAAGTTTTGTCTGAAGCTGCTCAGGATTGGAAACTGTATCTTGAAGCTTGTGATACAGTGGAAGGTTTTTGTCCTCGCAAATTCGCAAAAATACAATTTGATTGATAAACTCCTGAACAACATCATTGAGAACTTCCAGGGATTGATACCGACCACCTTTTTTGTAGAGTTCGTTGCTAAGTAAAATGCGCCATTCATTGATTTGAGTCAAAAACAATATATCTACTTGCTGCTTTTCGCTGCCGACAGCAGGGAAGTTGTCGTCTAAATACTTATCAAATTCTCCAGTATAAACAGCGTCTCTCGATATCAGCGCAAGAATTTCATTATACCGATTTATATACTCTGTAAAATGAAAAATACGGAAACGAGCGACTACACACCCATCACCTTCTTTTGGAACGTAGCAAGTATCATAAATTGTCAAATGCTCAAAGTTGGTAAGAACGGCGATTCTATGATTCGCATTCCACCCATATTTTCTCGTTTGGATGGCAGGATCAGCAACCCTTGTAATGTCAACTGCAGGCTTTTTGGCCTCAACGAAAAACTTTGCTACCCCCCTCAATGTCATAGTATAGTCCGGGCGGTCTGTAGGTGTTGAGTAGTTCTCCGCAATTACTTCACGATATTGCGGAGCTAAGCCTTTTTCGTTGGCAACATCCCAACCGAGTATTTTGAGCAACGGATCGATATATTCAATTCGGCAAGAATGCTCATTATAATTGTTTTTGGTATCCTTATAATAGGGTAGATTAGCTTGAAAACGATCCACAAGAGCCTGCAATTTTTCAATGTTATTCATCGATTTCCCGAACCTTTCTCTTGTTTACAGTTGGTTTCTCTGCATCCTCTGGAATAATCCAAAGCCGACTCATGCGTGTTGCTCCAGCGATTCGCCCTTCTTTGCAAAGAATTTGAACCTGACGTGGAGTTATTCCCCATTTTTTAGCCGCTTCTTGAACTATCATATACCCATTCACTTTTGACACCTCAAAGCGTTTCAAAGGTTCATAGAAATCTACTGCCATTATATTCGTTGAAGCGAAATTAGTCAAGGAACAAAATAAAAAGGGACATGACCATATATTTTACGGACACGTCCCTTAATTGCTTATGTATATATGATCTCTTCGTTTACAATTTCCACTGCCGCAACTTGGATATTGTTCATCCTACCAACCCATTCCATCTGGTTACTCACCTTGAGTTGCTCTGTTATGCCCTGTTGTCGAGCCATCTTTTCTACCAGCCGAAAAAACATATCCTCGGCCTGCTGGTCAATGCCAGTCAAATAATTGTTCAATTCGCCGCTCAACTGCAAGCCAAAATAGAGAGTCTCGCGGTATTCCCTTATATACCTCAAATGTCGCTGCCCCCAAACGCCAACAGAAGCGCTTTCAGGGACAGTGAGGTTCGGTAGGAGGTAATCACCCTCTTGACGATAAGTTCCTCCCATTTGCTCAAAAACCGACTTTTCCATGCTATAGTCCTCCGGTATGTTGATATTTCCTACAATTCAATCACACTCGGTTGCCTACAAATAGTATGGGAGAGGTAACTTCCTTACGTTACCTCTCCCTTGGGGGCCGCCTCCTTTTGCGTTCTGCGCCTCTGCGGGTCCCTCAATCCTGGGCGAACAGGGCGTTGTAGTCCACGTGGAGAACCTCCGCCAGCTTGTCGATTTCGAAAATCGAAAGGTTTCTCCGGCCGTTTTCCGCCTTCCATACCATCTCCGCCGTCATGTCACAGCCTGCCGTCTGGAGCTTCGCGGCCAGATTTTTCTGTGTCAGGCCCCGGAGCTCCCGGTAAAAAGCCACGCGCCTTCCAATATTCCGGTTTTTGGGTGTAGAACGGTTCATACAATCTCCATATATAGAGGTTTTTATCTTGATTATATGGTGGCGCTTCTGTTATAATAACCATATATGGAGGTTAGTAATATGAAACATGAAATGCAGCCGCCGCCGCAGATAGACCGGGAGGCGTGGCTTCTGGCCGTCGCCATTGCCCGGGCCATCCGGGTCAGCCGGGACGAGGGAGACGCAATCCGCCGCATCTGCACCCTGCTGGACATCTGGGAGGTGAAGATCACCCCCGGGGATTTGGGCTCCCGGGCTCAGCCCTCCTCCCTCCGCTCCGGGGAGACCCCATCGCCGTAAGGCAGGAGGAACACGGGAATTCCCTCCGCCGCCGGGGCGAGGGCGTACATAGGCCAGAAAAAGGCCAGGCCCTCCTCCGTCAGGTAAAAATTCTGGGGGTTGAACCGCCGCCGCAGCTGCCGCCGCCAGTCCTCCCGCCAGCGGACCGCCCCCGCCCGTTCCCGCCGCCGGGCCTCCTCCTCCGCCTGGGAGAAAAGCCGCTTTTTCCAGGCCGTCCCGGCGGGGAAGAAGTCCCGCAGGGGCACGGGATACCCCGCCGCCAGGTCCCAGGTGTCCCCCCGGCGGGTCAGCAGGGCCGGGCCGGGGCCCAGGGTCTCCCGGGCCTGGGTATAGAGGCTCCAAAGCCCGCCTTCGTTATAGGTGACGCGGCAGCCAAGCTCCGCCCGGAAGGCGGGCAGGGGGCGGCTGGCCTCCAGGGCCGAGCGGTACTCCGCCGCCGCCTGGGGCAGAAGGCACCGCTCGCAGTAGCGGAGGAAGGAGCGGCATTGCAGCTGGTAAAAGCGCTTGATCCGCCGGGCCGTCCGGTCCTTTCCCAGGGGCTGCGGAACCTGAACCTCCGCCGTCAGCACCGGCACGCCCTCCACCGTCCACTCCCGCTCCGCCGCGAAGGGCTCCGTTTTCAGGGCCTCCAGACGCTCTCCCACAGGCACCGCTCCTCTCTCCGTATTTCTCCAGCCTATGCGCCGGAGGGGAGGGCGGTGACGGGGAGGGCGCTTTTTGCAAAATTTTCCCTGCGAGCCCCCTTTACTTTCACGCTCTGAAAGGTTAAAATAGAGCTGTTCAGAACGACGACAGGAGGTCTCAGCGTGAAGATCGGCAAGAAGGAAAAAAGCGGCCAGCTCTACAGGGCCATTTTGCAGCTCCGGGACGAGGAGGAGTGCTACCAGTTCTTTCAGGACCTTTGCACCGTGGCGGAGCTTCGGAGCATGGAGCAGCGGTTCGAGGTGGCCTCCCTGCTGGACGACGGCATGATCTACAACGAAATCCTGGAGCGCACCGGCGCGTCCAGCGCCACCATCAGCCGGGTAAACCGCTCGCTGAACTACGGCACCGGGGCCTATGCCCAGCTGTTTGCCCGGATGAAGGACAAGCCGTCATGAGCGCTTACGGCGCCCTGGCCGCCAGCTACGACGGCTTGATGGCCGACGGGGCCTACCGCCGTCGGGCGGCCTTTCTGAAGCGGAGGCTGCGCAAAAGCCCCATCCCCGTGAAGACGGTGCTGGATTTGGCCTGCGGCACGGGGACCATCGCCTGCCTGCTTTCGAAAAAGGGATACGAAGTGACCGCCGTGGACGGGGCGGAGGAGATGCTGACCCAGGCGGCGGCCAAGGCGGCGGGGATGGACCGCCCGCCCCTGTTTCTCCACCAGGCCATGCCCCGGCTCCGCCTGGCCCATCCGGTGGACGCGGCGGTCTCCACTCTGGACTCTCTGAACTACCTGACGGCGGAGCGGGACCTGCGGGAGACCTTCCGCCGGGTCCGGCGCTGGCTGAAGCCCGGGGGGCTCTTTTTGTTCGATGTGAACACTCCCTACAAGCTCCGGCGGATGGACGGGCAGCTCTATATGGACGAGACGGAGGAGAGCGTCTGCGTCTGGCGGACCTTTTTCTCGGAGAAAAAGCAGGTCTGCACCTATCAGGTGGACCTGTTCCGCCTCCGCCCCGACGGGGCCTGGGACCGCTGCTTCGAGGAGCACCGGGAGCGGGCCTGGAGGGAGGAGGAGCTGCGGCGGTATCTGGGCGAGGCGGGCTTTACCGCCGTGAGGCTGACGGGGGACCTGACGGACAAGCCCCCGGGGCTCAACGAGGACCGCTGGCAATTTGAATGCAGTCACTTTTCTTGAAAGAAAAGTAACCAAAAGAACTTTATCTCGCTCTGCTAAGCTGGTGCGGAACCAAGCCGAATCGGCGGCAACGTAGTTTTACTTTTGAGGAGCTTTTACCATGAATGACCAACTAATCCGGGCCATCTCCAGGGACGGCCTGATAAAAGTATCCGCCGTGTCAAGCCGGAACCTGACGGAACGGGCCCGGCAGATTCACAAGACCCTGCCGGTGGGTACGGCGGCCCTGGGCCGCCTTCTGGCGGCGGCGTCCATGATGGGAAACGCGATGAAGGAGGAGGCCGCCAGCCTCACCCTGCAAATCAAGGGCGGCGGCCCCCTGGGCACGCTGCTGGCGGTATCGGACCACGAGGGCAACGTCCGGGGGACAGTGGAAAACCCGGGGCTGGACTTTCCCCTCCGGGAGGACGGAAAGCTGGACGTGGGCGGGGCCGTTGGAAACCGGGGGACCCTGACGGTGATCCGGGACCTTCGGATGAAGGAGCCCTATACCGGCAGCGTGGGACTTCTCTGGGGGGAGATTGCGGAGGACATCGCCCTCTACTTTGTAGAAAGCGAGCAGATTCCCACGGCCTGCGGCCTGGGGGTGCTGGTGGACCGGGACCAGAGCGTCTTGGCGGCGGGGGGGTATCTTGTTCAGCTTCTCCCCGGCGCGGGGGAGGAGACGGCGGAGCAGCTGGAGGCGTCCCTCCGCTCCGCCGGGCCGGTGACGGAGCTTTTGAAGGCCGACCCGGACCCGGAGGCGCTGCTGCGGGCGGCCCTGCCGGGCCTTGGGCTGGAGGTGCTGGAAAAGCGGCCTGTTGAATACCGCTGCGACTGCAGCCGGGAGCGGATGGAGCGGGCCCTCATCAGCCTGGGCCGGGAGGAGCTGCGGAGCATGATCGCCGAGCAGGGCGGCGCGGAGCTCACCTGCCGCTTCTGCGACAACGTCCAGCGCTTCACCCGGGAGGAGCTGGAAGCTCTGCTGGAATCCTGCTGAGGGAAAAGGGCGGGATTTTGGAAATATCCCATTGACAAGCCCAAATTCTGCTGATATACTAGGGAAGCCGCTTTGAATGGGCCTTTCTAAGTGCGCCCTGAGCGCCGCCCCCGACAGCGAGCCCGTAATGAAGGAGTTGAAACAAGCATGAACGCAATCATCGTGACCGGCGGAAAGCAGTATAAGGTGGCCGAGGGCGACGTGGTCTACATCGAGAAGCTGCCCCAGGAGGCCGGCGACGCCGTGAAGTTCGACCAGGTCCTGGCCGTCATCGACGGGGACAAGGCCACCTTCGGCGCTCCCACCGTGGCCGGCGCCTCCGTGGAGGCCAAGGTCGTGAAAAACGGCAAGGGCAGGAAGATCCGCATCTTCAAGTACAATCCCAAGAAGGGCTACCGCAAGCGCCAGGGCCACCGCCAGCCCTACACCAAGGTCGAGATCGGCAAGATCTCCGTCTGAGCATGACCAGCGTCACCTTCCGCACGGAGGGAGGCCGGATCACCGGCTTTGAGGCCCGGGGCCACAGCGGCTGGGCCGAAGCGGGGGAGGACCTCCTCTGCGCGTCCGTCACCGCCGCCGTCACGCTGGTGGAGGCCACCGTCAACGACGTTTTGGGCCTTGCCGCCGCGGTGCGGGTTGACGAGAAAAAAGCGCTGGTTTCCCTGCGCCTGCCCGGGGGTTTGGGCCCTGCGGCGGAGAGCGCGTGCCAGGCCCTTTTGACGGGGCTGATGCTCTACTTTACCATGCTCCACGACGAGTACCCGGAAAATATCGAAGTCCTGGAAGCGGACTGAGCGGTCCCCTTCCCCATCTAAAAATCTTTCAGAAAGGATGGTCCCTGACATGATTCGCATTGGCTTACAGTTCTTCGCCCACAAGAAGGGCGGCGGCTCCACCAAGAACGGCCGCGATTCCAAGGCCAAGCGCCTGGGCCCCAAGCGGGCCGACGGACAGTTCGTCCTGGCCGGCAACATCCTGGTCCGCCAGCGCGGCACCCACATCCACCCCGGCGTGAACGTGGGCCGCGGCAGCGACGACACCCTGTTCGCCACCGCCAGCGGCACGGTCCGCTTCGAGCGGCTGGGCAAGGATCGCAAGCAGGTCTCTGTCTACGAGGCTGAGTGAGCGTTTAAAAGGGCCTGGACATAGCTGTCCGGGCCCTTTTTTCAAGAGGGGGGAAGTTCTATGGCGGGCTATATTGTCTTCTGGTCCAAGGACCATGTCCGAAGCCTGCAAAGGGCTGAGGACAGCGGCCCTCTCTCCGTTATTTACGGCGGACCCCACACGAAAATGCCCTCGATCGCCAATGTCAGGGCCGGGGATGTTCTTTACCCCGTCTGCATCCAAGGCGGTACGCTCTGCGCCATGGCCCGGCTGGAGGTGGAGCGGGTGGAACCCGCCCTGGATTACCTGATGCGGGAGGTGGGCCGCCCCGCCGGGGCGGTAGTTCCCCAGGGTATGGCCCTGGAGCGGACCGGCTATGGCGGCGAAAATCTTCTGGACGGCGGAGCTCTGGATTTCAGCCGCTCCGTCTTCGCCCTTTCCGGCGGAGCCTGGCTGAACAGCGGCCAGCCGCTGCCCCTGGACCTGAAAAAAGTCTACACCCAAAAGCACTATAAGGACAGGCCCCACAAATTCCATCAAAGGCCCCAGACCTGCTGTGCGGAGCTGGCGGCCAGCGGGCGGGGCAGCTCTATTGAACCCCGCCCCCTTCCGGCGGAATGCCTGGAGGCTCTCCGCTTTGGGCCCTCAAGGTCCAGGGAAAAGCCACTGAAGCTGAACAAGGACGGCATTCCCACCCCCGCGTCCCTCAGTGGATTTGTACGGAAAATGAGCGAAGAGACCTGGACGCTGTTTGAGTGCCTGTTCCAAAAAGCCGGGAAGCCCTAATACAACCAGTATTATTTTTGAGGAGGATTCCATGGCCTCATCCTTTATTGACAAAGCCCGCATCACCGTCCGGGCCGGCAGCGGCGGAAACGGCGCCGTCGCCTTTCACCGGGAGAAGTACGTGGCCGCCGGAGGCCCCGACGGCGGAGACGGCGGGCGGGGCGGGTCCATCATTCTCCAGGTGGACGACCATATGTCCACCTTGATGGACTTTCGCTACAAGCGCAAATACGCCGCCGAAAACGGGGGCGACGGCCAGGGGGGCCGGAAGTCCGGCAGGGACGGCCAGTCCCTTACCATCCGCGTCCCCCGGGGCACCCTGGTCCGGGAGGCCGAAACCGGCGAGATCATGGCCGACATGAGCGGAAGCGAGCCCTTCGTCCTCTGCCAGGGGGGGCGGGGCGGCTGGGGCAACAGCCACTTCGCCACCCCCACCCGCCAGGTTCCCCGCTTTGCCAAGGCGGGCCTCCCCGGGGAGAGCCACGACGTGGTATTGGAGCTGAAGCTTTTGGCGGACGTGGGGCTTGTGGGCTTTCCCAACGTGGGAAAGTCCACCCTCCTCTCCGTTGTGAGCAAGGCCCAGCCCAAAATCGCCAACTATCATTTCACCACCCTGTTTCCCAACCTGGGCGTGGTGTGGGTGGAGGAGGGCGTCAGCTTCGTGATGGCCGACATTCCCGGCATCATCGAGGGGGCCAGCGAGGGCGCGGGCCTGGGCCACGATTTCCTCCGCCACATAGACCGCTGCCGCCTTTTGATCCACGTGGTGGATGTGTCCGGCAGCGAGGGCCGGGACCCCATCACGGATTTCGACGCCATCTGCCGGGAGCTGGAGCGCTACAGCCCGGACCTGGCCGGGCGGCCTCAGATTGTGGCCGCCAACAAGACGGACGTGCTGGAGGACCCGGCTGCGCTGGAGGCCCTCCGGGCCCATGTGGAGGGCCTGGGCTATCCCCTGGTGGAGATTTCCGCCGCCGCCCACAAGGGCACCCGGGAGCTGGTAAAGCTGGCGGCGGAGCGGCTGTCCGTCCTGCCCCCCATCGCCGTGTACGAGCCGGAGTATGTGCCCAAAGCGCCCAAGGCGGACGGTCCTCTGGACATTCAGCATGAGGACGGCGTTTGGATAGTGGAGGGAGCCTGGCTTCAAAGGCTTATGGCCAACGTCAACTTCGCCGACTACGAAAGCCGCATGTGGTTTGACCGGGCCCTCCGGGAGGCGGGGGTGTTCCAGCGGCTGGAGGACCTGGGAATCCAGGACGGGGACACCGTATCCATGGACGGGTTCGAGTTCGAATACCAAAGGTAAGCGCCGCGCCCTGCAGCCGGAGACAAAAACGCCGTCTCCGGACTGCGGGGCGTATTTTTGCGGGCGCTGCCGGGCTATGCTTCGATGAGCCCCAAAATCCAATTGACCCATCCGATCACCGTAGAGGCGCGGCGCAGATAGGTGCTGGGGGACTCCACCCGGTACAGGCCCGCCCGCTTCATGATTCCGATGACGGCCGGCTTGTCCGGCATCACGCCGCACCGCAGGTACAGCGCCAGCGTCTCGCGAAAGGCCGTGTGCATGAGGATTTGGGCGGCGACGGCAAGCTGGCGCTCCCGGTAGGCCAGCGCCATGACGCGGCTTCCGCCGGGGGAGAGATGGAACCGGATGCTGCCGTTTTCGCCGGAGACCTTTTCGATCAGCCCCAGATACCGCCCCGCGTCCGTGTAGTAATTGGTCTGCCGCTCGTCAAAGGCATACCGCGAGGTGATGTCCTGCTTGGTCATGGGGGTTTCGCGCAGCAGCTCCAGAAGGTTGACGACGCGGGACATGCGGTCCGCCTGGGGGAAGGGGATATCCGGCTCCCTCACCGCCGGAACGGCCCGCAGAAGGTCCTCCACGTCCGAGCGGCGGATGTGGGCGGCGATGGCGTAATTCCGCTGCTTCACCAGACGGAGGGAGTTGTAGTGGTATGGATCGTCAAACTGGTATTGGTACAGGTTGAATACGCCGTTTGAAAAAATCAGGAAGACGGGCTTTACCGTCTTCGCCACCCGGCCGCTCCAGACCCGGAAGGGATAATACAGCTGGCGGATCAGAAAATCGTCGGACAAATCCCGCTTCGCCTCAAACAGCGAGAGGGAGCGGGCCCCCTCGTAGGCGGCGTCAATCTCTACCTGGGAATTGCGGACCGTCAGGCATTTGGGACCCAGGGCCGTGTTGACGGCGAAGCGGAATTCGCCGGAACCCATGCGGCCGCTGACGGTGGGGACCAGCCGCTCCTCCTCCAGAAAGTCGTTTAAAACGCCGCAGGCGGCGGCGCAGTTCAGGGCGATGGCCTCGCTCACCAGGAACTGGGGCGCCAGGCTTTGCAGGCCCGCCGGAATGGAAATCCTCCGCACATAGGGAGAGGGGGGTTCAAACTCTTGATAGGCCGAAAAGGTGGAGATGACATAATCCCCCCGGGTGACCGGGAGGATGGACAAATGGTGCTGGGCAAAGACTGCGGGGAGGTTTACCCGGTGGTCAAATTTTGTCATCAGCCGGGGCTCCCGGAACTCTTTGATCTGGCCCGCCGATATGGGGAAATACCCGTCCCGCCGGATTGCGGCAAGAATTTGGTACTTGTCAAACAGGCGCTCCCACGCGTCGTCATTCCGTCCCATAGTTTCGAATCAGCACCTCCTCGATGGCACCCCGTTTGGCCGGGTCGGCGTTGATGGCCCGCCTCGCTTTCACGATGGAGATATCGTAATCCCGGTACAGGTCCTTGATGAATTCCGTGGCGGAGTTGGACAGCAGGAATTTTACGCCCCGCTCCGTCAGCTCGTCGCAGCATTGCTTCAAGCGGACCTGCTCGCTCCGGCCAAACCCGCCCTTGCTGTAGCCCGTAAAGCTGGCGGTGTCGGAAAGGGGATCGTAGGGCGGGTCGAGATACGCGAACCCGCCCCCGGCCACCCGGCCCAGGGTGACGGCGAAATCCTCGCTGTAAAAGCGGACGCCGCCGGAGGCGAAATACCGGCTCACCGCCCGCAGCACAGGCTCGTTGACCACCTTCGGGTTCCGGTAATGCCCGAAGGGAGAATTGAACTCCCCGGCGGAGTTGACCCGGAACAGCCCGTTAAAGCAGGTCTTGTTCAGATAGATCAGCCTGGAGGCGCGGGCAACCTTGGACATGGCCCGGTAGCCCTCCCGGTCCCGGTCCATATCCCGGATGGCGTAAAAATACTCCGGGGTGTTTTCATGCTTTTTGAGATCGGCAATCAGAGCCTCAACGTCGTCGCGGATGACCTCATACACGGCGATTAAGTCCCCGTTTAAATCGTTGACAATCGCCCGCTCCGGCTGGATGGAAAACAGCACGGCCCCGCCGCCCAAAAACGGCTCGCAGTACTGGGAAATCTGCCTGGGAAGCAGGGGAGTGATGGCGCTTAAAAGCTGGCGCTTTCCGCCGGCCCATTTGACCACCGGCGCGGCCAGATGTTCTTTTTCCACTGCCTCCACCTCCCCGTAAGCGGATTTCCTATATCATAGCAAAAACA
The DNA here is from genome assembly GCA_910585165.1 of uncultured Oscillibacter sp. GTDB lineage: Bacteria > Bacillota > Clostridia > Oscillospirales > Oscillospiraceae > Oscillibacter. Next base: position 17,966 of record CAJUBX010000006.1, on the reverse strand, counting down.
ACTTCCCTTTTCAAGCCCCTCCACGCCGGGGCACTTCCGGGGCCCGCCGCTTCGCCGCCGGGCCGCCCATTCGGCCCGTGGAAAACGCGCCCGCCCCATGCAGGCCGGGCGGGCGCGTTTGATATCCGAAGGGGGATGCCGGATCGGGGGCGCGTTCCGCCTCCCTCATGCCCCGGCGAAGCCGAACACCACGCCCACCACGGCGGACAGGCCGATAAACACAATGGGGTGGAGCCCCTTCACCTTGGGGACATAGTTGGTCAGCACCAGCAGCGCCGCCGCCAGGACCAGCCCCCGCAGGTTCAGAACGCCGCCCAAGGGCGCGGCGGCGTCCAGGGAGACGGAGGCGGTTTTCAGGATTCCGCCCGCCTGGGCGGTGAGCTGGACGCTGGTCAGCACCTCCAGCACCACCGCCGCGCAGGCCGCGCCGATAAGGCCCGTGGAGGCGGGGCGGAGGCCGTAAAAGGCCCGGTCCACATAGCGGTTGTTCCGAAAGCTGTGGAGCACCGCCGCCACAATCAAAATCACAATGATGGAGGGGGTGATCTCCCCCACGGTGGCCACCACGGCCCCGGGGATGCCCGCCGCCGTGAAGCCCACGTAGGTGGCCATGTTGATGCCGATGGGCCCGGGAGTGGACTCCGACACCGCCAGCATGTTCATCAGGTCCGTGTAGGTGTACCAGCCGGTGGACTCGCCGATGGCCTGGAGAAAAGGCAGGGTGGCCATGCCGCCGCCCACGGCAAAGAGGCCGGTTTTGAAAAATTCCCAAAAGAGCTGCAAATAAATCATGCTTTCTTCGCCTCCAGGTTCTTCAAAAGAATGCCGGCCAGGGCGGAGCCTACCACGAACCACACCGGGGAGAGTTTCAAGAACAATCCCCCCAGGAGGACCGCGGCGAAAATGACCGCCGTCCGCTTATCCACCACGGACTTTTTCAAAAGCTTCAGCACCGAATTGAAAATCAGCACGCAGACGCAGACCTGGATGCCCGCGAAGGCGTTCCTCACCCAGGCAAGGCCGGCGAAATTGGAAATCAGCCCCGCCAGAATGGAGATGATTACCACGGAGGGGAAGACCAGCCCCAGGGTGGCGGAGATTCCCCCCGCCGTGCCGCCGCACTTCTGGCCCACAAAGGTGGCCGTGTTGACGGCGATGATGCCCGGGGTGCATTGGCCGATGGCGTAGTAGTCCGTCAGCTCCTCCTCGGTGGCCCAGCCCTTGCTGTCCACCACCTCCCGCTGAAGGATGGGCAGCATGGCCATGCCGCCGCCGAAGGTCATGATCCCCATTTTGGCGAAGGTCCAGAACAGGGACCAAAGCTCTTGAAATCTGCTCTTTTCGTTCATAAGTGCCTCTCTCCTTTGCCGTTATTCCGTATAGCCCCAAAGCCCCCGGACGGAGACCTCGCCGGAGCGGACGGTCCGCTGCCGGCCGTCCTCCCCCCGGACCACCAGGCTGAACGTTTCGTCGATATCCACCGCCTGGGCGGTTTCCCGGGGGCCGCCGCCGAAGGGAAGGAGCTGGACGGTTTTTCCCAGGTTCACACAGAGGCGGCGGTAGTCCGCCAGATACCCGGACAAATCCCCCGCCAGCAGGACGGCGTAGGCCCGGTCCAGCTCCTCCAGCAGCGCCGCCGCCAGCTGGGGCCGGGACACGGGCCGCCCCAGAACCTGGAGCAGCGACGTGGCCACCTCCCGGACCTCCGGCGAGAAGTCCTCCTCCCGCTGGCCCACATTGATTCCGACGCCCAGCACCAGGGACTGGACCCGGCTCGTCTCCGCCTCCAGGGACATCTCCGTCAGGATGCCGCAGAGCTTCTTCCCGTTTAAAACCGGGTCGTTGGGCCATTTCAGCCCCGGGCGGACGCCGCAGACCCGCTCCACGGCGGCGCACACCGCCACCCCCGCCAGGGCCGTCACCGGCGGCAGGCTCTCCGGCGGCAGGGGGGGGCGCAGCAGCACGGAGAGATAGATTCCCCGGCCCTTGGGGGACTGGAAGGAGCGGTCCATCCGGCCCCGGCCCGCCGTCTGGCAGTCGGCGACAGCCGCCGTGCCGTCGGGGGCGTCGGTTTGGGTTTTCAGATAGCTGTTGGTGGAGTCCAGCCGGTCAAAGCACCGCAGCTCCCGGCCCACCACGGCGGTCTTTCCCAGGAAGCTGCGGATTTCCGGCTCCGTCAGGGCGTCCGGCACGGCGCAGAGGCGGTAGCCCAGGCGGGTCCGGGCCTCAATCTCATAGCCCTCCCGCCGCAGGGCGTCCACCGCCTTCCACACGGCGGCGCGGCTGAGACCCAGGCGGCGGCTCAGATCCTCCCCGGAGAGGAAGCCCTCCCCGTTTCGCAGCAGCGATAAAACGTCTTCCCGGCTGCTCATAGCATCCCTCCTCGTCAAACGGAAACAGTGTAGCATATTTTTCCGGCGGTGTAAATACGCAAAGAGGAATGTCCCGTCCGCTTTCAGCGCAATGACTCCGGACGCTCCCCGGAGAAAAGGTGCTCGTCAAGAAATACGCCGAAAGTGAGAACAGGCTTTAGAGAAGCCGGGAATTCCGCTTTGTCGGGCGGCTGCCCATGCTGCCGCGGCGGAAGCTGAAAATCCGCCTGCGCCGGCTTCGGATGGACGGGCAGAGCGCCCGGAACCAAACGGTTCCGGGCGCTTTGTACACAGGCGCACCGCCCTTACAGGGCCTTATCCAGCACTTCCGTATAAACGGCGGGGGGAAAGGCCCCCACCTTCCGGTCGAACTCCCGGCCCTCCTTCAGGAAGACCACCGTGGGAATGTTCATCACGCCGAAGCGGCGGGCCAGCTCCGGCTCCTCGTCCACGTTGACCTTGGCTACCAGCGCCTTGCCCCCGTATTGGACCGCCAGGTCCTCCATCACGGGGCCCAGCATCTGGCAGGGGCCGCACCAGGGGGCCCAGAAGTCCACCATGGCCAGGGGGGCCCGGCCTGCGGAGGCGTCAAATTCCGCCGTTTTCAAATGCTGCAATGCCATATGAAATCTCTCCTTTGTTTTTAAATTCTTATTTGAAATTCTTATTTCAGCGCCGCGGCGAAGGCCGCCGCCCTCTGCCCGGCAATCAGGCCCTCGCCCACGGCCTTGGATATTTGCAGGGGCCCGCCGGTGCAGTCCCCGGCGGCAAAGACCCCGGGGAGGTTGGCGGCCATGTTCCGGTCCACGGCCACAAAGCCCCCCTCCGCCGCAAGGCCGGGGAACAGGTCCCCCGGGGCCATGGCGGGCCGCAGGAGGAACACGCCCTCCACCGCCTCCGTCACGCCGCCGCAGCGGACGGCCTCCACCTTCTCCGTCCCCAGCACGGCGCAGTCTTGGGGCTTGTCAAAGTAGGCCACCTGGCAGCCGACGCCCTCCAGGAACTCCGCCTCCTTCTTCGCCGAGGGAGTCCAGCCCAGAACGGCCACCTTCTTCCCCCGGTACAGCATCCCGTCGCAGGTGGCGCAGTAGCTCACGCCCCGGCCCAGCAGCTCCGCCTCCCCGGGGTACTTCTTCCCCCGGGCCGCGCCCGCCGCCAGCACCACGGCTTTGGCCTGGAATACGGCGGTTCCGGCGCTGATATACCAATCCTCCCCGGAGCGCATGGCGCTGAGGGCCTTCCCCTCCTGAAACTCCGCTCCGGCGGCCTGGGCATGGCCGCGGAAGGCCGCCAGCAGCTCCGCCCCGGAGAGGCCGGGAAGCCCCAGATAATTGTCCACCCGCTCCGCCCGCCAGAGGGGATTTTCCTCCAGGGGGTTGGAGATTACCAGCACGGTCCTCCCCCGGGCCCGGACGTTCTGGGCCGCCGACAGCCCCGCCGGGCCGCCGCCCACGACGATTACGTCATACGCCATAGCGCCGCCTCCCTTTTCAGTATAGTATGTGTTTCTTATCCTATCATGTTTCCGGTAAATTTTACAGAGGCATTTGCAACAAAAATTTTCCGCGTCCGCCGGAAGGCAAAAAATATCCCGGCCCTTGGTTGCTTTTGGGACGGGAGTCTGCTACACTAGGGGGGAACCGGCCCGCCCGACGGCAGGCCGCGGCGGGCCGGTTCCCTATATTCAAAAAAGCGGCGGCGCCTGACGTAAGGGGCGGACGCTGCGGGGGATTGGGCGTCTCAGCCGCTCAGGCTATCCTATGCGCCGCCCCGCGCTCCCGCCACCGGGAGGGGACCCCCTGTCCCGGGCCCTTTGCCGCCGGACCGACAGAAAAGAGGGGTTTTCATGATTAAAATTGCGCCGTCCATTCTCTCCGCCGATTTTGCAAATCTGGAGCGGGATATCCAGCGCATCGCCGCCGCCGACTACGTCCATGTGGACGTGATGGACGGCGTGTTTGTCCCCAACATCACCGTGGGCATCCCGGTGGTGAAGTCCATCCGGCCCGTCACGGACCTGCCCCTGGACGTACACCTGATGATTACCCAGCCCGTGCGGTACGTGGAGCAGTTCTGCGAAGCGGGGGCGGACCTGGTGACGGTCCACGTGGAGGCGGACACGGAGGAGAACATCCACGCCGCCATTGATAAGATTCACGCCTGCGGGAAAAAGGCGGGCGTTGTGCTCAAGCCCAAGACGGCGGCGGAGGCGGCCCTGCCCTTCCTGGAGAAGGTGGAGCTGATTCTGGTGATGACCGTGGAACCGGGCTTCGGCGGGCAGAAATTCATGGCGGATCAGATGGAAAAGGTCGCCGCCCTGCGGAAGCTGATTGACGAGAGAAACCCGGACTGCGAGCTGGAGGTGGACGGCGGCGTGGCCCCGGATACTTGCAAAACCTGCATCGAGGCGGGGGCCAACGTGCTGGTGGCGGGAAGCGCGGTTTACAAGGCCGCCGACATCCCCGCCCGCATCGCGGAGCTCAGGGGGGCTTGAACGCCTGCCGGGAATTTTGCGGGCGGGCTTAAAGCCGCCCCAGGCCGATTCCAAGGGAGAGGCCGCAGCGGAAGACCGCCCTCTCCTCCAGCCGCCCGACGGTCTGCTCCTGTTCCAGCAGCGCGTCCAGCCGCTGGAGCTGCTCCTCCGTCAGCGTGGAGCGGAAGACCTCCCAATTTTCCTCCAGACCGCAGACGGCCCGGCGGTATTCCCGGGTTTCCAGGCAGGGGCCGATCCGCTCCTCCTGGACATAGGCAAAGAGAGCGTGAAGAACGCCGTCCATAAAAATCATCTCCTTTTAGGTGGAAATATAAAAATTATAGCTAGACCGTTTAGTCTATTTCATTATACATTAGACCGAATGGTCTGTCAAGGCTTTTGAGGTATTATAATGGAACAATTAGCGAAAAACTTATTGGCCTTGCGTGGTGCCCGAAAATTGACCCGTGAAAAAGTATCTAAGGCGCTTGAACTTTCCAGCAAAACATACGAACGCTATGAAAAAAATGAGCGGGATCCCACGGCTCCGGTTTTGGTCAAACTGGCGGATTTCTACGGCGTGACCCTGGACCAGCTGGTGGGCCTCGCCCCCTTACCTCCCGTGGAAGACGAGAACAAATAAAAAGGCCCGAAGGGCCTATACTTCCTTTTCTCTTTTCCCCGCAAGGGGGATGCGACAGCTCTAAGCGGCAAAGCCGCCAAGAGCTGTCCTATAGACCGTGCACGGCCCGTTTTCTCTTTGCCTTCTGGAAGGAAAAGAGAAAATGGGGGGGTGCATTGCACCAGCCCTCAAAGGGCTGAAACTTCCCCGCCCGAAGGGCGAGAACAGGAGCCCCCTATGGAATACTTCCCCGCCCCCCTGGAAAAGCTGGTGGAGCAGTTTGCCCGCCTCCCCGGCATCGGCGGCAAGTCCGCCCAGCGGCTGGCCTTTTTCATCCTGGGCCTGCCGGAGGCCGAAGCCCAAGAATTTGCCGCCGCCATTGTGGACGCCAAGCGGAGCATCACCTGCTGCCCCGTGTGCCAGAACTTCACCAGCGGGGGATTGTGCCCCATCTGCGCCTCCCCCAAGCGGGACGGGTCCACCGTCTGCGTGGTGGCGGACCCCCGGGACGTGGCCGCCATTGAGCGCAGCCGGGAGTACAACGGGCATTACCACGTGCTCCACGGGGTCATCTCCCCCATGAACCGGGTGGGGCCCGACGACCTGGCCATCAAGCCCCTTCTGGAGCGGGCGGCCAAGGGGGACGTGCAGGAGGTCATCATGGCCACCAACCCCGACACCGAGGGGGAGGCCACCGCCATGTACATCGCCCGGCTGCTGAAGCCCTTCGGCCTGCGGGTGACCCGCCTGGCCTACGGCATCCCCGTGGGGGGGCACCTGGAGTTCGCCGACGAGGCGACGCTGACCCGGGCCCTGGAGGGCCGGCGGGAGATTTGAAAACGGAAAAAGAGGAGCGGGCCCCGGCGGGGTCCGCTCCCTGGTTTTTTCAGAGGCCGGGTTCAATGACCTGGGCCTTGATGAGGTTGGTGGAGCCGCTTTTCCCAAGAGGCACCCCGGCGGTGATGACCACCGTGTCCCCCGGCTGGACCAGCCCCTCCTTCACCGCCACCTCGGCGGAGAGGGAGAAAATCCGGTCCGTGGAGTTGACCTCCCCGGTGAGGAAGGGGATCACCCCCCAGCAGATGGCAAGCTGCCGCCGGGTCTTCTCCTGCATGGTCAGGGCGGCCACCGGGCAGGCGGGGCGGAAGCGGCAGATCATCCGGGCCGTGCGGCCGGAGCTGCTGGCCGCCAGGATGGCGGTGGCGTTCAGGTCCCGTGCGGTGAGGCAGCAGGTGTGGGTAATGGCGTCGTTGATGTTGTTGGAGGTGGTGACGACCAGCTGCTTCTGGAAGCGCTTCCAGTAGTCGATGGACGCCTCCGCCTCCGTGACGATTTCCAGCATGGCGGCCAGGGCCTCCACGGGATACCGGCCTCCGGCGGTCTCGCCGGAGAGCATGACGCAGCTGGTGCCGTCGTACACGGCGTTGGCCACGTCCGACACCTCCGCCCGGGTGGGACGGGGATTTCGGATCATGGAGTCCAGCATCTGGGTGGCGGTGATGACGGGCTTGCCCGCCTGGAGGCCCTTGCGGATCATCTGCTTTTGGAGGGCGGGAACCCTGGCGGCGGGAATCTCCACCCCCAAATCCCCCCGGGCCACCATCACGCCGTCGGCGGCGGAGAGAATCTCGTCCAGGTTGTCCACGCCTTCCTGGTTCTCGATTTTGGCGATGATTTTCACGCTGTCCCCGCCGCAGTCGTGAAGGACCTGCCGGACGGCCTCCACGTCGGCGGCCCGGCGGACGAAGGAGGCGGCGATGAAGTCAAAGTCGTTTTCCACGCCGAAGCGGATGTCCGCCACGTCCTTCTCCGTCAGGGCGGGAAGCTGAATATGGGCCCCGGGGATGTTGATGGACTTGTTGGCGGAGAGGGTTCCGCCGTTTTCCACCTCGCAGAGGATGTCGGGGCCCTGGATTTCCTTGACGCGCATGGCCACCAGGCCGTCGTCAATCAAAATTTCCTGGCCGGGAACCACCTCCTCGTTCAGACGGGGATAGGTGACGGAAACCCGCCGGGCGGTGCCGGGCGCGTCCTCCACGGTGAGGGTGAAGGGGTCCCCGGCGGTAAGGTCCACGGTCTTGGCCTCAAAGCTCCTGATACGGATCTCCGGGCCCTTGGTATCCAGAATGGTGGCCACGGGGCTGCCCATCCGGTCCCGGACGGCCTTGAGGCGGTTCAGCCGCTCCAGGTGCTCCGGGTGGCTGCCGTGGGAAAAGTTGAACCGGGCGCCGTTCATGCCGCCCTTGATGAGAGCGACGATTTTCTCCTCGCTGTCCACGGCGGGGCCCAGGGTACAGATGATTTTGGTTTTTCTCAGCATATGAAATTCCTCCTGTGGATTCCCCCCTGGGAATCCGAAAACCGAATGTGGATGGCTTCTTGCGGTTCCCTATTATACAAGAGTCTTTCCCCCATGGGTAGGGAAGAATTCCATAAATTTTAAGAATCCGTTTCGCCGGGCCTGTGTGGAAGTGCTTGCGCAAACGTTTGAAAAGCGGGGCGTGTCCGGGAGTCAGCCCTCCCAGAACAGCTCGTCCAGGGTCTTGCCCAGGACGCGGCAGATGGCGGTGCAGAGCCTGATGGTGGGGTTGTAGTCCCCCTTCTCAATGGCGTGGACGGTCTGGCGGGAGACCCCCACCGCGTCCGCAAGGTCCTGCTGGCTCATGTCCAGGGCGGCCCGGGCGGCCTTCATGCGGAGATTCTTCATTCCTCCTCCTCTTCCCGGGGACGGAGAAGATAGTTGACAATGTACACGACGAGGATGACCAAAGTGGCCAAGCCGATGATGGGGTTCACCGCCCGGTAGGTCAGCACGCCGTTTTCCACCAGGCCGGGATGGATGTGGTGCAGGACGCCGAAGCCCAGATTGACAGAGGAGAGCAGGGCGAACATGGTCATGATGGTCCGGGGCTTTTCCCGGAGGCTGAGGTAGGCGTCCTTCAAAATGCAGGTGACGGCGAAGACGCACATGCCCGCGGCCACGCAGAGGGTCACGCCGGCCATGGGGTCGCACCAGCGGCCCAGGACCATGTCGGAGACGGCGTAGGCATAGGCGGAAATCAGGAGGGTGAAAAAGCCGTACTGAAACGCCTTGCCCCGGGCCCGCTCCTGCCGCTCGTCAAAGTGCATGTCCAGGACCTTCCTTTTGAAGAGGAACGCGACGAAAAGGAAGCCCGCCAGAAGCCCTATGGCAAGGCCCAAGGCAATTCCCGCATGATAGTGATCCATAAAAAATCCCCCTTGTGCTTGTTGAGGACAGTGTAGCATTCACCAGACTATTTGTCAAGTATAATTTACTAAATGACGCATAAAAACTCCGGGCGGGGGCCCGGAGCCGCTGGGATTATTTGGCGGCGGACCTGCGGCCCCGGGGCTTCTTCCCCCCGCCGATTTCGCCGTAAAGCCAGCGCAGGCCGTCGGAGAGGCCCCCCACCTCGTCGATGAGCCCTAAGCGGACGGCCTCCTCGCCGTAGACGACGCTGCCGACGTCCGCGGCCATGTCGTCCTTTTGGAGCATCAGGTTTTGAAAGTCCCCGGCGGAGATGTGGCTGTGGCCCGCCACAAAGGCCACGATCCGGTCCTGGAGCCGCTGGAAGTAGCTGTAAGTCTGGGGGGCGGCGATAACGGTGCCGCTCATGCGGACGGGGTGGATGGTCATGGCGGCGGAGGGCACGGCGAAGCTCCGCCGGGCGGCCACGGCCAGGGGCACGCCGATGGAGTGGCTGCCCCCCAGGACGATGGAGACGGTGGGCTTGGTCATGCCGGCGATGAGCTCCGCGATGGCGAGGCCCGCCTCCACGTCCCCGCCTACGGTGTTGAGGAGGAACAGCACCCCCGCGATCTCGCCGGACTCCTCCAGCTTGGCGAGAAGGGGAAGAACGTGCTCGTACTTGGTGGTTTTTGTGCGGTCGTCCGCGGCCATGTGGCCCTCTATCTGGCCGATGATGGTGAGGCAGTAAATGTTTCCATAGGGCGTGGCCGTCATGGCGGAGCCGAAGTCCAGAATGGACTGGGCGGCCTCCTTCTGCGTACCGGCGGTCTGGTCCGCCTGGCCGGCCTGGGTGGGCTTGGTGGATTTGGTCATAGTGAACAACCTCCCTTTCGTAGGAGTAGTTTTTGCGGTTTTTCGGAAATTACCCGCGCCGCCGTGGGAATCTTACGGCATTGTAAGATACGGGGCCAAATTGTAAGGCAAATCCATGGCAGACCCCCTCCCGCCCTGCTATACTGGTATCAGTTCCAAGAGAACGAAACACAGAAACGGAGGAAATGAACATGAAGAACATGATGAAGGGTATCGCGGCGGCGCTTTTGGCAATGGCGGTTATTATTTCGGTCCAGATGGCCCTGACGGGCGTCCTGGGCTTCCACACGGCGGAGGTCATCGGCAAGACCGCCATGACCGCGCTGTTCCTGTACGCCGCCCTGCGGATGTGCCGGGCGGGGCGGGAAGCGAACGCCTGACAACATAGAAAACCGGACGGGAAACGGCGGCGGTGGTCCGCCGTTTTCTTTTGCCCTTTTCTTTTTTGCCCCGCCGTGCTATACTGGAGCAAATCATGCCCGTGGGGCGGGAGGAACTACATGAACGAACACAAGCGGCGGGTGGTGGTCAAGGTGGGCACCTCCACCCTGACCCACAGCTCCGGCAGCCTGGACCTTCGAAGCATGGAGCGGCTGGTCCGGGTGCTGGCGGACCTCAGCGGCGGCGGGCACGAGGTCATTCTGGTGACCTCCGGGGCCATCGCCGTGGGCACGGCCCGGATGGGCCTGGACGAGCGGCCCCGGGCCCTGCGGATGAAGCAGGCCGCCGCCGCCGTGGGCCAGTGCCGGATGATGCACATTTACGACAAGCTGTTCTCCGAGTACAACTGCACCGTGGCCCAGATTCTCCTCACCGGGGAGGACGTGGAGGACCCGGTCCGGGCGGAGCATTTGAAAAACACCTTTACCAGCCTTCTGGAGCTGGGGATCATCCCGGTGGTGAACGAAAACGACTCCGTCAGTTCCGCCGAGATCGAGACGGGGCACCACAAGGTCCTGGGGGACAACGACACCCTCTCCGCCATTGTGGCGGAGCTGTGCGGGGCGGACCTGCTGGTTCTCCTCAGCGACATCGACGGGCTGTACGACGCGGACCCCAAGCGCAGTCCCGGGGCGAAGCTCCTCCGCCGCGTCACGGAGCTGACGCCGGAGATTCTGGAGATGGCCGGAGGCGCGGGCACCTGGCGGGGCACCGGCGGCATGGCCACCAAGCTCTCCGCCGCCCGGATTGCCATGGGGGCCGGGTGCGACATGGTGATTACCAACGGGCAGAGGCCGGAGGACCTCTACGGCATTGTGGAGGGCCAGGAGGTCGGGACGCGGTTCGCCGCGGGAAAGGAAGGCGCGCTATGACGGCATTGCAGGAACAGGGACGGCTGGCCAAGGCCGCGTCCTATATTCTCTCCACCGCCGGGACGGCGAAAAAGAACGCCGCCCTGGAGGCCATTGCGGAGGTGTTGACGAACCGGCGGGACGAGTGGCTGGCCGCCAACGCCGAAGACGTGGCCGCCGCCAGGGAGGCGGGGCTGCGCCCCGCCCTGCTGGACCGGCTGGCCCTGACGGAGGAGCGGATTTCCGGCATCGTGGACGGCGTGCGGCAGGTCATCGCCCTGCCGGACCCCATTGGGCGGGTGGACCGGATGGAAACCCGGCCCAACGGGCTTATCATCGGGCGGCGGCGGGTGCCCCTGGGGGTCGTGGCCATCATCTTCGAGGCCCGGCCCAACGTCACCGTGGACGCGGCGGCGCTGTGCCTCAAATCCGGCAACGCCTGCATCCTCCGGGGCGGGAAGGAGGCCATCCGCTCCAACCGCAAGGCGGCGGAGCTGATGCGCTCCGCCCTGGAACAGGCCGGGCTTCCGGCGGACTGCGTGTCCCTGGTCCGGGACACCAGCCGCGAGACCGCAAGCGAGCTGATGCACTTGGACGAATATGTGGACGTATTGATTCCCCGGGGCGGCGCGGGGCTTATCCGGGCCGTTGCCAGGGAGGCCGGGGTCCCTGTGATCCGCACCGGGGAGGGGGTCTGCCACGTCTATATCGACAGCGAGGCGGATTTGGACATGGGGGCGGAGATTCTCTGCAACGCCAAGTGCTCCCGTCCCTCGGTGTGCAACGCCGCGGAGTGCCTGCTGGTGCAGGAGGATATCGCGGAGGCGTTCTTCCAAAAGGCCCTGCCCCTGCTGGATAAGTACCGGGTGGAGCTGCGGTGCGACGAAAAGGCCCTGCGCGTTCTGGGGGACCGGGGCGTTCCCGCGGAGGAGAGCGACTGGGACGCGGAGTACGGCGACTACATCCTGGCCGTGCGGACCGTAAGGGACCTGGAGGAGGCCATCGCCTTCATCAACGCCCACGGCACCGGGCATTCGGAGGCCATCGTCACCACGAACTACTTCAAGGCCCAGCGGTTTTTGGATGCGGTGGACGCGGCGGCGGTGTATGTCAACGCCTCCACCCGCTTCACCGACGGCGGGGAGTTCGGCCTGGGGGCGGAAATCGGCATCTCCACCCAGAAGATGCACGCCCGGGGGCCCATGGGGCTGGAGGAGCTAACCAGCTACAAGTACGTGATCTATGGCGGGGGCCAGGTCCGCTAAAGGAGGGAGAGCCATGACGTTTGGATTTATCGGAACCGGAAACATGGGCGGGGCCCTGGCCCGGGCCGCCCGGCGGCGGCTGGAGGGGGGAGACATCCTCCTGGCTAACCGGACGGAGGCCAAAGCGGCGGCCTTGGCGGAGGAGCTGGGCGCGTGCCTTTCCGGCAATCGAACCATCGCGGAGAGGGCGGACTATATCTTCCTGGGGGTGAAGCCCCGGATGATGGGGGAGCTTTTGGAGGAGCTGGCCCCCGTTCTGGCGGGGCGGAAGGACCGCTTTATCCTGGTTTCCATGGCGGCGGGGCTGTCCATCGCGGATATCCGGGCCATGGCGGGGGGAGACTATCCCGTGATACGCATCATGCCCAACACCCCCTGCTCCATCGGGGAGGGGATGCTTCTCTACACCCCCGGCGCGACGGAGGAGGAGACGCGGATTTTCCTGGAGGCCATGGCCGGGGCGGGACGGTTTTCCCCCATCCCGGAGGAGCTGATGGACGCGGGCAGCGCCGTGGCGGGCTGCGGCCCGGCCTTTGTGGATTTGTTCGTCGAGGCCCTGGCGGACGGGGGCGTGGCCTGCGGGCTGCCCCGGGCGGCGGCGGCGGAATTTGCCGCCCAGATGGTCCTGGGCTCCGCCCGGCTGCTTCTGGAGAGCGGAAAGCACCCCGGGGAGCTGAAGGACGCGGTCTGTTCCCCCGGCGGGTCCACCATTCAGGGCGTGCGGAAGCTGGAGGAGGCGGGCTTCCGGGGGGCGGTGATGAACGCGGTGATCGCCGCCTGCGAGAAAAACGGGAAGCTGAAATGAGCGCAGGTTCTGAAACGAAGCCCCCTCCCGTCCGGGAGGGGGCCTGAAATTTTTTGCGGGGCCGCGAAACCCGGCGGCGAATTTTTTCGTCTATATGGGCAAAGTGACCGGAGAGGAGGCGGAGACCGTGGAGGACGGGCAGATTATCGAACTGTACTGGAACCGGGACCAGCAGGCCGTCCGGGAGACCGACGGGAAATACGGGAAGCTGCTGCACAGCATCGCCTGGAACCTGCTCCACAGCCGGGAGGACTCGGAGGAGTGCGTCAACGACACCTACCTCCGGGCCTGGGAGGCCATCCCTCCCGCCCGGCCGGGGGCCTTCCGGACGTGGCTGGGCCAGATTACCCGGAACCTGTCCCTGGACCGCTGGAAAAGCCGCCGGGCGGAGAAGCGGTGCGGCGGCGCGGAGGTGCTTCTGGGCGAGCTGGAGGACTGCCTTCCCGCCCCGGCGGGACGGGCGCGGACCGTGGAGGACGGGGAACTGGCGGAGCTTTTGAGCGCCTTTCTCCGGGGCCTTTCCCGGGAGGGGCGGGTTATGTTCCTGCGGCGGTACTGGTACGGCGAGAGCGTGGCGGAAGTGGCGGACTTCTTAGGCTGCGGGGAGGGGAAGGTGAAGTCCTCCCTGTTCCGCAGCCGGAAGGCCCTGCGGGAGTACCTGGAAAAGGAGGGGATCGCGGTATGAGAGCGGAGCGGCTGTTCCGGGTGCTGGGCCTGGTGGACCCGGCCCTGGTGGAGGAGGCGGCCAAGGTCCAGGGGCGGCGGAAGCCGTGGACGCGGTGGGCGGCCATGGCGGCGTGCCTGGCGCTGGTCATAAGCCTGGGCTGGCTGGTTACGGGAGGCTTCCGGGGCTATGGCATGTCCGGGGGCGCGGCCTCCGGGAGCTCCGGGAACGACGGCGGCGCCCCCGGGGATTCCAGCGGAGCCGGGGCAAGCGGCGGCGCGGAGGGGGGAAGGTCCTTCATGTCCTACGCCGGGCCGGTGATGCCCCTGGCCACGGCGGAGGACCCCGCCGGGCTTACGGCGGAGCGGACGGTTGCCTGGGACTTTGCCCCGGGGGCGTATCCGGACGGGGAGCCCCGGCAGTGGGGGGCGGAGGTGACGGACGCTTACCTCCTCCATAACGGCACGGAGGAGGATATCGCCGTGACGGCCCTGTATCCCTTCACCGGGAGCCTTTCCGATCTGGCGGCGGTTCGCCCCCGCGCGGCGGTGGACGGCGAAGCCGTGGAAACGAGGCTGTACGCCGGACCCTATGCGGGCGGGTTTCAGAGCACCTATGGGGCGGACATCCCGGACACCATGAACCTGGCCCCTCCTGATGGCTGGGCGGCGTATAAGGCCCTGCTGGAGAGCGGGGAGTACCTGGAAAAGGCCCTGGGGGAGTATCCGGTCTTGGATATTCCGGCGGTGGCGTATGAGTTTTCGGACTTCGCCGCCCCCCACGGGGAGCATCGGGCGGCCACCCAGGCCGTTTCCTTTGACCTGGACCCGGAAAAGACCGCCGTCCTCACCTACGGCTTCAACGGCTGCGAGTGGGACGGGACCTTCCGGCGGTACAGCTATTTCGTGCCCGACGGCGTGCGGAGGGAATCGGAGCTGAAGCTGCTGATCGTGCTGGGGGAGGATATTGGGAACTACACGCTCCAGGGCTATCAGGACGGCGGCTGTGAGGCGGGGGAGGAGATTGAAGGGGTCTCCTGCACGGTGCGCCGCAGCGAGACGACCCTGGACGCGGTGCTGGACCGGCTGTGCCGCTATTACGCCGAGGAACGGTATGCCCGGGAGCGGGGAGAAGGCGCCTTTGACGCGATACCCTTCCCGCTGTACCGAGGGGCCGTGGCGGAGCTCCTGGCCCAGTACGGGTCCCTCTCCGGTACGCCCATGGACCGCTACGGCGACGGGCGGCTGGACGATATGCTCCAGGAGGCCGCGTTCCAGGACCGGGTTTTGTACCTGGCTTTTCCGGTAAGCGTGCCCGCCGGGGGGAGCGCGGAGGTGACCTGCGCTCTATGGAAGGAGCCAAGCTATGACTTCGCCTGCTCCGGCTCGGGAAACGGGGACCTCCAGGGCTACGATCTGGCGGCCCGGCTGGGGTCCGGGCTGGCGTTTACCCGGCAGAGTGCCATCCTGGAGAATTGGGAGAATGTTGAGATCACAGGACAGAACTTCGGCTTTGACCCGGAAAACGGCGTGAACGCCGTGGAGCTTTCCTTGGAACAGGAGCATTACTATCTGGAAATCCGGCCCAGGGGGCAGTGACCTCCGGGACAGGAAAAAGCCCTCCGCTGCGGCGGAGGGCCTTTTCGGATTTATTAGGCCGGCAGGGTGAAGGTATAGGCCAGCTCCCTGCGCTCGCCGGGGGCCAGGACGATGACATGGGGCTTGTCCCGGAAGGGACCCGGTTCGTTCTCATAGGCGGCGCAGCCGTGCCAGGGCTCCATGCAGAGGAAGGGCGCGCCGGGCTTTGTCCAGAAAGCGACCATGGGAAAGTCCCGGAAGTCCAGAGAGACGCTCCGGCCCGAGGCTTTGTGCCGCAGGGAGACGGAGCGGGAGCGGAGGCCCTGGAAAATGAGGGTGTCCAGGCGCTGAAAGGCGGCGTAGTCCAGGGGGACCTTTCCGCCCCGGAGCATGGGCTCCGGCTCTTTGTCCTGAAGAAGACCCTGGGGGGTAAGAAGAAGGGTGCCCCCGTCCTCGGGGCAGCTGAACGCCAGCTCGTAATCCTCAAAGCGCTCCCCGTCCAGAAGGGGGCAGCGGATGGCAGTGTGGGCGCCGATGCAGAAGGGCAGGGGGGAGGAGCCGGGATTCTCCACGGAAAAGGCGGTGGAAAAGCCGTTTTCCAGGAGCCGGTGCCGGACCTGGAGGATAAAGGGGAAGGGGAACTGGGCCAGGGTTTCGGGGGTTTCCCGAAGCTCCAGAACGGCGTAGTCCGCGCCCTGGTCCACAAGGGTGAATTCGCTCCGGCGGGCAAAGCCGTGGCGGGCCATTTCAAACGGTTTGCCGTCCACATCCACCTTGCCGCCGCTC
Organism: uncultured Oscillibacter sp.; assembly: GCA_910585165.1. Taxonomy (GTDB): domain Bacteria; phylum Bacillota; class Clostridia; order Oscillospirales; family Oscillospiraceae; genus Oscillibacter. Next base: position 2,026 of record CAJUBX010000006.1, on the reverse strand, counting down.
AGGCTGCCGACGATGGGAAAGAGAATGGGGTTCTGGCCGGACCAGAAAGCGGGATCGCCCTGCCAGATGTACTCGGTTTCGTTCCGGTCCCGGAGGGAGATCAGCTCGCCGCCCAGGGTGCGGACGGCGGCGCGGAGGCCGCCGCCGGAGAGGGAGATGTTCATAAGGGGTCCTCCTGTCATTCGTATTCTACAGTCGGCGGCTGTCCGCCTGTGTAATGAGTGTTGTAGGGGCTTTTGCGTGCCTGTATTTCTACGATTTCCGGGGCGGGAGATGCCTGCAAAAATTTTTGTTGCTCTGGTGTTACCCCTCATTTTTTCGCCTCCTCTGGGCTGGTGTTCTCCGCCAGCCCCAGCTTTTTCAAATGGTCGTCGATGGCCTCGACGATGAAGTCCGACCGGGTGATCTTGGTGCCGTCCTTGGCGTTGCGCTCCTCCAGGTATTCGTCGATGATGTCGAGCGTCCCGGTCGGGATGTGTACCGTCGCCGGGACGCGGCGGTATTTCCCTTTCATGGGTCGGCCGTATGGCATTTTTATCCCTCCCGTGCGCTGGCCGCTGCGTCCGCCAGCCTGTCCAATGTCTCCCGGACGTCCGGGGCCAGGGCGGCGATCCACGCCTCCGGGATGGCGTCGTAGCCATACCATGCGCCCGCGAGGCCGCCAGTGATGGCCCCGTTGGTGTCGGCGTCCCCGCCCAGGTTCACAGCCTCGACGACGGCCCCCTCGAAGTCGGCCGTGTTCGCCATGCACCCCACGGCAATCCGCATACTGTCCACCACGTACCCGCCGGCGGCGGGGGTGACGATGGATTTTTTGAGGGCCGCGGCGTACTCCGGGACGTCCCGGCAGTGCTCCGCCAAAAACTCCTGCGGGGTCTGCGGCCGACTTTCCGAAGCCGTTAGTAAGTGTACCATACGGGAATAAATTTTGCAAGCCTCATTTGACCGGGGGCCGGCGTGGGTCATCTTCCCGATTTTCATGGCCCACGCTTCCGCCAGGTGGTGGTCGCCGTAATACAGGCCGGGGTAAACCGTCCGCATGAGGGCCCCGTTGCCCTCGACCGGGCGGCCCTGGTTGCGCTGCGTCAGCTCTGCGGCCTGGGCCCACATATCGGCCACGGGCCACGTGCGGCCGCCCATGCGCCGGGCGTTGCTGATGCTGGACGCGCACGCGCCCCCGATGTCTTTGGGGCCGCCCTGGGCCCACTGGATAAACCGGCGGCCGATGGCCTCGATGGGATCGTCCGGGCTCTCCACGATGCCCTCCGCCACGCACAGGGTCATTTGCGTGTCGTCGGTGATCTCTCCGGGGGCCAGGTTGAGCCAGCCCCCGCCGATCATATCGGACACGCAGACGTGCCGCCGGATGATCTCCTCCGGGACCATGAACTCCACGGGCCCGCCCAATGCGTCGCCCACGGCGACGCCGTACAGGGCGCCCTTGATGATGCTGCGCTTGCTGATGTTCTTCATTTCGTTACCTCCTCACTGTTTTGCGTGGGATGCCAGGATGATGCAGCCGGGGTTTTCCTTGGCCTCCGCGCCCGTGCGCTTATAAAATTCGGCGTCGTCCAAAAGGACGGCCGGCGCATAGAAGTCGACCTCCGCCAACGCCCCGGTCTCCGGGGCGTATTTTTTCACGGCGTAGACGGCGTGGGCGGCTCCGGCCTGCTTTATGGCCTCCACGGCCGCCTCCCGGCATTCGTTAATCATGCCGGGGATTTCCCGCAGAAGGGCATTGTGCGGGATGACATACGTGCCGCCGTCGTGCCAGAAATACTTGACAAATCCATTCACGCCATTTTCACCTCCTCCACGAATTTCCGGGCCTCCGCCTCGGCGCCAAACCAGTCGTTGTAAATGTCTTTCCGGCGGGTCGACGTGGAGGTGCTCTCCGGCTTTTTGTCCGCCTGTGCGGTCGCCGTGATTCCGGCCGTCACGCGGCCCCGGTCGTCAAACGACGACGTCACGCAATAGACCTCTTGCGAAATTACACGAAGCGGTCAAAATTGCAGATACCAGCGAT
>CAJUBX010000005.1 GCA_910585165.1 uncultured Oscillibacter sp. | reverse complement strand
TGTTTTGCATGCTGGCTGTGATTCCCTTTTTGCTAAGGTTGAGGAGTAGAGCCTAGAGCAACCTGCGGGAATAGTGTCAGTACCCTGCGCAGATGAACCAGGAGGAGCAATCAAGTGGAGAAACTGCCCTCAGAGCGTCAGAGACAGCCGAAGGCAGTTTACTCTTTATGCGAACACGCTGCTTTCGGAGGATGGCCCTCATTTTTGACCACATTTTTTCAATGGGATTGAGGTCAGGGCTATATGGCGGCAAATACAGCGGCACGGCACCAACAGAACGAATCAGCGGTTCAACCTCTTTGCAATGATGGGTCTTCAAGTTGTCCATCACAACAATGTCCCCTTTATGCAAAATGGGAAGCAGCGTGTCCCGCAGGTACTGGAGGAAACGTTCTTTGGTCGTACCGTCTTCGTAAGTGACGCAGGCACACGGCCCATCCAGACGCATAGCGGACAAGACCGTTGTGGTGCGGGGCGTGTTCAAGGGCGCGGCATCTACCACGCGTTTCTTCCCTATAGACCGCCCATAACGGCGGACAAGATTTGTGTTAATGCCGCTTTCGTCCAGAAACACCAGATGTTCCCGGGAAAACCGACATTCTTTCCACTCAGCGCGTTTCCTTTGTACGTCGGGGACGCTCCTGTTCGGATGCGTGGATCATCTTCTTTTTCAGGGAGTATCCCAGTTTCTCCCGCACGATCCGGCTCAGCCGGGACTCACTGATGTCCAGTTCCAATTGCCGGATCAGCTCCCCCAAGGCTGCGTCCGGCGTTTCCTGGATCGCTTTATCCAGGCGGCTGAGTTCTTCCGCTCCTATTTTTGCTTTCCGGCCCCGCTGGTTTACTCGCAAATCTATACTGCCTGTTTCCCGCTTCTGCCGGGCCAGCCGGTATACTTCCCGCTCCGATACCCCGTATGCCTCTGCTATTTCATGGGCATTATGCGTTCGCTCATACCCTGCCACCAATAACCGCCGTGCTTCGTTGTGCAGCATACTATTCACCTCTTCCTATATTCTACTCCCCTTTTATGTCCTTTTTGTGTCTAGCGCACTCTTTTGCGCAGGTTGCTCTAGAGATATGCAAGCGAATCAAACCACTTCATGCCAGTCACAAAATTGGATGCCCCATTGTTTTTGCGAAGGGATAGTCCATACTGGTCTATACGGCCGCAGTTTTCCATCGTCCAAAGGCTTTATGTTATATGCTGTTAGAAGCTATTACTTCTGAAATAAAATTTCGGAAGTAATAGACGCCATGTTTTGCGGTTGCCGCCGTTTGCGGCGGCGAGCAAAACGGCTCAAATCAACTGTATTATTTCCGAATTTTAAATGCGGAAATAATATCACAACCTTTTTAACTCACATTGCAAAGCCTACTGGTGGAGGTGTACGCCTCCGTTCACCGCTCATCTTCCATTAACAGCTCTTTTGTGATCTGGGAAAAATTCTTATCCCCCATCAGGGCCAGATTGCGGGCCTGCTGAATCTGCTTCTCCCGCTGTCCCGCATCCCGATAGACTTCATAGAGCTGATACTGCCATCGGCTGGGCCGATACCAGGACTTCTCCGGTTCTTCCTTCTCCAGCCGCTCCCGGCAGAGCCGCTCAGCAGAGACATAGTCTCCCTCTTCCATGTAATCCCTTATCAGAAGCAGCTGAAACTCGTCAATTGCCAGATTTCGTTCCAGATAGGCGCGGGCTTCCCTCTGTCCATGGGCATAGCGGATCACATAGTAACGGACGATCTGGTCCTGGTTATCGTACCTCGGCGCGTCTTTGAAGGCCTCCCAGCGCCGGTCACTCAGGAGTGACAGAGTTTCGTAAAATTCTCCCTCGTTCTGTTCATTTGCCAGAACAGCCGTCCGACGCAATAGCGCATATCGCCATTCGCTCCATCCGTCAAAAACCGGATTCCGCGCGGTTTTCAGGAGACGCGTTGCCCACTTCGTCCGGTCATTTCCGCTTTCTGCAAGGCCGTTGGCCGCAAGCTCCACAGTATCCAAGGCGGCATCTATCGTCCAACCCAGAGAACCGGAACTGCTGTCCGCCCCACTCGCCAGCTTCATCCCCGTCATCAAAACGAACTGTGTGATTTCCAGCGCCTGGCTCCACTGTCCCCGCTGAGTCCGGCGGCGGGCTTTATCCAAAGCATCGTCCAAATCGGCGCAGATATCGTCACAGCCGCTTTCATCAATAAAGCCCCGGCGCGTGTTGGCGCGAATGGATTCTTTTACAAGCTCTCTTATAGAATCCATCTCCAGTTCCCCAGCGTCTTCCAGCTCGGATACCACCCGGCTTTGGAAGTGCTTGTCCTCCTGGCAATGTTCCAAAACCAGAGCCGCCAGACGTTCTTTTTCCGCCTGCCCTACCAGCGCTTCAAGCAACGCTTTTCGTTTGGCTGCATCCAGCGGCGGGTCCTCCGGCGGCTCTTCCGGCATTTCCACAGCTTTCCCGTCCTGGAGCGCCAACAGCGCCGCCACAACATGCTTACACACCGGGCCCCAGTCGTAGGGACAGTCACAGGCCCAGTCCTCAATCTCTCCATCCTCTGCAAGGTCGACCTCCACCAAGTAGGGTTCTTCCTCGCTACCGGACACCTCCGCCGTTACATGATTACCATCGCGGCTGATGCGTTCTACCATCCCGGAGCGGTAATAGTCCAACCCCCTGCGGAAAATTTTAGAGTCTACATCGTTCAAGAACCGCTGGACCTCACCTTTCAAGGCCATTACTTTCACCTCCGACTGTCTCGCACTTGAGTTGCGTCCTATTTACGAAAGCAGCTCCCACTCAAAGTTTTCCCATCTCAACTGGCTGCCCACGTCCGTGCCCTCTGGCAGAAGGAACATCGCTACCTGGTTTTCCATGCCCTCGTCGCTGGTCATGTAGGCGTAGTCTCCATTGATATTCTGAACGGTATAAAACACAGGACCCATACAAATACCCTCCCCCAAATTTGATACTCTCAATACAGCTCAGGATAGCCGCCAGATTGTCACGCTCATACCGCTCCGGCCTCTTCCTCCAGCCACCGCGCGGCGCAATGGGCCAAGCCAGCAGGACCGATGGCGCAGACATCCTCGTTGAACCGCACCTTGGGATTGTGGGCCGGGGCCTCGCCCCGCTCATCCAGGAATCCGGCGGAGAGGTACATGAACACGCTGGGAACCCGCTCGGCGATGACGGTGAAGTCCTCCGATGCGCTGGCAGAGATGCCAGGGCAGGGCGTCAGGCCAGGGATTTCCTGGAGATAAGTTACCATCCGCTCCGTCAGCGCCTTATCGCAGATCAGGGGCGGCACCTCGGACAGCATCTCAACCGCAGCCGTTCCACCGTAGACCTGTGCGGTCCCTTCAGCCGCTTCCTTCATCCGCCGGACCAGCAATTCCCGGCAAGCCTTGTCGTTGGTGCGGATGGTTCCTTGCAGGACGGCGGTATCCGGGATGATGTTGGCGGCGGAACCAGCGGAAAAATTTCCAACTGTCAGAACACAGTTCTTGCCAGGGTCCGCCTCCCTGGCGATGAGGGCCTCCAGGGCCAGGTAGATGTGGACGGCGATGTTGACGGGGTCCACAGCACTGTGGGGATAGGCTCCGTGAGCGCCCCGACCATGGACCGTGATCTTGAAGCCGTCCACGGAGGACATCATCACCCCGCCGCTGTTGTACATGAACAGACCCATGGGCATCTTTCCCGGGGCGACATGGAAGGCCAGGGCAGCATCCACGCCCTCCAAAATCCCCTGGGCAATCATGTCCTTGGCACCCTCGAAGATCTCCTCCGCCGGCTGGAACATGAAGCGAACCGTCCCCTTGAGGGCCGTCTCGTTCTCCTTCAGCATTTTGGCGGCGGTGAGCAGCATGGCGGCGTGGAAATCGTGGCCGCAGGTGTGGGCCTCGGCGCCGGTAGGACAGGCGAAGGGCTCCCCGCTCTCCTCCCCCATGGGCAGGGCGTCCATATCCGCCCGGAGCAGCAGCGTCCTGCCGCCTGTCCCCAGGCTGGCGGTGACGCCGTGGCCGCACTTCTCCGGCTTTAAGCCGTATTCGGTCAGTTTTTCCATCACATAGGCCACCGCCTTGGGCGTCTCCAGCCCCACCTCGGCGTTGGTGTGGAGATACCGCCGGTGTGCGACGGTCTCCTCTCGAAGCTCCCGGGCTCTTTTCTGGTAATTGAAACGCATTCGATACGCCTCCCAAATTTTTTGATTGTATTCTTGCCCGTTTTGCGCTATCATTTTTCCAACAACACTTGAAATGGGGGCCTAACATGCGAATCATCATTTCCCCGGCGAAGAAAATGATTGTCGACACTGACAACTTTCAAACAGACGGCCTGCCCGTTTTTCTGAAGCATACCGAACGGCTGAAAGCGGCCCTGCAAAGCATGTCCTCCAAGGAGCTGCAAGCCCTCTGGAAATGCAACGACGCCATCGCTAAGTTGAACGTGGAGCGGCTGGCCAGCATGGACTTGCGCCGCCGCCTCACTCCCGCCATCCTCTCCTACGAGGGGATTCAATACCAATATATGGCCCCCGGTGTGATGGAGTCGGCCCAGCTGGACTACATAAGGGAGCACCTGCGCATTTTGTCCGGCTTCTACGGTCTGCTACGGCCCTTTGACGGCGTCACGCCCTACCGCCTGGAGATGCAGGCCCGGCTGGCCGTGGACGGCTGCCGGGACCTGTACCAATTCTGGGGCGACCGCCTGGCCCGGCGACTGGCCGATGAGACGGATTTCGTGCTGAACCTGGCATCGAAAGAGTACAGCAAAGCGGTGGAGCCCCACCTGCCGAAATCGATCCGCTTTGTGACCTGCACCTTCGGCGAGTGGAAGGACGGCAAGGTCGTGGAAAAGGGCACCATGTGCAAGATGGCCCGGGGGCAGATGGTTCGCTGGCTGGCGGAGAATCAGGTCACGAGGCGGGCGGATATCCGGGCCTTCGATCAACTGGGATATCGCTTCCAGGCGGAGTTATCGTCAGAGGAACACGATGTGTTCCTCAAAGAAAAATGATATGGAGTTGATGAGGATGAACCGCTCAGTCTTTGATTCTGATTCCCACACCTGGCTCTCCCCTCTGCATCAGACGCGGAAATCTCATCATTCCCCTTTCAGGTACGCTAAAATCTCCGCTGCGTTGGTGTCCGGCTTTACCTTGGGCATTGCTTTTTCAATCATGCCCTTCTCATCAATGATGAATGTGGACCGCACGCCCCCCATGCTCACCTTCCCATAGAGCTTCTTCTCCTGCCAGACCCCATAGGCCTGGATGGCAGACAGCTCCGGATCAGAGAGAAGGATAAAGGGCAAACCGTGCTTCTCCGCGAACTTCCGGTGTGAGGCCACAGAATCCTTACTGACGCCGACCACCACGGCGTTGATTGTCTTAAAATCCTCATAGGCTCCGGCAAAGGCGCAGGCCTGCCGGGTGCAGCCGGGGGTGTTGTCCCTGGGGTAGAAGTACAGCACAACCTTCTGACCCGCAAAATCGGACAGAGATACGGGCCTGCCTTCCTGATCCGGCAGGGTAAATTCCGGGGCTTTCATTCCGGCTTCCAACATTTTGACATCCTCCTTTATCCTATATCCGTCAATTTTTCAAACTCGTCCAACTTCAGTTCCCGTTTCAGCTCTTCCTCAGTGGGTAGATAGGGCATATACTTGGCGGCGTAAATCTGCCGGTTGTCCTCCGGCAGGGTCAGCTGGACCAGCGTGTCGCTCTTCTGGGCGCACAGCAGCAGTCCCACCGGCGGATTATCTCCCTCGTTCATCATATAGCGGGTGAAGTAATTCACATACATCTGCATCTGCCCGATGTCCTGGTGGGTGAGGTCGCCTGTTTTCAGATCGATCAGCACGAAGCACTTCAAAATGTAGTTATAAAATACCAGGTCGATATAAAAATGCCGCCCGTCCACGTTAAAATGCTTCTGTCTTGCGACGAAGGAAAAGCCCCGCCCCAGCTCCAACAGGAACTTTTGCAGGTGATCGATCAGGGCCTGTTCCAGGTTAGATTCATAAAAGTGCTCGTTTGCCGGAAGGTCCAGGAACTCCAGCACATAGGGGTCCTTGATGATCTGCTCATACTCCGGCCTCGGCTCCGTCGTCTCGATCTCCGCCGCGACGCTCTCCTTGTCCCGGCTGGCCAGGATGCGTTGATAGTAGAAGGTGTTGATCTGCCGCTCTAACTGGCGGGAGCTCCATCCGGCTTTGACCGTCTCCTCCATGTAAAAGGTTCTCACTTTCTCATCGGGAACCTTCATCAGGGAGCGGTAATGGGTCCAACTCAATTCGGAACGCAGTGCGTTCACATTTGGAAACGTCAAATAAAACTGCCGCATGTACCGCAAATTGCGGAGGTTGAACCCTTTCCCGAATTCTTCCGTCATCCGGTCAGAGATATATTGCAGCACCTGCTTGCCGTAAGCGGCCCGGTCATTCTCCCCGCAGGCCTCAAAGATCGACTTGCCGATCTTCCAGTAAGCGGTCACCATGGCCGAATTGACCGCCGTGTAGACCTGCCGCTGGGCCTCGATCACATAGCCCCGGATGGAGCGGTAGGCGTCCTCCGACTGCGGATTGCTCAATGATCGCTCATTTTTCATCAGTTCATCCATAAACCGCACCCTCAAATAATTTTATAACTTCGTCGTTATCCCGATCCAAATCTTCAGGAGACCGGAGTTTATCCTTCGCAATGCCGACCCTCTTGGATGCTTCCGCCTGTGCTTTCTGGATATTTGATGGTATTTCCATGGACCGCCGCTCCTTCCTGCTCAATCGATTTTTGCTTTTTCAAATCTTATCATACGTTATCTAGGTCAGGAAATCAATGGGATTCTCACGGCACCCTATGTACCCCACCCCATCCGCTTCCCCATCCCCAGCATCCCGCCGCAGAACCTTTCCCACCCATCCAACGTTGTCTGCGACGGGTCGCCCTCACGGATACGCATGGTACGGCGGATTTCCTTGGGAATGACCACCCGGCCAAGGTCGTCAATTCGCCGCACGATTCCAGTTGCTTTCATATCGAAAACTCCTTTAAAAAGTGTTGGTTTGTATGTCGCTCTGGCAAAAGCTAGTATCCGCCGTTTTTCCAGGCTTATGCCGAAACGCGGCATGGTGATGTCTGGAAATCTGAAAGGCCGTCCGTTTTCAGCCGAACGCAAGGAACCCCGCAGACTCTGCATGAAAAGAGGGACCGCAGAAGCGGTCCCTCTTTTGGCTGTATGCAGATGTTCTCACTCGCCCATGGGCGCGCCGCATTGGGGGCAGAACTTGCTGTCGGACTCCGCGCCGCAAATGGGGCATTTCTTTCCGGCGGGCTCCTCGGCGGCTTCGGCGGCAGGCTCCTCCTTCACGGGCTTGCTGGCTTCCAGCTCGGCAATTTTGGCCTTGCCGGCGTTGACGGCCTCCACCGCCTCCCGCACCGCGTCGGGAATCTCTCCCTCGTACTCGCTGACAAACCACTCGCCGATGGCGCGGTAATTCTTGTCGATTTCCTTTTGCTCCCCGGCGATGGCCATATTCAGCTTAACAAGCTCCGCGGCGTCCTTGGTACGGTCGGCGGCTTTGTTGGCAACATCCTTTGCCTTGCGGGTCAGTTCATCAAAATTAAACGCCATTGTTGTTGTACCCCTTTCCTATTTTGAACCTGCGTGCAGGCTCTGCTTTTCATCGCTTTGCGGATTACAGGACCTAGTATAACGGATTTTTTGGCAAAACGCAACAGGCGCACCAAATGTTTACAGTTCTTTTTCAATCTGACCTCAGCGGTCCATCTCCGCCTTCAGCACCGTGCCGCCGGAGGCGTCCACCTCGTACTCATATTCCGTGCCTCCGGCCCAAAATTCAAGCTCATAGACCCAGCGGCCGTCCTCCCGGTCCAGCTCGCACTTGGTAAAGGCTACATCGGCGGCGGACACCCCGGCGTGGGTCAGGGCAGCGCTCTTGGCCGCCTCCTCGCCGATGAAGCCGCTCTCGGGAGTGGAGGATGCGGAAGGCGCAACCGCCGCTTCATGCTGGGCCTTCAGCACAGCGGCGGTGGCGGCGTCGATTTCGTAGTCGTACTCCGTACTGCCCACCCAGAATTCGATGTCGTAAACCTCACGGCCATCCTCCCAGTCCAGCTTGCAGCGCAGAGCGGTCACATCGGCGGCGGCCACTCCGGCGTGGGCGAAGGCGGCGCTTTTGGCGGCCTCCTCGCCGGAGGCGGCGGGCTGCTGGGAAGCCGGGGCGCCGGAGGCAGGGGGCTGGGTTTCAGCGGGGGGCTGGGCCGCAGCGGCGGGCCGGCTGTCGGCGGATGCCTCGGGAATCTCCTGGGGCGAGGCCGCCGCCTGGGTGCTCTGCATGATGTCAGGAGAGCCCTCCAGCACCTCTGCGGTGTAAGCGTCGATTTTATACTCAAAATCCCCCAGGGTGGGGTGGTGAAGCTCCACCTCGTAGTGGGCGGGGGCCTCGTCCAGCTCGGGGTCTGTCTCGCTGGTGACGGAGTCCACAGCCAGGGTCCCGGCATATTCCTCGGCGGCCTGGGCGGCGGCGGAAACGCCGATGGGCATGCCCGGAGCGCCGGAGGCGCAGAGCTGTTCCAGCTCCTCTGCGGTCAGCGCCGCCAGAGCGTCAAAGGAAAGGGCGGGATTCAGGGCCTGCACATCCTCCACCATGGCGGTTTTGCCCGGAGAGAGGCCTGCGGCGGGATCGCCGGCGGCGGAGGAGGCGGAGGGAACGCGCTGGGCAGAGGGAAAGAACATCTGCCGGACCTGGAGCGCCAGCACCAGGGCCAGCAGGGCGACGGTGGCGATCAGCAGCCATTGGGTAAGGTTTTTGCCGTTTTTCTCAGTGTTCATGGCATTCAAGCTCCTTCGAGAGATAGTTCAATGATACGGCGCGGGCGGGGAAAGGACGCCTGGGGCCCGCCTTCGTTTTTCACGCCGAGCGGATAACGTCCTTGTTCTTTACAAAATACTCCACGCCGGAGTACAGTGTCGTCAGGGTGATGACCCAGCCGCAGGCCGCGTCGGCCAAAGAAATATACCGGTCCCAGGGCACGGCGCCAAGGTAGCCCCCGGCCCGGTAAGCGGCCAGGGACGGACCCAACAGCAGCATCACCACAATGCACGCCATGGTAGCGGCGGTCTTCACCTTCCCGGACCACCCGGCGGCGATGACCCGCCCGTTGTCCGAGGCAATCATCCGAAGGCCGCTGACGGCGAATTCCCGGGTGATCACAATCATCACCATCCAGGCGGGCATCCGCCCGCACTCCACAAACCACAGCATCGCCGCCACCACCAGGATTTTGTCCGCCAGAGGGTCGGCGAATTTTCCAAAGTCCGTGACCAGGTTGTACTTCCGGGCGATTTTCCCGTCCAGCAGGTCCGTGAGGCTGGCAATGATGAAGATGGCCAGGGCCGCGTACTCCGCGCCGGGGAAGCCCCAGTACAGCACCGCCAGGAAGACAGGCGTCAAAACGATGCGGAGCATGGTCAGTTTGTTGGGCAGATTCATAGGTCCTCCTTCTCCGGATAGGCTTTGTCCTTCCAGTACCACCAGTTCAGCTTCGCCGGGTCCCGCTCCTGGTGGTCCGCATAGTACACCGCCGCCCGCCAGACATACAGGGCGCAGCGGTCCTCCCGGCGGCCCTTCATCAGGCACTCCTTTAAATACAGCTCCTCCGGGTCCCGGCCCCGGAGGTCCGAAACCGCCCGGACGCCCAGGGCCTCCATAACGGCGGCAATGCGGTCTCCCACGCCGGGAATTTCCGTCAGCGGGCTTTTCATACCCGCTCCCCAGTGAGCTCGCCGTCCATCACCCCGGTGAGGCGGACGGTGACGAAGTCCCCCGGCTCCGGCTCCTCCCCGGCGGAGAACCAGATGCGCCCGTCAATCTCCGGGGACTCGGCGTAGCTCCTGCCGAAAAAGAGCTGGGCCTGGCCGTCGAAACCCTCGCACAGGACCTCCCGCTCTTCCCCCAGGATGGATTCGTTGTACGCGTCGATGATATCCGACTGCACGTCCACGGCGATTTCCGCCCGGCGGGCGGCTTCCTCCCCGCCGGGGTGGTCCATCTTCGCCGCCCGGGTTCCCTCCTCCGGGGAGAAGGGGAAGACCCCGGCCCGCTCAATCTTCTGCTCCCGGAGGAATTCGCAGAGCTCCTCGAACTCCGCCTCCCCCTCGCCGGGAAGCCCGGCAATCAGGCTGGTCCGCAGGACCAGGCCGGGAATCCGGGCCCGGAGGGCGCGGAACAGGGAGCGGATGGACTCCTTGGTGTCCCGGCGGTTCATGGCCTTTAAAATGCCGTCATTGCAATGCTGGATGGGAATATCCAGATAGGGCAGGATTTTCGGCTCCGAGGCAATCGTCTCGATGAGCTCCTCCGTAATCTCGTCGGGGTAGAGGTAGTGGAGGCGGATCCAGTGGAAATCCAGCCTGCACAGATCCCGGAGCAGGGCGGCCAGCTGGTGCTTCCCCGTCAAATCCGTGCCGTAGCGGGTGATGTCCTGGGCAATCACCAAAAGCTCCTTCACCCCGGCGGCGCTGAGCTCCGCCGCCTCGTCCAGCAGCTCCCCCATGGGACGGCTGCGGTAGCGGCCCCGGAGGGAGGGGATGACGCAGTAGGCGCAGTGGTTGTCGCAGCCCTCGGCGATGCGGAGGTAGGCGTACCAGGGGGGCGTGGAGAGGATGCGGGGGCCGTTCTGGGGGGCGGTGTGGATGTTCCCCAGGCAGCAGGGCCGGAGGCCCCCCTCCATCACCCCGGCAACGGCGGCGGCAATCTCGCCGTAGCTCCCGGTGCCAAGGACGCCGTCAATCTCCGGCAGCTCCTCCAGCACGTCTTCCTTATAGCGCTGGGCCATGCACCCGGTGACCAGGATTTTTTTCAGCTGCCCGGCCCGTTTCAGCTCCGCCAGGTCCAGGATATGGCCGATGGCCTCCTCGCAGGCGGAGGCCAAAAAGCCGCAGGTGTTCACCACCGCCACGTCGGCCCCGGCAGGGTCCGGCACAATCTCATGGCCCGCCGACCGGACCAGGGACATCATCTGTTCGCAGTTCACCTGGTTCTTGGCGCAGCCAAGGGAGGTGAAGGATATTTTATAGGTCATGGCTCCTCCTCCGGCGGGGCTCCCCGCCATGTGGGATCGTCGGTAATGCCCAAAAGGTAGTCGGTGGAGACATGGAAAAATTCCGCCAATCGCACCAGCTTTTCAAATGTTGTTTCCCGTGTCCCATTTTCCATTGTACAAATCGCTTTATTGGAAACGCCGATGCTCTCTCCCAGTTGTTTTTGGCTGAGGCCGGACTGTTTGCGCAGAAGAGAAACACGCTGGGAAAATAAAATTGTTTTTCGCATAAAAACCTCTTGACATTTTACGATTAGTAGAATATCATAGAATCTACAAAAAGTAAACTATAAGAAGGGTGAGTTGTACATGTTCGATATTCTAACCGCTATCTTCCACGACGACCCCCTGCAATACGGGACCACCTGCTGTTTGCGGGAACCGCAGACCACGGCGGAACGCCAGGTAAAAGGCAGGCTGGACGGCTTGGACAGGGCGGACGCAGAAGAATTGGAAAGCCGCATCGAGGCGCTGGCCCGGGAGCAGGGGGAACGGGCCTTCCGCTCCGGCGCGCGGTTCGGCGCGCAGATGATGGCGCAACTTTTGGAAGAGCTTTCATAAACGGTTTAATAATCTTCTTCTATCGCGCTTCCCAGCCGCCCCCAGGCGGCCCGGACCTCGGCCCAGGAAAAGCCCCGGCGCAAAAGGGCGTTGGTCAGCCGCCGCTTCTCCTTCTCGTCCGGGGTCCGGCCCCGGAGCCTGCCCTGCAAAAACGCGTCCGCCTGGGCGCCGTCTTCGGGAAGCTCCGCAAGAGCCTCCTCCCACAGCTCCCGGGGGACTCCCTTTTCATAGAGCTTCTCCCGTATCCGGGCGGGGCCGTAGCCCAGGCCGGAGTAATGCCGGACCAGGGAGGCGGCGTATTCCCCGTCGTTCAGGGCCCCGATGGCCTCCAGCCACTCGGCGGCGTAGCGGGCCTCCGCCTCGCCGGCCCCTTTCTCCCGGAGCTTGCGCTCCAGGCAAGAGCGGCTCATGGCCCGCTTGCCGATGAGGTCCGCCGCCGCCGCCCGGGTGTTGGAGACTCCGGCGGCGGCCTTCAGACGCTCCAGGGCCTCCCCGTCCAGACAGTCCCCGGAGCGGAGACCGAAATCCAGCAGCTCCTGCTCCGTGATTTTCAGGCAGGACCCGTCCTCCAGGAAGACCAGGACGCGGCCCCGCTTATGCCTGGACGCTTCAATCCGCTCAATTCGCATGGTCAGTCGGACGCGCCGGAGTCGTCGAAGTCGTCGGCGCTGACGTCCACCGCCCGCCCGGCGGCCTTGGCAGCCGCCCGGGCCTGGCCGCTCATGAGCTTGTCGAAGTTTTTGCGGATGTCCGCCTCCAGCCGGTCCCGGATTTCCGGGTTTTCCTGGAGGTACTTTTTCGCCGCCTCCCGGCCCTGGCCGATGCGGGTCTCGCCCATGGAGAACCAGGAGCCCGCCTTCTGCACCAGGTCCAGCTTCACGCCCAGGTCAATGAGCTCGCTCTCCCGGACGATGCCCTCGCCGTACATGATGTCGAATTCCGCCTCCCGGAAGGGGGGCGCCATTTTGTTTTTCACCACCTTGGCCCGGGTGCGGTTGCCGATGATCTCGCTGCCGTTTTTGATGGCCTCGATGCGGCGCACGTCAATGCGCACGGAGGCGTAGAATTTCAGCGCCCGGCCGCCGGTGGTGACCTCGGGGTTTCCGTACATCACGCCCACCTTTTCCCGGAGCTGGTTGATGAAGATGACGATGGTGTTGGTCTTGCCGATGGCTCCGGTGAGCTTTCGGAGGGCCTGGCTCATGAGCCGGGCGTGAAGGCCCACGTAGCTGTCGCCCATCTCGCCCTCAATCTCCGCCCGGGGCACCAGGGCGGCCACCGAGTCCACGACGATTACGTCGATGGCTCCGGAGCGGACCAGGGCCTCGGTGATCTCCAGGGCCTGCTCTCCGGTGTCCGGCTGGGAAATCAGCATGTCCTCCACCTTCACGCCCAGGGCGTGGGCATAGGTGGGGTCCAGGGCGTGCTCCGCGTCCACGAAGGCCACCTCACCGCCCCGCTTCTGGGCCTCCGCCACCACGTGGAGGGCCAGAGTGGTTTTGCCGGAGGACTCCGGCCCGTAAATCTCGATGATGCGCCCCTTGGGGAGCCCGCCGATGCCAAGCGCCACATCCAGCGCCAAGGAGCCGGTGGGGATGAACTCCACATTCAAAGCCGTCCGGTCCCCCAGGCGCATGATGGAGCCCTTGCCGTACATCTTCTCAATCTGGCTCATGGCGCTGTCGATGGCCTTCTTCTTGTCCGAGGCCGGAGCCGCGGTGGGCAGGGGCGCTTTGTCCTTTGCCATGCTGGTTTCCTCCTGAATTATTATATAAATAGTTTATAAAATATCTTTGGCAGGTTATTTAAAATTCCTCGGGCTCCCGGGGGAAGATGGCGGCGCAGAGGATATAGGCGATGATGCCGCTGCCGCCCATGGCGGTGAAGACAATCCACGCAGGACGCACCAGCGTGGGGTCCAGGCCGAAGTACTGGGCGATGCCGCCGCATACGCCGTCCACCATTTTTCCCGGGCCGATTTTGTAGAGCCTCTTTTCCATGACGTACCTCCTTAAATTTCCTGGCAGAGGGAACCCAGCACCACTCTTGGAATGCCGCCGTGGTCCTTGATTACCTGCAAGTCGCCGAAGCCCTGGCCGCGCATCAGCCGGAGCACCGCGTCCGCCTGGCCGATACCCACCTCAAAGCAGAGCCGCCCGCCGGGGGCCAGGGCCTCCTTCCAATATCCGCTGATGGAGCGGTAAAAGTCCAGGCCGTCCGCCCCGCCGTCCAGGGCCAGATGGGGCTCGTAATCCCGGACGGAGGGGTCCAGCCCGGGAATGTCCCCCGTGGGGATGTAGGGCGGGTTGCTGACGATGCATTGGAACTCCCCCAGGGAGCGGGGGGGCTTCTCCCGCGCGTCCGCCTGGAGGGGCGTCACCCGCCCGGCGAGGCCGCTGCGCCGGATGTTCTGGCGGCAGATTTTCAGGGCGCTGTCGTTCAGCTCCCCTAGAATCACCCGTGCCCTGGGGACCTGAGAGGCGATGGCGAGGCCCACACAGCCGCTGCCCGCGCAGAGGTCCAGCACCCGGCACTCTCCCAGCGTTTGTATGTAGGCGATGGCCTGTTCGGCCAGCACCTCCGTGTCCGCCCGGGGAATGAGCACATCCCGGGAGATGTCCAGGGGCAGGCCGTAAAACTCCCACTCGCCGATGAGATAGGCCACCGGCTCCCCGGCCATGCGCCGCTCCACCAGCCGCCGGACCTGGGCCTCCCGCTCCGGGGAGGCGTACAGGCGGCTGTCCCGCTGAAGCTCCTCCCGGCTTTTTCCGGTGCCGAAGCACACCAGCTCCCGGGCCTCCAGGGTGGCAGCCTCCACCCCGCTTTCCCGGAGCTGCCGCCGAACGTCCAGATAGAGGTCGTTATACGTGATTGCCAAGGGAAATCACCCCGCTTTCTCCGCAGGGCGGAGAAATAATTTCAATCATTATCCTGGCGGCGCAGCAGCGCCTCTCCCTGCGGCATAGCCGCCGGGGGCGGCGGTCCGCAGACCGGCGGAGGGAATCTGGAGGGGAGACGAAGTCTCCCTTTGAGACTACCACGCGTCCTTTCCCTTTTCCGAGGGCAGCACCAGTTCCAGGGAGCGGATGGCGCATTCGATCATGCCGTCGTCCGGCTCGTTGGTGGTAAAATTCTGCATCCAGAGGCCGGGGGCCGTCAGGATTTTCGCCAGGCGGCTGTCCTGGACGTGCCGCCCGACCCAGCGGTTGAACTCATAGGTCACCCCCACCACCAGGGGCAGCAGGAGGAGATGCACCGCCGTCCGCAGCCAGGCGTTAGTGACGGGCCAGATGCCGAAGAAGATGCTGGAAAAAAGGATGGACACACAGATGACCACGAACAAAAAGCTTGTGCCGCAGCGGGGATGGTGCCGGGGCTGGCGGCGGACGTTCTCCACCGTCAGGGGCAGGCCCGCCTCATAGCAGAAGATGGTCTTGTGCTCCGCCCCGTGGTACTGGAAGACCCGGTAAATGTCCTTCTGCCGGGAGCAGAGAATCAGGTAGGCCATGAAAATGACCACCTTCAAAAGCCCCTCCGCCAGGTTCCGCCCCCACAGGGGGAAGCCGGGGAAGAAGTGGAGAATGCCCCCGGTGAGCAGGGTGGGCAGGACCATAAAGAGGAATACGGACATGCCCACGCCCAGCGTCACCGCCAGGGCCACCACGGCGCTTTCCAGCTTCTTGGCCGGAAGATGCTTTTCCAGCCACAGCTCAAATTTAGAGGGTTTCGCCGCCTCCTCCTCGGGGTAGAAGTCGGCGGAGTACATCAGGGCCTTCACCCCATTCACCATGGAATCCAAAAAGTTCACGGTTCCCCGGATCAGGGGGACCCCCAGGATGGGATAGCGGTCCTTGATGAAGCGGAGGGTTTCTGCCTTCTCCACCAGTTCCCCCTCCTGGTCCCGGACCACAATGGCCTGCTTCTCCGGGCCCCGCATCAAAATGCCCTCGATAAGCGCCTGGCCGCCGATGCTGGTGCGGAAGGCGCGGGATTTGTTTTCTTCTGCCATGGAAGTTCCTTTCTTCGCGTTGATCTAGGGAACCATTGATTAAATCTGCGCACGTTGATTTAATCAGCGCTTCCCCAGTATATCACAAAGCGCCGCAAAATGCAAACGGACGTTCGAGCTTTTGGGGCGGATTCTCAGGCCCGTACCGGGAGCTTGATGGTCACCACCGCGCCGCCGCCGTCAGCGTTGCCGATGGTGAAGACGCCGCCGTGGAGGCCGATGATCTCGTCGCACACCGCCAGGCCGATGCCGCTGCCCCGGGCGCGGGAGGTGCCCTTATAGAACTTCTGCTTCACAAAGGGCAGCTCCTCCTCCGGAATGCCGGGGCCGTAATCCCGGACCCGGACCACCTGTGCGCCGCCCTCCTGGGTGATGGAGGCCGTAATGCGCCGGCCCGCGCCGCCGTGTTTGGCGGCGTTGTCCAGCACGTTGCAGAACACCTGCTTCAGCCGCTCCGAGTCCCCCCGGATCAGGGGCAGGTCCCCGTCGCCGGGGTGGTACTCCAGGGCGATGCCGTCCTGGCGGAACAGCTCCTGGTAGGTGAAAATCGCGTCCTCCAGCTCCGCCTGGAGGTCCACGTCCTCAATCTGGAGGGTGAAGCGGCCGTCCTCCATCTTGGAGAACTCCAAAAGCTCCTCCACCATGTTGGAAAGGCGGCGGGACTCGTTCACAATCACCCGGATGCCCCGGCGGAGCTGCTCGGGGTCGTCGGTGAGGCCGTCTTCCAAAATGGTTTCGCCCCAGCCGTTGATGGCCGTGAGGGGGGTGCGCAGCTCGTGGGAGACGGAGGAGATGAACTCGCTTTTCATCTTTTCGTTCTGGCTGATTTTCAGGGACATGTCGTTGATGTTGTCCACCAGCTCCCCCAGCTCGTCGGAGTACTTGTTCTCGATCCGGGCGCCGTAGCTTCCGGCGGAGATGCGCTTGGCCGCCTCCGTCACCACCGCCACAGGCTCCACCACGTTGTTGATGAAAAGAAGGTTGGAGAACACCACCAGCAGCATGCAGAGAAGGGCGATGAGGAAGATGGCCAGCACGGCGGTCATGACCTGCCGGTCCACCGCCCGGAGGGAGGTCACCAGCCGCATGACGCCCACCACCCGGCCGTTTACCGTCAGGGGGCAGGAAACCGCCAGAATCTCCTCTCCCGTCTCCAGGTCCCGGCCCTGATAGGGGGTGGGGGCGGTCTTGTTCTCCTGGAGGACCTGGAGGATGTCGTCGGTGCCCGGATAGGTCCCTGCCGTCAGGCCGGAGGTGGAGACCTGAATGCGGCCGCTGGAGCCGATGAACTGGAGCTCGATGCGGTTTTTATCCTCGAAGCTCTCGGCGGACTGGACGGCCTTTTGGTAATAGCTGGAAAAGCCGTTGTCCATAAAATACTCGTTGAAGGAGTTGGCCAGGGCCTGGGCCCGGGTCTCCAGGCCCTTTTGCATGGTGCCGTAATAGTAATTGGAAATGCCCGCGGAAAACAGCGCCACCACCAGCACCAGCAGGGCCGCAATGGGGAGGATGGAGTTGAAAATCCACCGCTGCCGCAGGCCCCGCAGGCGGAGGGATTTCCACCGCTGCTCCTTTTCCATCGCCTGTTCCTCCATGCCGTCACAGCCCCCACTTGTAGCCGTAGCCCCAGACGGTGGTGATGTAGGCGGGGTTCTGCACGTTGTCCTCGATTTTGAGCCGGAGGCGGCGGATGTTCACGTCGACGATTTTCAGCTCCCCGAAGTAGTCCCGGCCCCAGACCATGTCCAGAATTTCCTCCCGGGAGAGGGCCTTGCCGGGGTTTTCCATAAAGACCCGCATAATGGAATATTCCACCTGGGTCAGCTTAATCCGCTGGCCGTTCTTCTCCAGGGTCCGGTTCCGGGTATTGAGCAGGAAAGGGGGCTGGCTCAGCTCCCCGGCGGCCTGGGGAGGCTCCTCCCCGCCGGAGCGGCGGACCAGCGCGTCCACCCGGGCGGTGAGCTCCGCCGGAGAGAAGGGCTTGGTCACATAGTCGTCCGCCCCGGTCATCAGGCCCGTCACCTTGTCCATCTCCTGGGAGCGGGCGGTGAGCATGATGATGCCGATGCGGCTGTTGGTGGCCCGGATGCGGCGGCAGACCTCGAACCCGTCGATGCCGGGAAGCATGATGTCAAGCAGCGCGACCCGGGCGTCCGGATTCTCCCGGAGGCGTTCCAGGGCTTCCTCGCCGCTTTCGGCCTCGATCACGTCGTAGCCGGCCCGGCGGAGGTTGATGACGATGAAGCCGCGGATGCTGGCCTCATCCTCCAAAACCAACACTTTTTTCATGGCGCTTCTTCCTTTCATAGTGGGACGGGGCCCGGAGGGCCCTGGGGCTTTTAAACGTCCCCGGGAATCCAGTCCCGGGCGATGAGGCTGAAGGCCGCCCGGACCTCCTCCGCCGTCATGGCCTGGTTCCAGGGGGGCTCCTCCGGCAGCTCGGCGGTGTAAATCACGTCGGACTGGCGGCTGAGGGGGAAGCGGTTGCCCCGGGTGGCCCGGATCTCCCGGCCGGAGCCGGTGAGGGCGGTGATCCGCAGAATGGCCGCGCCCCGGACGGCCTCCTCGTTCAGGACGTAGAAGGTGACGCTGGAGTCGCCTCCGGCGCTGCTGCGCTCCGTTTCCACGTGGCCAATCCAGGCCGCGGGAAGCTGGAGATACCAGCCGTCCTCCACGCAGTGGTAGGTGCCGGCCGCCGTCTCCCCGGAGCCGTCCAGGCCGAAGGAGCGCCAGTCGATCCGGTGGAAGGGGGCGGAGCCGCCGGGAGAGACGGGGACGGGGACCTCCGTCAGCCCGTCGCCGTTGATGTCCATGGGATAGAGGTTATAAAAAGGAGCGATCTCCCCGGAAACGCCGGTGGCCTCGGAGAGGACGATGTTGGTGAGCTCCCCGTTCCGCAGGGCCAGGATGTCCGTCACCGCGCCGGACTGCTCCGTCACGCCGGTGACAAAGAGGGCGGGAACCCCGTCCCGCAGCGTCCCGGCGGTGAGGCGGCCCTGCTGGCTCAGCTCCGCCATGGTGACGGAGATGCGGGCCGGGGACTGGGGGGTCAGGCCGCCGTCGTGCCAGTCGTAATAGTCCGCCGCGCCGCCCCCCTCCTCGTCGGCGTGGAGGACCACCAGCTCCCGCAGGCCGTCGCCGTCCAGGTCGATGCTGGAATAGCGGACGTAGCTGACGCTGCGCAGCAGCTCCTGGGGCCCGGCGGGGCCCAGGGCGTAGACGGAAAGGGCCTGGAGCTCGGCGTTGACCCGCCAGCCCACGATGAGCTCCGTCCGCCCGTCGCCGTCCAGGTCGCTGTAAACCACGCTGTAGACGGACGCGCCGCTGCCCTCAATGACGGCGGACTGCTCGTAGCGGTCCCCCCTGGCGGAGAAGATATAGATTTTCAGGGGCTTTTCGTCCTCCGCCTTGCGGAAGAAGGCCACGGCCTCCTGGGTTCCGTCGCCGTCCAGGTCCGTCAGCTGGACGGGCTGGATGTTTGTGCCGGAAGCGGGGGCGGCGTATTCCGCGCCGTCTTCCAAAATGGCGCTGAGCTGGGCGTTCAGCTCCGTATATTTGGCGGGCAGCTCCGGCAGGGCGTAAAGCTCCTCGGGGTTAAACTCCACGTGGAAGCCGCCGCATCCGCCAAGCGCCGCGGACAGCAGCAGCGCCGCCGCCAGGACTGAAATTCGCTTTTTCAAGGGCCTTCCTCCTCCGGGCCGTTCTGCTTTAACCGTATTATCATACCACGCTTTTTCGGCTTTGGGTAGTACCTGCCGCTAAAAATTAAAATGGTATCTTACAAAAATGTAAGCTGCGGAGGGAAACTGTAAGGCAGGGTTATGGCAGGGCGGGCCGGGAGCTGGTACAATAGGCCCATAACCCAAGAGGAGGACGGCAATATGTCATTACTGGAAGTACAGCACCTTCAAAAAATCTACACCACCCGCTTCGGCGGCACCCAGGTTACGGCCCTGGCGGACGTGAATTTTTCCGTGGAGGCCGGGGAGTATGTGGCCATTATGGGCGAGTCCGGCTCCGGCAAGACCACCCTGCTGAATATCCTGGCGGCCCTGGACCGCCCCACCGCCGGGGAGGTCTTCCTGAACGGGAAGGCCCTCTCCGATATCCGGGAGCGGGACCTGGCGGCCTTCCGACGGTCCCACCTGGGCTTCGTGTTCCAGGACTTTAACCTTTTGGACACCTTCTCCCTCCAGGACAACATCTTTCTGCCCCTGGTGCTGGCGGGGCGGGACTACCGGGAGATGCAGAAAAAGCTCCGGCCCATCGCGGAGCAGCTGGGCATTGCGGAGATTCTGGGCAAGTACCCTTACGAGGTCTCCGGCGGGCAGAAGCAGCGCTGCGCCGTGGCCCGGGCCCTGATTACGGACCCCCAGCTGGTTCTGGCGGACGAACCCACCGGGGCCCTGGACTCCCGGGCCTCCGATAATCTCTTGGAGCTCTTCGGGGAGATCAACCGCTCGGGCCAGACCATCGTCATGGTCACCCACTCCGTCAAGGCCGCCAGCCACGCCGGGCGGGTGCTGTTCCTCCGGGACGGGCAGGTCTATCACCAGCTCTACCGGGGCGGCCAGAGCGCCGAGGCCCAGTTCGCCAAAATCTCCGACACCCTGACGGTGCTGACGCAAGGGGGCGAGCCCCGTGCGTAAGTCCGGCTTCTTTCCCCGCCTGGCCCTGGTGAACCTCATGCGCAACGGGCGCTTTTACGGCCCCTATCTTCTGGCCTGCACGGTGACGGCGGCCATGTACTACATCCTTCAGTTCCTCAGCTGGAACGAGGGCCTGGAAAACGTCCGGGGAGCCATGTACCTCAAAAGCTTCGCCGGAGTGGGCTGCATGGTGGCGGCGGTCCTCTCGGCCACCATCCTGCTCTACGCCAACAGCTTCGTCATGAAGCGGCGGCGGCGGGAGCTGGGGCTTTACAACATCCTGGGAATGGAAAAGCGGCACATTGCCCGGACCTGCTTCTGGGAGACGCTGTTCTGCGCCGCCGCCGCCCTGGCGGGAGGCATTCTCCTGGGAATTTTGTTCTCCAAGGGCGTGGTCCTGATCCTGCTGAAAATGGCCCGCGTCCCCGCCCAGTTCGGCATGGAGGTCTCCTTCCGGGGCATTTGGGAGACGGCGGTCCTCTTCGGCCTGCTGTTTTTGTGCACGCTGCTGCGAAACCTCTGGAGCGTCGGCCGGGCCAGGCCGGTGGAGCTGCTCCACAGCGCCTCCGCCGGGGAGCGGGAGCCCCGGACCAAGTGGCTGCTGGTCATCCTGGGCGTACTGACCCTGGGAGGCGGCTATTTCCTGGCCATCACCACGAAGAACCCCATTGACGCCATGCTGCTGTTCTTCGGGGCGGTGTTCCTGGTGATCACCGGCACCTACTGCCTGTTCACCGCCGGGTCCGTCGCCCTGCTGAAAGGGCTCCGGGCCAACCCGAAATTCTACTACCGGACCCGGCACTTCACCGCCGTCTCCGGCCTTCTCTACCGGATGAAGCAAAACGCCGTGGGCCTTGCCAGCATCTGCATTCTCTCCACCATGGTGCTGGTGACGGTCTCCACCACCATTGCCATGAACATCGGCCTGGAGAATTCCCTGAACGAGATGTTCCCCTACGACATTGAGTTTACCCAGGACCTGGAGAACGAGCCGGGGGACCCCATGGACCACATGAAGGAGGTGGAGGCCGCCGTAAACGCCGCCGGGGGCTTTGCCGGTTCCCGGTACTACACCCGCTACTGGGTTTACTGCGGCGTGCGGGGCGGGGAGGTCTCCCTGAACCTGGACCAGAGCTGCCTGCGCACGGAGGTGGAGGTGGTGGCGGCGGAGGACTACAACCGTCTGACCGGCAGCCATTACATCCTGGCCCCGGACGAGGTGCTGGCCTGCCCCCGGAACCTGCCGAACTTCCCGGCGGACTTCACCATCGCGGCTTACTTCTCCGACTGGCCGGAGGACATCCCCAAGGAGACCGGCATGGACGGCGTGACCCTCGCCTTCCATGTTCGGGAGGTCATCACGGAAACCATCCATCATGCTGTCACAACCCTGCTGGGGGCGGAGGATTCCTCCCTGTTTCTGGTGGTGGCCGACCACGAGACGGCGGCGCGGATCATGGACCTGGACACCTCCCGCAGCGCCCGGCAGTTCCGGATACAGATGAATCTGCCGGGGACTTATGAGGAGAAGACAGCCCAGACGGAGAGGGCCCTAAGCGTCCTCAGCCGGCGGGACGGCGGCGTAAGCTTCACCAGCAAGCAGGACAACGCCCAGGAGTTCTATGCCATGTACGGCGGGTTTTTGTTCCTGGGGGTCTTCCTTGGAATTTTGTTCCTGCTGGCCACGGTGCTGATTATCTATTATAAGCAGATCTCCGAAGGCTACGAGGACCAGCGGCGCTATCTCATCCTCCGCCAGGTGGGCATGAGCGGCCAGGAAATCCGCGCCTCCATCCACAGCCAGATTCTGCTGGTGTTCTTCCTGCCCCTGGGGGCGGCGGGGCTGCACATTTTCATGGCCTTCCCCATGCTCTCCAAGATGCTGGAGCTGTTCAACCTCTTTGACGTGAAGCTGTTCGCACTCTGCACGGCGGGGACGCTGGCGGCATTCTGCCTGATTTACGCCCTGGTGTTCGTGCTGACGGCCCGGGCTTACGGAAAAATCGTGGGCGGAGGCAACTGATCCCCCTCTTTCCGGGCCCCGCCTGCGGCTTCGCCGGCGGGGCCCGGTTTTGAAACCTTTCAAAACCGTTAGATTTCGGAAAGAACCTGGACAGATTTCTGCGGTACAGTGGATGCGGCGGAGGACGGAGAAAAATGACGAGGAGTAACAAACCTGTTCCTTTTTTGTAACTCTCTTTTCCGGCGAATGTCGTATGCTTGGGAAATGCCGAAGCTCCTCCCAAAAAAATTTCCCCGCCCCCTTGACAAACTGTATTAACTGTATTATTATTGCTAATACGATAGTACAATCACACAAGCGGAAAAATTTCTTCAAAGTTTTGGAGAATTCCGCTTGCCTGCCCCGTAATATACTTGAGACATGAGAAGCGAGGTCTGCCATGAAAATTTTGATTACATCCGACTGGTACGTTCCTGCGGTGAACGGCGTGGTCACTTCGGTAAAGAATCTCCGCCGGGAGCTGGAGGACCGGGGCCACGAGGTCCGGGTCCTGACCCTCTCCCAGAACCGCCATTCCTACAGGCGGGAGGGCGTGACGTATCTTGGCTCCGTGGCGGCGGGGCTGATTTACCCCGGCGCGCGGCTGCGGACGGCTCTTGCGGGAAAGTGGGTCCGGGAGATTGTGGAGTGGGGGCCCGACGTGGTCCATTCCCAGTGTGAGTTCTCCACCTTCTTCCTGGCCCGGCGCATTGCCGAGGAGCTGGAGATTCCCCTGGTCCACACCTATCACACGGTGTACGAGGACTACACCCATTACTTTTCGCCCAACGTCCGCTTTGGGAAGAAGGCCGCCGCCGTCTTCACCCGCTGGGCCGCCTCCCACACGGACTGCCTTATCGCCCCCACCGCCAAGGTGCGGCTGCTCCTCCAGGGCTACGGCGTGCGAAAGCCGGTTTTCGTGGTGCCCTCCGGCATCGACCTGCGGCAGTTTCAAAAGGCGCCGGACCCCCTGCGCAGCGCGGTGCTCCGGGCCAGCCTGGACATTCCCCAGGACCGGACGGTGCTGGTTTTCGTGGGGCGGCTCGCCGAGGAGAAGCGGGTGGATGAGCTCCTCCGCTTCCGGGCGGGCATGGGCCCTGGCGGCGTGACCCTCCTCCTGGTGGGGGACGGGCCGGACCGCAGGCGGCTGGAGAACGTGGCCGCGGGCCTGGGCCTCGCCGCTCCGGACGTTGTGTTTGCCGGAATGGTTCCGGCGGAGCAGGTGGCCGAGTGGTATCAATTGGGGGACCTGTTTGTCAGCGCCTCCACCAGCGAGACCCAGGGCCTTACCTACGCCGAGGCCCTGGCGGCGGGGGTGCCGGTGCTCTGCCGGGCGGACCCCTGCCTTCTGGGCGTGGTCCGGGACGGGGAGAACGGCTGGCAGTACCGGGACGAGGCGGACTTCCGCCGGAAGCTGGAGGATTTCCTGGCCCATCCCCAGCGGCGGGAGGAGCTGTCCCGCGCCGCCCGGGAGACCGGGGAGGAGTACTCCGCCCGGCGCTTCGGAGAGCGGGCGGAGGCCATTTACCTTGAGCAGATGGAGCGCGGAGAGGCGGGGAGGATTCCGGCATGAAACAGCAGGCCGTTCCCATTGAAAAGCGGGCGCTTCAGGCGGCGTCCCTCACCGGCTTTGCCATCTGCGTGGCGGTGGCCGTCTGGGGCTGGCAGACGGGGATACTGACCTCCCAGGAAAAGCTCCAGGAGCTGGTGATGAAGTGGGGCTTTGCCGGGGCTCTGCTGTTCACCGTCTTTCAGGCGGTGCAGGTGGTGGTGCCCATCCTGCCGGGGGGCCTGGGCTGCCTGGTGGGGGTGGTCCTCTTCGGGCCAATCTGGGGCTTTGCGTATAACTACGTGGGCATCTGCATCGGCTCCCTCCTGGCCTTCGCCGTGGCGAAGAACTGCGGGCGGCCGCTGCTGTACCTGCTGTTTTCAGAGAATACCATCGCCAAGTACGACGCCTGGACCGAGAAGCGGGACCGCTTCGCCAAGCTCTTTTTCTGGTCCATCTTCCTGCCCATCGCCCCGGACGACTTCCTCTGCTACCTGGCGGGCACCACCAGCATGACCTGGAAGCGGTATACCGCCATCATCCTCTTGGGAAAGCCCTTCAACATCGCCCTGTACAGCATGGGGCTGGTGGCCCTGTGGAAGGTGCTGTTTCCAGGCTTTTGAAAAATTTTCCGCCATAAACCGGCGGCTTTTGTGAAAAACTGAGCGTGAGCAAAAAAAGCGGACAGACCGCCCGCTTGGTTTTGTGCGCCCAAAAATGAAAAACTATGATGAAATCAGGCGGCCGCGGGCCGGAAAACCGCGGCGCCGCAGCGTGCGGAAAACCTGCGTCTCCGCAAACGGGAGCGCAGGCGCAAACCACTGGGGCGGGGAGGCTGTATGCGGATTTACATTTACAGCGGCGGCGAGAAAATCGTCGGCCGCAGCGGCGTGGGACAGGCCATCCGCCACCAGCGGGAGTGCCTCCGGCGCTCCGGCGTGGCCACGACGGACCGCTGGACGGCGGACGCCGCCGCCGTCCATGTGAACACCATCCTGCCAGACTCTGTCCTAGCCGCCCTGGGGGCCAAGCTCCGGCGGCGGAAGGTGGTCTGGTACGGCCACTCTACCATGGAGGACTTCCGCTCCTCCTTCAAGGGCTCCGATATTCTGGCGCCGCTGTTCAAGCGGTGGATCACCTTCTGCTACGGCCTGGGAGACGTGGTGCTGACCCCCACGGAGTACTCCCGGCAGCTGCTGGAGAGCTACGGGCTGAAAAAGCCGGTGTACAGCATTTCCAACGGCGTGGACACGGCGTTTTTTAAGCCGGACGCCGCCGCCCGCGCCGCCCTCCGGGCCCGGTACGGGCTGGAGGAGGACAAGAAAGTGGTGGTCTCCGTAGGCCACATGATTGCCCGGAAGGGACTTCCCGAGTTTTTGGAGCTGGCCCGGCGGATTCCGGAGGCGGAGTTTTTGTGGTTTGGCTGGACGAATCCCAAGCTGATTCCCCAGGAGATTGTCCGGGCCATGGAGAACGCCCCCGGCAACGTGCGGTTTCCCGGCTTCGTGGGCCGGGAGGAGCTGCGCCAGGCGTACCAGGGGGCGGACGTGTTCGCCTTCCTCAGCCATGAGGAGACGGAGGGCATCGTGGTGCTGGAGGCCCTCGCCTGCGGCGTGCCCACGGTGCTGCGGGACATCCCGGTCTACGGCGGCTGGCTGGAGAATGGGGAAAATGTATACAAAGCGTCGGATAATGACGAATTTCAACGGATTGTATCTGGTCTGCTGGCGGGAACCCTGCCGGACCTCACCGCCGCCGGGCGGGCGGTGGCGGAGTCCCGGAGCCTGGAGCAGGTGGGGAAGCGTCTGAAGGCCATCTATCTGGAGCAGCGGGTCCTGCCGCCCCTGCCCCAGGCCCTGCCGCAGAAACAGGCGCGGGCTTGAGGAAAAAACGACGAAATACAAAGAGGACTGTCGAAGGGCGGCGGTCCTCTTTGTATTTGCCCGGAGGGGGGCGGACAGCTAATCTCGGCAGAATCCGCCTCCCCAAATTTGAAAGCGGACGGGGAAAGTTTTCCTTGACATTTCCCCAGATTCCGATATAATAATTAGGCTTGCATCCGCAGGCATATCCTTGCTCTCATCAAAAGAATGAGGGCCATTTGTCCAAAAGGAGGTGCAAATATGGCAAAGGTTACTGCCAATTATGAGGTCGTGTATATCATCGACCCTGCACAGGGGGAGGAGAACATCGCCGCTCTCGTCGCGAAGTTCAAGACCCTGGCTGAGCAGAACGGCTCCGCCGTCGAGGTGGAGGAGTGGGGCGCCCGCCGCCTGGCTTATCCCATCGACTACAAAAACGACGGCTACTATGTGCTGATGAGCTTCACCAGCGAGCCGTCCTTCCCCAAGGAGCTGGACCGCGTTCTCGGCATTACCGACGGCATCATGCGTTCCCTGATCGTCTGCAAGGGCGAATAAGGAGGAGCCCCGGATGCTGAACAAGATCATCATCATGGGCCGCCTGACCCGTGACCCCGAGCTTCGCCGCACCCAGAGCGGCACCGCTGTCACGTCCTTTTCCGTCGCCTGCGACCGGGATTTCAAGTCCCAGAGCGGCGAAAAGGAGACGGATTTCATCGACGTGGTGGCCTGGCGGAATACGGCGGAATTCGTCAGCAAGTATTTCTCCAAGGGCCGCATGGCCGTGGTGGAGGGCCGCCTGCAGATTCGCGACTGGACCGACCGCGAGGGCGGCAAGCGCAGAAGCGCCGAGGTCGTGGCCGACAACGTCTATTTCGGGGACTCCAAGCGGGACGGCGGCGGCGAATACGGCGGAGGCTCTTATGGAGCGCCTCCCGCTTACGGCGCGCCTGCGGCCGGGGGCAGGACTTCCGGCTTCGGGGGAGAATCTGATTTCGCTGAGATCAGCGAGGAGGACGGCAATCTGCCGTTTTGAGTTTGACGGGTTTCGGGGGAGAACCGCCCCTGGGATACCGGAATGAAGGAGGAAATTTCATGGCTTTCGATCGTGAATCCAGGCCCGCCCGTCCGATGCGGGGCAAGCGCCGCAAGGTCTGCCAGTTCTGCGCCGAGAAGTGCGAGCACATTGATTATAAGGACGCCGCCAAGCTGCGCCGCTTTATCTCTGAGCGGGCGAAGATCCTGCCCCGCAGGACCACCGGCACCTGCGCCATGCACCAGCGCCAGCTGACTGAGGCCATCAAGCGGGCCCGCCAGATCGCGCTGTTGCCCTACGTCACCGACTGACGGGGCGCGAACAGAACCCAAAGAGGCTTTCAGGCCCGTCCTTTCGGACGGGCCTCTCTTTTTGGGCCGCGCCGCCGCAGGCGCGGTTTTCCCGCAGTGTGCACAAAAAGCGCTGGACTTTGTTTCTCTTTTATGGTATACTTTTGAATCTAACTACACCGCCCTTCGGCTCCGCCGGAGAGGCTTGAGCGAGGTGCCCTGCCATGCGCGAGGAAATGCGGACCTTTGGATATCTTTGCCCCAAGTGCGGGAAGACCGTCATGAAAACCCGCTCTGTCTTCGCCCTGGAGGCGTCCGGCGCGGAGGTGGAGTGCGGCTGCGGCGGCTCCGCCCTGACGGCGGCCTTTGACGGGGAGCGCTACAGGCTGACGGTGCCCTGCGGGCTCTGCGGCGGGACTCACACTGCGGTCTGCCCGCCGGAGCGTGTGCTGGAGGGGGGCGGAACCGCCCTGGCCTGCGCCGGAACGAAGCAGTTCTGCTGCTTCATCGGCCCCGAGGGGACGGTGGAAAAGCAGCTCCGGGAGCTGGCCATTCTGGCGGAGAAGGAGCGCAGGCAGGGAGGGGACGAGGCGTTTTTGGACAGCGTCATCATGTACGAGGTCCTCTCCGAGCTGAGGGACATCGCCTCCCGGCCCGGCGGAATCACCTGCGCCTGCGGCAGCGGCCGCTATGGTATGGAGGTCCGGCGCTCCGCCGTGGACCTCATCTGCCGGGACTGCGGGGCCAAGCTGCGCGTTCCCGCCGCCACGGACCGGGACTTGGACGACCTGTGCTGCCACATGAAACTGGTGCTGCCGGGGAAGAAATAAGAAAGGGGAGAGCGGTATGAAACGGCCGCTCTCCCGCATATCCTGTGGTATTATTTTCGAATCTTTATTTCAGAAGTAATATTTGCAAATTCCTGCGAGGGGAGCTGATTTTGTGATTACGGTGCTGGCCCGCATATTCCTCAAGCCCGGGGAAAAAACGGAGGCCCAGGTGCGCAAGGTCTACGGCGTCCTCTGCGGCTGGGTGGGGATTTTCCTGAACCTGCTGCTGTTTGCGGGCAAGCTGCTGGCGGGCCTGGCCTCCGGGTCCATCGCCGTGGTGGCCGACGCGGTGAACAACCTCTCCGACGCCGGGTCCTCCGTGGTGACCCTGCTGGGCTTCCACCTGGCGGAGCAGAAGCCGGACCACGACCACCCCTTCGGCCACGGGCGGGCGGAGTACCTGTCCGGCCTGGTGGTGGCCATACTGATTCTGTTGATGGGCTTTGAGCTGGCCAGGTCCTCCGTGGGGAAGATTCTCCGCCCCGTCCCGGCGGAGGGGGGCTGGCAGGTGACGGCCACCCTCTGCGCCGCCATCGCCGTGAAAATCTATATGGCCTTTTATAACCGCCGGGTTGGAAAGCGCATCGGTTCCACTGCCCTGGAGGCCGCCGCCTTGGACTCTCTGGGCGACTGCGCCGCCACGGCTGCGGTGCTCATCGCCTCCCTGGCGGAGCGGTACACGGACCTGGTTCTGGACGGCTGGGGCGGCCTGCTTGTGGCCTTGTTCATCCTCTGGTCCGGCTTCCAGGCCGCCAAAACCACTATGGACCCCCTGCTGGGCACGCCGCCCTCGGCGGAGTTTGTGGAGGAAATCCGCTCCCTGGTACTCTCCCATCCGCCCATCTTGGGGGTTCATGACATCATCGTCCACGACTACGGCCCCGGGCGGAGGATGATCTCCCTTCACGCCGAGGTTCCCGCCGAGGGGGAGCTTCTGGAGCTTCACAGCCGCATTGACCATGTGGAGCGGGAGCTCCGGGAGCGGCTGGGCTGCGAGGCGGTGATTCACATGGACCCGGTATGCACCGGAGACGGCGTCACCCAGGAGACCCGCCGGAAGGTGGAAGCCCTGGTCCGCTGCATCGACGGCGGCATTACCATCCACGACTTCCGGGTGGTGCCCCGGGAGGGGCACTCGCATCTGGTCTTTGACGCGGCGGTGCCCTTTGATTTCCGCCTCAGCGACCAGGAGGTGGAGGAGAAGATCAAAAGCGCCGTCCAGGTGCTGGACGGCGGCTTCCAGGCCAAAGTCCGGGTGGAGCGGTCTTACACGTAAAGAGCGTCCTTCGGGACGCTCTTTTTCTCCCCCTTGACAATCCTCGATCATCTATGTATAATAAGCATAGATAGTCGAGGTATTGCGGCAAGGAGGCGCACTATGAAAATTGACAAGAGCCTGATGAGCGGCAGCACCACGCTGCTGGTCCTCTCTCTGCTGGCGGGAGAGGAGATGTACGGCTACCAGATGATCACAGAGCTTTCCCGGCGGTCCAGCCATGTCTTCGACCTGAAGGAGGGGACCCTCTATCCCATTCTCCACGGCCTGGAGGCGGACGGGCTGGTCAGCGTCCGGGAGAAAAAGTCCGGGGAGGGCCGGACCCGGAAGTACTACCGCATCACCCGCAGGGGCCGCCGGGCCCTGGAGGAGCGGAAGGAGGCGTGGGCGGTCTTCCGGGACCAGGTGGATGCGGTGGTGAACAGCGCCGCCCCGGCGTGAGGGGGCGGCGCTATGCGGAACAGTTTTCAAATCTGGATAAACGCCGTGTGCGAGCAGGTCCGCTTCCGCCCGGACCACCGGAGCATCGAGCTGGAGCTCCGGGACCACTATGAGGACCACGTGCAGGACCTCCTCCGCCTGGGCCGCCCCCGGGAGCTGGCGGAGGAGCGGGCCCTGGAGGCCATGGGGAACGCCCAGGAGGTGGGCCGGGCCCTGGATAAAGTGCATAAGCCCTGGCTTGGCTGGCTGTGGGAGGTGAGCCGCGTTCTGGTGCTGGCCCTGGCGCTGCTGCTGGCCTGGAAGCTCTGGAAGGACACGTATACCGTTTCCCTGACGAAGAAAACCTGGGACCAGCTCATGTGGACCAGCCCGCCCTTTGGCGTAAGCTATGCCGCCACGGACTATCTGGACCTCTGGCTGGCCCCCGGAGAGCCGGAGTTCTACGCCGGTACGTATTGGGACGACCCGCTTCCCGGCGAGACCCGGCTCCAGGTTCCCCTGACCGTCTGGGCGCAAACAGAGGATGTGTTCCATGAGCACCTGGTTTCGCCGGATCAGCATTGGAATCTGGAAGTCACCGCCGACGGACGGCCTATCCCCCATGGGTCCTACGCCGGGGACGGTTCCACACGAAACAGCGGATATTGGGTCTACGATGGACCTGGACAGTACGGATGGACCCGTTACCGCTTTCGGATTCTGCTGATTCTGGAGGAGCCGCCCCGCCGGGCGGAGGTGACGATTCCCCGGACCGGAACCGTCCTGACGGCGGAATGGGAGGGAGCGGCATGAGGCATTGGAGCCGGGGGCGGAAGACCGTCCGAAATTTTCTCCTGTCCATCCTTCTGGTTTTCCTGCTCTACGCGTCCCAGGGCTTCCCGCCCTACACGGTGGAGGGCATGTGCCGCCGGGTGCGGAACGACTATCTCCTGGGGGAGCTGGAGCCGCTGTATGTGCAGCGGGACTGGCGGCGCTATTCCGGAAACCAGTCCGTGCGTTATACCACGGTCGCGGCCCGGAGCGGGGAGACCTACGTCATCTTCCGCTACCGGGACAGTCTCCTGGGAAGCCGCCGGGACTGGCGCTGTCCCGAACCGGTCTTTGGAGAGGGAGCCGTCTGCACGAAGCATGAAGGAGCCATCTACGCGGCGGGGCCCTTTGGGGAGGCCGCCTCCGCCGTGGCTGTGGTCCGGGCGCAGAAAAACCCGGAGCCCAACGGAAGGATGCAAAGCCGGGAGTTCACGCTGGAGGGGGAACGGCTGGCGGATCAGGTGTTTGCCTTTCCCTACGAGGTGGGCGGCCATTACATGGAAGACGAGGACGTGGACCCCGCAGACCTGACCCTGCCGGAGCTTGTGGATTGGTGGTACCGGGAGCCCGTGCCCAGCGGAGACGGCACCGTTTATTCCTGGGCGGAGGCGGAGCTGCCCTGCACCGTGACGCTGTACGGCGAGGCGGGGGAGGTCCTGGAGACCTTCGAACTATCCCTGACGGCGTCGGATATCCGCAGCTGGTGGTGACAAAAAGGGGACGGCATCGCAAGATGCCGTCCCTGTTTCATGAATTCAGTTTAACCTTTGAACTCCACGTACAGCTCCCGCACAGCGTTGGGGTCCGCCGGGGCGGCCTTCGAAGCCGGGGCAGGCGCGGCGGCGGGCTCGTCGTGGGGGCCGTCCCGCCAGGCCAGGAACTTGGGAGCCACCTGGGGGAACAGGGCCAGGGACAGCACGTCCTCGTCGCTCTTGGCGGTATCCTTGAATTCCTCCCGGTACTTCTCCACCTCCGGCTGGAGCTGGTCCGCCGGGCGGCAGGTGATCACGTCCTCGGGCTTGATGCCGGCCAGGGTCCGGACCTCCTCGTTGACGGTGCCGGGAAGCTGGCCATACTCGCCCCGGAGAAGTCCCTTGGACTCCTTGGGGAAGGTTTTGTATTTGCCGACGATCACGTTCATGACGGCCTGGGTGCCCACAATCTGGCTGGTGGGGGTGACCAGCGGGGGATAGCCGAAGTCCTTGCGGACCCGGGGAATCTCCGCCAGCACGTCGTAATACTTCTCCTCCTTGCCCGCCTGCTTGAGCTGGGAGATAAGGTTCGACAGCATGCCGCCGGGGACCTGGTAGAGGAGGGTGTTGGTGTCCACGTTCAGGACTTTGGGGTCCAGGGAGCCCTGCTCTTTGAGCTTCTGGGCGACTTTGCGGAAGTGGGCGGCGGCCTCGCTCATCTTGTTCAGGTCCAGCTTGGTGTCCCGGACGGTGCCCTGGAGGGTGGCCACCAGGGACTCCGTGGCGGGCTGGGCCGTGCCGTTGGCCAGGGGGCTCAGGGCCGTGTCCACGATGTCCACGCCGGCGTAGGCCGCCATGAGGTACACCATGTCGCCGGTGCCGGTGGTGTTGTGGGTGTGGAGGTGGATGGGAATTTTCACGGTCTCCTTCAGCTTCTTCACCAGAGAGTAGGCGTCCATGGGCAGGAGCAGGTTCGCCATGTCCTTGACGCAGATCACGTCCGCGCCCATCTGCTCCAGCTCCGTCGCCAGCTTGACAAAGTACTCCTCGCTGTGAATGGGGGAGATGGTGTAGCTGAGGGTGGCCTCCACCATGCCGCCGTACTTCTTGGTGGACTTGATGGCCTGCTCCAGGTTCCGCACATCGTTCAGCGCGTCGAAAATCCGGATGATGTCGATGCCGTTTTCAATGGACTTGCGGCAGAAGGCGTCCACCACGTCGTCGGCGTAGTGCTTGTAGCCCAGGATGTTCTGGCCCCGGAAGAGCATCTGGAGCTTGGTGTTGGGCAGGGCCTTGCGGAGCTTTCTCAAACGCTCCCAGGGGTCCTCGTTCAAAAAGCGCATGCAGGAGTCGAAGGTCGCGCCGCCCCAGCACTCCAGCGACCAGTAGCCGATGGAGTCCAGCACCTCGCAGGCGGGGAGCATATCCTCCACCCGCATGCGGGTGGCCGCCTGGGACTGGTGGGCGTCCCGGAGGATGGTGTCGGTGATATACAGGGGCTTCTTAGACAAAAATTCCATAGCCATAACAATACCTCCTATCTATCAACCAAACAGGGAGATCATCACGCCCGCCGCGATGGCGGAGCCGATGACGCCGGCCACGTTGGGGCCCATGGCGTGCATCAGCAGGAAGTTGCTGGGATTGGCCTTCTGGCCCTCCACCTGGGAGACCCGGGCGGCCATGGGCACGGCGGACACGCCGGCAGAGCCGATGAGGGGATTGATCTTCTCCTTCAGGAACAGGTTCATGATCTTGGCCAGGACCACGCCGCCGGCGGTGCCGAAGCCGAAGGCCACGATGCCCATGGCCATGATGGCGATGGTCTGGAGGCTGAGGAAGGTACGGCCCGTGGCGGTAGCGCCCACGGAGACGCCCAGGAAGATGGTGACGATGTTGATGAGCTCGTTCTGAACCGTCTTGCTCAGGCGTTCCACCGCGCCGCACTCCTTAAAGAGGTTGCCCAGCATCAAACAGGCGATGAGGGGAGCGGCGGAGGGCACCAGCAGCGCCACGAAGACGGCCACCATGATGGGGAAGATGATCTTCTCGGTCTTGGAGACCTGCCGCAGGGGCTTCATGACAATCTTCCGCTCGGCCTCAGTGGTCAGAAGGCGCATAATGGGGGGCTGGATGACGGGAACCAGGGCCATGTAGCTGTACGCCGCCACGGCGATGGGGCCCAGCAGCTCCGGGGCCAGCTTCGTCGCGCCATAGATGGCGGTGGGGCCGTCCGCGCCGCCGATGATGCCGATGGAACCGGCCTGGGCGGAGGAGAAGATGCCGGACATGCGGCAGCCCACGAAGGTCATGAAGATGCCGAGCTGGGCGGCAGCGCCCAGAAGCAGGCTCTTGGGGTTGGCAATCAGGGGGCCGAAGTCGGTCATGGCGCCCACGCCCATGAAAATGAGGCAGGGGTAGATGCCCAGCTTCACGCCCAGGTACAAAATGTCGATGAGGCCCGGCGAGATGGCCTGGCCCGCCGTGGCGGTGGCCAGCACCGCGTCGGCCACGCCCACGGCCTTCATCTCCGCCAGGAACTCCGCCGTGACGGGCGCGCCGCCGATGAGGTCCCAGTGGATATGGCCGCCGGCAAAGAAAATCTCGTGGTACATCTCCGCGCCGGGGAGGTTGGTGATGAGCATGCCGAAGGCGATGGGCACCAGCAGCAGCGGCTCAAATTTCTTCACAATGCCCAGGTACAGAAGGCCGCAGGCGATGATGATCATCAAAAGGCACTTCCAGTTGTCCCCCTGGGCAAACAGCGCGAAGCCCGAGCTGTTTACAAAATCCAGTATAGCTTCCATTTGAGTCCCTCCAGCGCCTTACTGGATGACGCACAGCAGAGTGCCGGACTCCACCGCCGCGCCCTTGGAGGTGTTGATGGAAGCGACCTTGCCGTCGCAGGGGCACATGATCTCGTTTTCCATCTTCATGGCCTCCAGAATCATCAGCACGTCGCCCTTCTTGACGGAAGCGCCCTGGGAGACCTTGATGTCCAGGATGGTGCCGGGCATGGGGCTTGTGACCTGCTCGCCGCCCGCAGGGGCCGCAGCAGGGGCGGGAGCGGAGGCCGCAGCAGGGGCGGGAGCGGAGGCCGCGGCGGGGGCGGGAGCGGAGGCCGCGGCGGGGGCGGCTCCGGTCAGCTCCTCCAGCTCAATCTCATAGGCGGTGCCGTTGACGGTAACTTTGTACTTTTTCATGATGCGCTCTCCTTCTTGTTTCTTACAGTTTTTTCATTGACACGATGCGGATGCCCGTGATGCCGGCGCCCAGCTCCTCCGCGATGGCGGCGGAGACGGCGGCGGCGATTTCCTGGCGGTTGCCCTCCGGGGCGGCGGCAGCCGCGGGGACCGGGGCCGGGGCAGCGGCGGCGGGGGCCGCGCGGCCGCCCACGAGCTTGCCCATGATCATCGTCAGGACGATGAGGCAGATGAGCCCGAAGAACACGGTGCCCATGCCCATCAGGCAGACAAACAGACTTGAAGGTTCCATATGCTCCCTCCCAAAAAATAAGATGCGAGGCTATTGTATCAATTTCCGCCGAAAAAAACAATGACTTTGGGAAAATTTTATCAGGGTTTTTCGCGGCCCTCTTCCCGGAGCCCCGAAAGACTGGACGCAGGGGGCAAAACATGGTATAATTTTGCGAATCCCGGGAGAAAACCGGCGGATTTATCCGCTAAGAAACCGACAAGAATTCCGGCTCCCGGGGGAAAGGAGGGCTCTATGCAGTATCAATCCGTCGTGCCCGGGCGATTTTTGTCCCGGCCCAACCGCTTTGTGGCCCAGGTGGAGGCGGAGGGGGCCGTGCAGACCGTCCACGTAAAAAATACGGGCCGCTGCCGGGAGCTGCTGGTTCCCGGAGCGGCGGTGTATCTTGAAAAAAGCGGCAGCCCGGACCGGAAGACGGCCTATGACCTGATTGCCGTCCAAAAGGGGGATTTGCTGGTGAACATGGACGCCCAGGCCCCCAACCGTGTTTTCGCCGAGTGGCTGGAGCCCCAGCTCCCGGAGGGGGCGGTCCTCCGCCGGGAGTACGTCTACGGGGACTCCCGGCTGGACTTCTGCGTGGAGAGCGGGAAGGGGCGTTATTTAATAGAGGTCAAGGGCGTGACGCTGGAGGACGGCGGCGCGGCCCGCTTCCCCGACGCGCCCACGGAGCGGGGCGTGAAGCACATCCGGGAGCTCCAAAAGGCGGCGGAGGCCGGGCTGGGGGCGGCGCTAGTGTTCGTGGTGCAGATGGAGGGAATGCGGAGCGTCGCCCCCAACGACGAGACCCACCCCGCCTTCGGCGCGGCGCTGCGGGAGGCGGCGGCGCGGGGGGTGCGTGTGTGCGCCTGGGGCTGCGCCGTCACGCCGGAGAGCCTTGCTATCCGGGAGGAGGTCCCGGTGCTGCTGGGGGGCTAAGAGCCTATCCGCTCCGGTTCCCCCTGCGGGGGACAGGGGACGGGGTCCTGCATCAGCCGCCCCACGGGCTTCGCCTCAAATACCTGGGCATAGCGGCGCTTCAGCTCCTCTGCCGCCCCGGCGGCGTCCCCGTCCGGGACAAAAATCCCGAACACCGCCGGGCCGGAGCCGGACATGGCGGCGGCCAGGGCCCCGCGGCGGAGAAGGATTTCCTTGATAGACTCGATTTCCCGCCGCTCTGCCAACTCCAAAACAGTCTCGAAGACATTTCCCGTGCGCTTTGCCATACCGTTTAAATCTCCCCGGTTCAGGGCGGCAACCATCCCCTCCACGTCAGGATGAGGAAGGCTTCCGTCAAACCGGATCCGGGCGAACATGGGCCCCGTGGGCAAATCGAAGTCCGGCTTGCAGATAACAAGGCGGCACTCCGGCAGGGGCGGCAGGTCCGTTAGAACCTCCCCCCGGCCCTCCGCCAGGGCGGCTCCGCCCCGGATGCAGAAGGGAACGTCGCTGCCAATCTGCCCGCCCACGGCCTCCAGCTCCTCCCGGGGCATGGCCGGGGCGTATTTTTCCCTCAGCAGCCGCAGCAGCGCCGCCACATCGGCGCTGCCGCCCCCCAGGCCCGCGTAGGCCGGGGTCTTTTTCTCCAGCGTTACCCGCAGGCCCGGCATGGGCCGCCCCAGGGCGGCGAAGAACGCCTCCGCCGCCCTCTGCTCCAGGGTTTTTCCGGCGGGGAGAACGATCCCCTCGGCAAAGAGGGAAAAGCCCTCCCCCGCTTCCTCCAGAAAGACGGCGTCGCAGAGGCTCACCGCATGCATCACCATGCGCATCTCGTGATAGCCGTCCGGGCGGCGGCCCAGAATGTCCAGGGCCAGGTTGATTTTCGCCGGGGCGGCCTGCCTGTATCCTGCCATATGTCTCCTCCTCAAAATCCCATCTCCGCCAGCTCTTGGACCAGGCGGACGTAGAACTCCCCCGCGTCAAAGCCGGGGCGCTTCCGCCTCCGGCCGCCCACGCTGTCCTGGTGGGACACGCCCTCCAGCGTCCCCCGCCAGCGTCCCCACACGGCGGACTCCGGGGAGACCAGGCCGTCGGTGGGCGCGTCGGCCCTGGCCAGCCAGAGCTGGAAGCGGTCCATCGGGTCCCAGCCGGGGCGTTCCAGCCGCGCCCCCCAGCTCTGGTAGTAGACCAGGGGGCTGTCCGGATTTTCGGCGTTAAAGCGCGCCACAGCCTCCGGGGTCAGGGCGGCCACCGCCGAGAGAAAATCCGGCTCCCGGTCCCCCCGGGCCCGCCAGAAGCGCTCCAGCCCCCGGCCCGCAAAACGGCAGACCCGTTTCCGCCCCAGCCACTCCGCCGCCGCCCGGGAGCCCCGGTGGGGCGTGCAGATGGTGGTGAGGGAGGCCGCTTTGGGCGCGAAGCCCAGGGTGGAAATGAGATACCGGGCCTCCAGCCCGCCTTTGGAGTGGGCAATGAGGTTCAGTTTCTCGCTTCCGGTCTCCGCCAGGATGTCCCCGGCCCGGCGGAGCAGGGCCCGGGCGTTGCCGGGAACGCCGCCCCAGGCGTCCTGGCCGCTGAGATAAACCCGGGCCCCATGGGCGCGGAGAATGTCCGCCACCCGGCCCCAGTAGGGGAAAATCCAGTCGTCCCGGCAGTTCAGCCCGTGGATAAGCAGAAGGGGATACCGGGTTTGGCAGTCCGTCATGGGGCGACCTCCTCTTCGTTTTATGCAAAACCCAGTATACCACGGGCGGGGGCAGGAGAAAAGCCCCCGGTTTTTCAAAGCGCGTTTGCCCGGGAAGGCATTGACATTTCCGCCAATGCCCGTTATCATAAGAGAATCTGCCGGGGCGGTTTTTCCGCCTGTGGGTTTTGCAGCGAACGATACAAGAGAGGAACGAGAAATTTATGAAACGGGAGCGTTTTCAATCCCGCCTGGGCTTCCTGCTGGTAAGCGCGGGCTGCGCCGTCGGCATCGGCAACGTGTGGAAATTCCCCTATGTCACCGGGGAGAACGGCGGCGGCGTGTTCGTGCTGTTCTACCTGCTGTTCCTGGCCATTATGGGCGTGCCGGTGCTGACCATGGAGCTGGCGGTGGGCCGGGCCAGCCGCAAGAGCGCCGTCCAGGGCTATCAGGCCCTCCAGAAGCCGGGCAGCAAATGGCACATCCACGGCTGGTTCTGCGTGGCGGGCTGCTGCCTTTTGATGATGTACTACACCACGGTTTCCGGCTGGATGCTGGGCTATTTCTTCAAGTTTGCCGGAGGGGTCTTCGACGGCCTCGGCGCGGAGGCGGTGGAGAGCGTCTTCCCCGCCATGCTGGCCAATCCGGTGGAGATGACCGCCTGGATGGTCATCACCGTACTTGCGGGCTTTTTGATTTGCAGCTTCGGCCTCCAGAAGGGCCTGGAGCGCATCACCAAGTGGATGATGCTGGGGCTGCTGGCCCTCATCGCCCTGCTGGCGGTCCACAGCCTGACCCTCCCCGGCGGCATGGAGGGCGTGAAGTTCTACCTTCTGCCCGACTTCGGGCGGGCCATGGAGGCGGGAATCGGCCATGTGATCACCGCCGCCATGAACCAGGCCTTCTTTACCCTGAGCCTTGGCATCGCCGCCATGGAGGTCTTCGGCAGCTACATGAAGCGGGACAACACCCTCACCAGCGAGGCGGTGCGCATCTGCCTGCTGGACACCTTTGTGGCGCTGATGGCGGGCCTCATCATCTTCCCGGCCTGCTTCGCTTTCGGCGTGGAGCCGGGGCAGGGGCCGGCGCTGATCTTCATCATCCTGCCCAAGGTCTTTGTGAGCATGGCGGGGGGCCGCCTCTGGGGCGCGCTGTTCTTTTTGTTCATGACCTTCGCCAGCTTCTCCACCGTCATCGCCGTCTTTGAAAACCTTCAGGCCAACGCCATCGACAACTTCGGCTGGACCAGGAAAAAGGCGGCCCTGGCGAACTGTGTCTTTATTCTCATCGCCAGCATGCCCTGCGTCCTGGGGTACAACCTCTGGAGCGGCCTTCACCTCATCGGGGGCCGGGACGTGCTGGACAGCGAGGACTTCATCGTCTCGAACCTGCTGCTGCCCCTGGGGTCTCTGGTGTACCTGCTGTTCTGCGTCAGCAAGAGCGGCTGGGGCTACGAGCGCTACCTGGAGGAGGCCAACGCCGGGGAGGGACTGCGGATGCCCCGGTGGCTGCGGCCCTACTTCCAGTTCGTGCTGCCGGTGCTGATTTTGATCATTTTGATTCAGGGCCTGCTGTAAGAAAAGAGATAAAGCGAAGCGGCGGTGGGGAGAACCCCGCCGCCGGAAAAACAGGACCATAGGCAAAACGCCCCCTGTGCAGTCTTGCACAGGGGGCGCTTTCACAGCAGGGGAATCACCGGCACGCCCGGCGGCTTGCCGGAGGGAATCAAATGGGGGGACGAAGCGGCAGGTATATGGCTGAAATGCGGGACTTTTTCCCGGTCAATAGAATTCCCGGATGTACGCCTCCACGTCCGCACGGGTGCCCATGTAGGGGCCCGGGGTCTCCATCTTCAGGGAGACCAGCGCCGTGGCGGTGCGAAGGGCGGCGGGGATGTCCTGGGTCAGCCGTTCGTTGATGTAGCAGGCAAAGGTGGTGTCGCCCCGGCCGGTCCGGCCCCCCAGGCTCCGGGCCTTGATGGGGCAGGTGTAGATCTCCTTGCCGTCGTAAACCAGCACCTCGGTGTTGTGGGTGATGAGGATTTCCTTGGCGCCCCAGCCGTAGAGGACCTTGGCGGCCTCCGTCCGGTCCGTAAGGCCGGTGAGAATTTCCGCCTCGGCGGCGTCGGTTTTCAGGAAGCGGACGCAGGGCAGAAGCTCCTTCTTGGCCTCCCAGTCGCGATAGACCATGCCGCCGTTTTCCTCCCAGCGGAGCATGCACTGCACGTCGATGGCCAGCATGGCCTTCTTGGCGGCAAAGGGCAGGAACTCGTTGGGGATGTCGCCCCCCACCAGGCCCGCCAGGTGCCAGATTTTCGCGTCGATCTCCTCCGGGACCTCCTCGGGCCGGTAGGGGTCGATTTTGCTGTCCACGGTGGAGGTCCGCCGCTCCCGGTCCGGGGTGTGGTAGACGTTCTTGGTGACGAAGGAATGGGCGCTGTGGAGGGGGAACACCGTAACGTTGGGGGCGGCGGCAAAGGCGGCGTTCAGGTCCACCTGGGCGGTGTCCGCCTTGGGCAGGACGGCGATTTTGTGGCCCATGTTGGCGGCGGCGAAGCCGGAGTAGTACACCGCGCCGCCGATGGCCTGGACGGTGGCGCCGTCATAGTCCACGTTGGTGTCCTGGGCGATTTCGCCGATGATGAGAGAGTTGAACCGGCTCATGTTGCTTCCTCCTTGCGAATGGCCTCGTCGGCCTCGACAAATTCCTGGAACGCGGGGCTCCAGAGATGGAACCTGCGGCTTTCAATGATGCGCTTGTAGGCGAAGGAGTCGTGGACCCGCTCCGGCAGAATAACGGCGGTGCGGGCCTCGTCCCCGTCCCGGTGGGTGTCGGACCCGGCCAGGCGGAGGTATTCGGGATGGCGGCGGCAGAGGGCCAGCGCCTTGTCGTTGTTGTTTTCGTGGCGGGGGTTTCCGTTGATGATTTCCGCGCCGTGGACGGCGGTCTCCTGGACGGGGGCGCTGCCCTTGCGGAAGGGGTGGGCGTGGATGATCAGCACCTGGCCGTGGTACTTGTCAAAGAACTCCTGGGCGCTCATGCAGCAGATGTAGGGGTTGGAGCGGAGCCACTGCTCGTCGATGCCGTAGACCAGGTAGTCGTTGTCGTTTTCCGGGAAGCGGAGCTCCGCCCCCAGAATCACGTCCAGGCCCACCT
Source organism: uncultured Oscillibacter sp. (assembly GCA_910585165.1). GTDB lineage: Bacteria > Bacillota > Clostridia > Oscillospirales > Oscillospiraceae > Oscillibacter. The sequence goes on along the minus strand of CAJUBX010000005.1, from coordinate 7,918 downwards.
CGTCGCCCCGGCGCTTGGAGGCGTGGTAGCCGCTCAGGTAATGGTCCATCACCTTGTCCCAGTTGTGCTCCGTGTCGATGCGGGAGAGGTACTCCGGATGCAGGTGGTCCGTGACCACCAGGCCGGTAAAGCCGTTTCGGACGTAGCGGTCCACCACGTCGGCGGCGTAGAGGTGTCCGCAGCGGCTGGTCTCTGCGGTGTGGGTATGGGGGTCGTAGCGGTAGCCGTTCATAGTGAAAATTCCCTCTTTCCTCACAGGGGCGCCCCCTGCGTTTTATGATATAATTTTAAGATGCGTACAGGTCCCGGCAGGTGCTGCGCTTGATCAGCGTGGGCAGCAGAATCTGATGGACATAGCCCTGGGTGCCGTTTTCGATCTTGTCCCGGAGCATATCCACCGCCTGGACGGCCATGTCCCGCTTGGGCTGCTCCATGGTGGTCAGCTCGATCCGGGGCAGGGCGGTGGAGGAGATGTTGTCGAAGCCGATGAGGCTCAGCTGGCCGGGGATATTGATATGGGCGTCGTCCGCCGCCTTCAAAACGCCCAGGGCGTTGGAGTCCGTGGAGGCGAAGATGGCGGAATAGTCGATGGGCTTGGCGAAAAGCTCCTTGGCCAGCTGGTAGCCCCCCGTGATGGAGGAGCGGGTGAACTCGCTGTTGAAGAACCGGGGAGTCAGGCCCAGCTCCTGGCAGGCGCGGATATAGCCCTCCGCCCGGAACTGGTGGGTGGTGGTGTGGCGGCGGCCGAAATAGAGAATGTCCCGGTGGCCCAGCTCATAAAGATATTTGGTGCCGATATAGGTTCCCCGGCTGTTGTCCACGGCCACGTAGCTCTGGGGCTGGTCCCGGAGGTTCTCGCTGAGAAAGACCGTGGGCACCTGGTCCGTGTAAGCCCGGATGTTTTCATAGGTCTTGGGGCTTTGGGGGACGATGAGAATGCCGTCCACCTGGCGGCTGAGCAGGAGCTTTACCACGGTTTTTTCCTGCTTGAGGTCCGGCCCGGAGTTGCAGAGCATGATGTTGTAACCGTGTCCCCGGGCGCTCATCTCGGCATAGTAGGCAAGCTCCGACATGAACTGGTTGTCGATGGAGGGGACCACCAGCCCGATGAGCCCCGTCCGCTTGGTCACCATGGAGCGGGCCACGTAGTTGGTGGTGTAGCCCATCTCGTCGCAGAGCTTGATGATGCGCTCCCGGGTGTCGCTGCCGATCTGGTGGCTGCCGGAGAGGGCGCGGGACACGGTGGCGTAGGAGACGCCGGCAGCCTTGGCGACGTCCTTCAAGGTTACACTTTTCATAGCTTTTCATCCTTTCCGCCCCGCTGGAAATCGTAAACGTTTCCGCTTTATTTTTTGGAACCGGGCAGACTGCGGCCGATTCCAGTTGTCAAGTAAAGAATATCCGATTTTCCCGGCAATGTCAATAACAATCTGTGTTTTTCCCATCTTTGGGCAGAAAAACGAAAAATAAACGCAGTCTTCGGCGTTTGGCATATTGACAAAGGACCCGCTTTTCATTTAGAATAAGGCTGAAAAGGCCGCAAACGTTTACGGATGGGCCGAAGACGGCCCGGCCGCTCCTGGAACGCCGTTCCGGGGACCCGCGGCGTCTGGAAACATTAAAGGAGGAATTTTTATGACCCCCGATATCAAAACCATCTTTTTCGACGTTGGCAACACGCTGCGCATCGTGCTGAAGGAGCAGGACTTCATCGACCGGGCCGAGGCCGGGCTGATGGAGCTGATTCAGACCACCGAGACCCACGACGAGCTCTTCGCCAAGCTGGAGGAGCGGTGGAAGAAGTACCGCAAGATGTCCAAGGAAACCCTGCTGGACGCCTCCGAGGGCGAGCTGTGGACCCAGTACATGCTGCCGGAGTACGACACGAACATGATCTTCGCCAACGCGGCGAAGCTCACCCGCCTGTGGCGGGACCACGACGGCCGCCGGGTGGCCCGGGCCGACGCCGTGGCCACGCTGAAGGAGCTCTGCGCCCGGGGCTACACCCTGGGCATCATCGCCAACACCGTCACCGAGACGGAGATTCCCGACTGGATGGCCGCCGACGGCGTGGCCCAATGCTTCAAGACCACCATCCTCTCCTCCAAGGTCCGCCTGCGCAAGCCGGACCCGGAGATCTACCACCTGGCCTGCCGCTGCATCGGCACGCCGGAGGCCAACTGCGCCTACGTGGGCGACAACCCGGTCCGGGACGTGGAGGGCACCCAGGCCGCGGGCTTCGGCATGATGATCCGCATCGACGAGCCCGACACCCTGAACATGGAGCACGCCACCGGCAAGGAGTTCACCCCCGACCACGTGATCACCGCCCTGAGCCAGCTTCTCGACATCTTCCCCGCCCGTACTTGACCGATAGGAGGGAAACGCCATGGATACGACAAAGCGCTATAAGGCCGTCTTCTTTGACCTGGGGGGCACGCTGCGCATCGCGCTGCTGGAGGAGCCCTGGATGAAGCACGCCCGCCGGAAAATGGCCGAAATCGCCGGGTCCCCCGTGCCCTATGAGGAGTTCTACCAGATGATCGAGGAGCGCTACGAGCCCTACCGCAAGTGGGCCCTGGCGGAAAACAAGGAGTCGGGGGACGAGGAGCTGTGGTGCAAGTGGCTGCTGCCGGACTACGACCAGGCCCGGGTGAAGCAGGTCTGCCACGAGCTGAGCTTCCAGTACCGCCAATGCAAGGGCCGCCGGGTGGTGGTCGACGGCGGCGTGGAGGTCATCAAGGGGCTTCACGAGCGGGGCTACAAGCTGGGCATCATCTCCAACCTCATCGGCGAGAACGAGGTCCCCGACTGGCTGGAGGAGGACGGGCTGGACCGGTATTTCGACTCCGTGGTCCTCTCCTCCGTCTGCCATATGCGCAAGCCCTGCTTTGAGATTTACCAGTTGGCGGCCAGGGAGATGGGCGTGGAGCTGAGCGAGTGCGTGTCCGTGGCGGACAACATCAAGCGGGACATTCCCGGCGCGAAGAAGGCCGGCGTGGGCTGCAACATCATCTTCTCCTCCCCGGAGAAGAAGCACCCGGTGGAGTACACCGACGAGAACCGCCCCGACGCCGTGATTGAGGACTTCCGGGAGATTCTGGACCTGCTTCCCCCGCTGAACTGACCGCGCCTTGTGAAGCCCGCCCTCCGGGCAGGCTTCACACCGCTTCCCCGTTTCTTCCCCTCCCCGCCGGAACTGCGGATACCGGGCTCCGGCGGGGCCCCATATACTTTAGAATAGGAGGCTGATGGGATATGAATACCGACATCCGATATATCTTCCTGGACCTGGGGGGCACCTTCCGGGTCATCGACGAGGACCCCGCCTACCTCTCCGCCGCCCGGGCCAAAATTGCGGAGCTCTGCGGCGTGGAAACCGATAACCCCAACCAGTGGTTCAGCGACGTGATTGACAAGCGGTACGACAAGTACCGGGACTGGGCCCTGAAATTCATGTGCGAGGCCCCGGAGGAGGTCCTTTGGACCCGGTGGCTGGCCTATGACATGGACAAAGAGCGCATTTTGAAAAACGCCGCCGAGCTGACCTACCAGTACCGCCAGACCAAGGGCCGCCGCACGGTGGTGGAAGGCGGCGCGGAGACCGTCAAGGAGCTGTGCGCCCGGGGCTACACCATGGGCATCATCAGCGATCTGGTGGGCAAGCGGGAGGTGGACGAGTGGCTGGACGCCGACGGCCTGCGGCCTTACTTCAAGACCGTCCAGCAGTCCTCCATTACGTATATCCGCAAGCCTGGCCCGGCCATCTATTATTACGCGCTGGAGGAAGTGGGAGCCCGGCCAGAAAACTGCTGCTATGTGGGCGACAACCTGAACCGGGACATCGTGGGCGCCAAGGCCGTGGCCTTCGGCATGACCGTGGCGGTGCAGTACAACAAGGACAAGGCCCTGAAGCTGACGGAGGAGAACATGCCCGACGGCAAGATTTACGCCTTCCCCCAGCTTCTGGATATCTTCCCGGAGCGGGGCAGGGTGGCCGTGGAGAAGCTGATTGCTCCCAACGACGGACAGTAAATAAAGAGTATCGACAACAGGAGGTTTTTATATGGCAGACACGAAATGCGGCGGCGCTCAGCTGGCTGAGGCCGTCAAGAGAGCCTACGAGCTGGGCCAGGACGACTATCACCTGGAGCCCATGGTCCTGGTGGAGGACGGCGTGCCGGCGGGCAAAATTACCGACGGCGACGCGGTGATCTTCTGCTGCCGCCGGGGCGAGCGGGAGATTGAGCTGACGGAGATGTTCACCGAGCCGGACTTCGACAAGGCGGAACGCCGGAAGCTGCAGGACCTGGACTTCGTCATCATGACCATGTACCACGACAAGTTCAAGGACCTGCCCATCGCCTTCGCCCCCGCCAAGGTGGTGAAGCCCCTGGCCCAGGTCCTCAGCGAGGCGGGCAAGACCCAGTTCCACTGCGCCGAGAGCGAGAAGTTCGCCCACGTGACCTTCTTCTTCAACGGCGGCGAAAACAACCCCTTCCCCGGCGAGGACGACGTGTGCATCCCCTCCCCCAAGGGCATCGACTTCGACCAGCAGCCGGAGCTGTCCCTGCCCAAGGTGGCGGACACCGTCATGGACGCTCTGGGCAAGTATGACTTTGTGGTCACCAACTTCGCCAACGGCGACGTGATCGGCCACACCCAGAACACCGGGGCGAAAATCAAAGCCTGCGGCTATGTGAGCCAGTACCTGGATAAGGTGGTAAACGACGCTCTGGGCAAGGGCTACGTGGTGGCCATCACCGCGGACCACGGCAACATTGAAAAGCTCTACACCGCCGCCGGGAAGCCGGACGGGGCCCACACCACCAACCTGGTGCCCTTCATTATGATCGACCCCGCCGATAAGAGTCCCATCGCCCTGCGGGACGGCTCCCTGAGCGACGTGTCCCCCACGGTGCTGGATGTGCTGGGCATTCCCCAGCCCGCCGAGATGGACGGCAAATCCCTCTGCCAGGGGAAGACCTGGGGCGAGGGCCGGAAGATGCTCCTCATCATCTGCGACGGCTGGGGCCTGGGCACCGGAGACGAGGGCGACGCCATTCACATCGCCGACACCCCCTATTGGGATTCCTTGCTGGCAAACCAGTCCTGGTCCAAGCTTCACGCCTCCGGCGAGTTTGTGGGCCTGGGCGCGGGCAAGGCGGGCAACTCCGAGGCGGGCCACTCCAACCTGGGCGCGGGCCGCTGCGTGATGCAGGACGACGTCCGCCTGGACGCCGCCGTGAAGGACGGCAGCTTTAAGCAAAACCCCATCTTCCTCCAGGCCATTGAGCACGCCAAGAAAAACGGCTCTGCCCTGCACCTGCTGGCGTACCTGACCTACAAGTCCTCCCACGGCTGCATCGACTATCCGCTGAACATCTGCGAGATGGCCCGAGACAACGGCCTTGACCGGGTGTACCTCCATATCATCTTCGACGGCCGCTCCACCGATCCCGGCTCCGCCCCCGCTCTGCTGGCGGAGACCGACGAGAGGCTCAGCGCTATCGGCGTGGGCCGCATCGTGGACGGCGTGGGCCGGGGCGTGGTTCTGGACCGCGACAAGAACTACGACAAGGTCAAGCGGGCCTACGACGCTATGGTCGAGGGCGCCGGAACCCGGTACGAATAAGGCTTTTTGCGGGAAGGCCGGGACGGATGTTCCCGGCCTTCCGGAATTATGCGGGTGCACGCAAAATCCGGAAAAATGCACGCAGGAAGTTTGTTAAAAATATAATTGTCATTGACGGGAGCGGCGCTGTTGGGGTAAAATAACCCACGAGGATAAGCTCCGCAGCGCGGCTGCAACAAACGAAGAAAGGAAGCGATACCCCATGAACGAGAAAAAGCTGAAAGTCCTTGCGGCTGAAATCCGTCTGGAGACGCTGAAAGTGATCCACAGCCGGGGCTTCGGCCATGTGGGCGGGTCCATGGACCTGGCGGACCTGATGGCGGTTTTGTACGGCGAGGTGATGAAATACGACCCCAAGAACCCCCGGTGGGAGGACCGGGACTGGCTGGTGCTTTCTAAGGGCCACGCGGGCCCCGTGGCCTACGCCACCTTCGGCCTGATGGGCTTCTATCCCATGGAGGAGGCCTATACCCTGAACCAGCCCGGCACCAAGTTCCCCAGCCACACGGACCGCAAGCTCACCCCCGGCGTGGACCTGACCACCGGCTCCCTGGGCCAGGGCGTGTCCACGGCCACCGGCGCGGCCCTGGGCAACAAGATTGACGGACGGGACAGCTATGTCTACTGCGTCATCGGAGACGGCGAGGCCGACGAGGGCCAGGTCTGGGAGGGCTTCCACTTCGCCTGTGCCCACAAACTGGACAATATCATCTACTTCATCGACAACAACGGCTACCAGCTGGACGGCCCCACCGACGACATCCTGGCCCACGGCGACATGGCGAAAAAGGTGGCGGGCTTCGGCCTCCACACCCAGGAGATCGACGGCCACGACGTGACGGCCATCTACGAGGCCATCCAGAAGGCCAAGGCGGCCAAGGGCGTGCCCAGCTGCATCGTGCTAGACACCTGCAAGGGCAAGGGCGCGACGTTTGCCGAGCCCAAGCACGACCACTCCTCCCAGCCCAAGGAGGAACAGTGGCTGGAGGCCATCGCCGCTTCCGAAAAAGAGCTGGAAGCCGCGAAGAACGCTTAAAGGAGGGTGAGAGAAATGAATGTGAAACTGATTGGCAAGCATGAAAAGGACTCCCGGGCCTGCCGGGACGGCCTGGCTCTGACCCTGAATGAGCTGATGGGCCAGGATAAATCCATCGTCTACGTGGACTGCGACCTGATGGGCTGCATCAACACGAAGCAACTGCGGCAGAATTACCCCGACCGGGCCTTTGAGGCGGGCATTGCCGAGGGCAACGCCGCCGGCGTTGCCGCGGGCCTGGCCGCCACGGGCAAGAAGGTGTTCTTCCACTCCTTCGGCACATTCTCCTCCCGCCGGTGCTATGACCAGATCTACATGAGCGCGGCTTACGCGGGCCTGAGCGTGCGGGTGCTGGGCAGCGACGCGGGCGTGACGGCGGCTTTCAACGGCGGCACCCATATGCCCCTGGAGGACGCAGCCATGTACCTGTCCATCCCCACCGCCACGGTGATTGACCCCGCCGACTACGACCAGCTGGCCAGCGTCACTAAGGGACTCCTGAATGTCGAGGGCGTGAGCTTCACCCGCTTTGTCCGCAAGGACGTTATCCGAGTCTACGACGAGGGCTCCGAGTTCGAGATCGGCAAGGGCGTGGTGCTCCACGAAAGCGAGAAAGACCAGGCAACCATCATCACCTCCGGCATCATGGTGGACGAGAGCCTGAAGGCCTACGAGGCCCTCCAGGCCGAGGGGATCAACGTCCGGGTCATCGACATGTTCACCTGGAAGCCCCTGGACGAGGAGCTGGTCATCAAGGCCGCCAAGGAAACCGGGGCCATTGTCACCGCCGAAAACCACAACACCTGCTGCGGCCTGGGCTCCGTCGTTGCCAACTGCCTGGCGAAGAACTGCCCCACCGTCCAGGAGTTCGTGGGCGTGCAGGACCAGTTCGGCCAGGTGGGCCCCCAGGCGTTCCTGATGGACACCTACGGTCTCCGGGCGGCGAACATTGTGGAAGCCGTCAAAAAGGCGATTTCCCGCAAGTAAGTTTGGGCAACCCTCCGCTGCGGCGGGGATTGATTGAACACACAGGGGGAACCCGCTTTGGTTCCCCCCGCATACACCCCCTTCCTTGCGTATGCCGATGGGGCCTGACTCTCGGCAAAACGACGAAATTTGGGCAAAAAATTACGGATATTAAATAAGGAGATTGATTACCATGGCTCAGAAAATGGACGCTTTTTCCGCCTCCCTGATGGCCGATAAGCGGGAGATCATCTTTGCCCCCACCGTGTACAAGTTCGATA
>CAJUBX010000004.1 GCA_910585165.1 uncultured Oscillibacter sp. | reverse complement strand
GCCGGGCCCTCAGCGGCCCCATCAACATCAACAACGACCACTCCGACGCCATGGCCGTCCGGGACGCGGGCTGGCTGATGCTGTTTGCCGAGACCAACCAGGAGGCCTATGACAACTACCTCCAGGCCATGCGCATCGCCGAGGCCGTCTCCCTGCCTATCATGATCTGCCAGGACGGTTTCATCACCTCCCACGCCATTGAGAACATCGAGCTGGAGGAGACGGAGAAGGTCCGCCAGTTTGTGGGCGAGTACAAGCCCCGGCACTACCTTCTGAACAAGGACGAGCCCATGGCCGTGGGTCCTTACTCCACCCCGGTTTACTACATGGAGACCAAGCGCCAGCAGGCCCAGGCCATGATGGACGCGAAGAAGGTCATCCGGGACGTGGCGGACGAGTTCGCCGCCTGGACGGGCCGGCAGTACGGGCTCATTGAAACATACGAGATGGACGACGCGGAAACCGCCATTGTCATCATAGGCTCCTCCGCCGGAACCGCCCGGGAGGCCATTAAGCAGCTCCGGGCCCAGGGCAGGAAGGCGGGCATGATTAAAATCCGTTCCTTCCGCCCCTTCCCCGCCGAGGAAATCGCGGAGGCCCTGAAACATGTGAAAGCTTTTGCCGCCATGGACAAGGACGACAGCTTCAACGCCCACTGCGGCCCCATCTTCGCCGAAGTCTGCGCGGGCCTGTACGCCAAGGGAATCAGCGGCCCCAAGGGCATCAGCTGCATTTACGGCCTGGGCGGCCGGGACGTGCGGGTGGAGAGCATCCAGCATGTCTTTGCAGACCTGGAGAAGATTGCCGAGACAGGCGGCGTGGGCGAAACCTACCGTTACCTGGACGTGCGGGAAGGAGCTTCGCGTATGCGAAGCGGAAATACTGGGAGGCCCGCAGGCCGAGACAGTAAATAAGGAGGGAAGAATCAAAATGGCCTACAATCTGAAAGAAAACGTGATGAAGGAAGACCGCTTTGCCGGCGGTCACCGGATGTGCGCAGGCTGCGGCTGTCCCATCGCCGTGCGGACGGTGCTGCGTGCCCTGGAGCCGGAGGATCACGCCGTGGTCTGCTCCGCCACCTCCTGCCTGGAGGTCTCCTCCTTTATGTATCCCTATACGTCCTACAAGGACAGCTTCATCCACAACGCCTTCGAGAACGCGGCGGCCACCCTGAGCGGCGTGGAGACGGCCTACCGCGCCATGAAAAAGCGGGGCAAAATCGACTCCACTTATAAGTTCATCGCCTTCGGCGGAGACGGCGGCACTTATGACATCGGCTTCCAGAGCCTCAGCGGCGCCATGGAGCGGGGCCATGATATGGTATACGTCTGCTACGACAACGAGGCGTACATGAACACGGGCATCCAGCGCTCCAGCTCCACGCCTCACTTTGCCGACACCACCACCACCCCTGTTGGCAAGGTGGTCCCCGGCAAGCCCCAGCAGAAGAAGAACCTGACCAAAATCATGGTGGCCCACGGGATTCCGTATGTTGCCCAGACCACCTTTATTGGAAACTTCAAGGATATCGCCGAAAAGTCCCACAGGGCCATCTACACTCCCGGCGCGGCCTTTCTGAACGTGATGGCTCCCTGCCCCCGGGGCTGGCGCTACCCCAGCGAGAAGCTGATGGAGATCACCAAGCTGGCCGTGGAGACCTGCGTGTGGCCCCTCTATGAGGTGGTTGAGGGCAAATATATCCTCAGCTACAAGCCGAAGGAGAAGCTGCCCGTGGTCGAGTACCTCAAGGCCCAGGGCCGGTTCGCCCACATGTTCAAGCCCGGCAGCGAGTGGATGATTGAGGAGGTTCAGAAGGAAGTCGACAAGAACTGGGAGGACCTTCTGAAGCTCTGCGAGCTGTAAAGCATTTCGGCTATGGAAACGGAACTGCGGAAGCGGGCTTCGGCCCGCTTCCGCAGTTTTGTTCTATGCCAAAATCCGGGCGGGCAGACCTTGAAAACAGGCCGTAGCCGTGCTATAATTAAGCGGCTTAAAAACCGTTGAGATTCGTTTCAAACGCCGCGACGCAGAGGCGGGCTTTGCTATTCCCAAAATGGCGGAACCGCTCTTTCATTTATTTTTCAATATGGCCGTCCTTTAGCAAGCTCCGCCGAACATGGCGGCCCCAAGACGGAAGGAGACGCGTTTATGAAAGAATTCACCCCCCAGCTGATCCATTCCCTCAAGCACTATTCCGGAAAGGATTTCCTCCGGGACCTCACCGCCGGGGTGATTGTCGCAATCATCGCCCTGCCCCTGTCCATCGCCCTGGCGCTGGCTTCCGGCGTAGCTCCGGAACAGGGGCTCTATACCGCCATCGCCGCCGGATTTCTAATCTCCGCCCTGGGTGGGAGCAAGGTCCAGATTGCCGGACCCACCGCCGCCTTTGCCACCATCGTGGCGGGCATCGTGGCCCGAAACGGCATGGAGGGCCTGGCCGCCGCCACCATCCTGGCGGGGCTGATACTGGTTTTGATGGGCGTTCTGCGTATGGGCAGCATGATCAAATTCATTCCCTACACCATCACCACCGGCTTCACCGCCGGTATTGCCGTCACCATTCTCATCGGCCAGCTGAAGGACTTCTTCGGCCTGACCTTTGAACGCGCTCCGGTGGAAACCATGGAGAAGCTGGAGGAGGTATTCCGCACCTTCCGCACCGTAAACCCCGCCGCCGCCGGCGTGGGCTGCCTGGCCCTGGCGGTGCTGGTCCTCTGGCCCAAAATCTTCCCGAAGATTCCCGCTTCCCTCATCGCCGTGGCGGTGACGGCGGCAACCGTAAAGCTGCTGGCCCTGCCGGTGAACACCATCGGGGACCTCTACACCATCTCCGGCGCCCTGCCGAAACCCGCCCTGCCCGCCCTGTCCTATGGCACCGTGGCGGCGGTGCTGCCTGACGCCTTCACCATTGCCGTGCTGGCTGCCATCGAGTCTTTGCTGTCCGCCGTGGTAGCCGACGAGATGATCGGCGCCCGCCACAACTCCAACATGGAGCTGGTGGCCCAGGGCGTGGGCAACGCCGCCTCGGCTCTCTTCGGCGGCATCCCCGCCACCGGGGCCATTGCCCGGACGGCGGCGAATATCAAAAACGGCGGCCGTTCTCCCGTGGCGGGCATGGTCCACGCCGTGGTGCTTTTGCTGGTGCTGGTCCTGCTGATGCCCTACGCCGCCCTGATCCCCATGCCCTGCATCGCCGCCATTTTGTTTCAGGTGGCCTATAACATGAGCGGCTGGCGGACAGTGGTAAAGGTGGTAAAGCGCTCCCCCAAAAGCGACGTGGCTGTCCTGGCGGTAACGTTTTTGCTGACGGTGGCCTTTGACCTGGTGGTGGCCATCGTGGTGGGCCTGTCCCTGGCCTGCCTGCTGTTCATGAAGCGTATGGCGGACGTGGCCGTGGTAAAGGAGTGGGAGTATGTGGAGGATACCGGAGACAGCCAGGGACGGCTGAAGCCCGTTCCCTCCCATGTGATGGTCTATGAGATCAGCGGGCCCATGTTCTTCGGCGCGGCGGACAAGATTCCCCATATCGAGCGGAACACCGGGCGGAATGTGCTGATTCTCCGGATGCGTTCCGTGCCCGCCATGGATATCACGGCCCTCAACAGCCTCCAGCGGCTCTATGAGGAATGCTGCGGCAAGGGCATCCGGGTCATCTTCTCCCACGTTAATGCACAGCCCCTGTCCGTGTTTCAAAAATCCGGCATGTACGAACAGGTGGGACCGGAAAACTTCGCCCCCAACATCGACGCGGCTCTGGCCCTGGCGGCGGAGTCCTCCGGCGACGCCCGGAAGGCCCCGGCTGTGAAATAAACTTTATAAAGGAGAGCGCTATGAAATACGACTTTACTTCCGTCATGGACCGCCGGGGAAAGGATTCCATTGCCTGGGACACCATGCCCATCCCCGGTGCGGAGATTCGGGAGGGTTTCGACCCCATCCCCATGTGGATCGCCGATATGAACTTCCCCACGCTGCCCGCCATACCGGAAGCCATCATCCGGCGGGCCCAGCATCCGGCCTACGGGTATTTCGACCCTCCCGGCGAATACTTTGATTCCATCATCCGCTGGCAGGAAGCCCGCAACGGCGTTTCCGGCCTTACCCGGGAGTGCATCGGCTATGAAAACGGCGTTCTGGGCGGCGTGGTCAGCGCGTTGAACGTGATGTGCTCCAAGGGCGACCGCGTGCTTCTGCACTCCCCCACCTATATCGGCTTCACCAGCAGCCTGGCAAACAACGGCTATGCCGCCGTGCTCTCCCCCCTGGTCAAGGACGGCGGCGGCGTCTGGAGAATGGATTTCGCCGATATGGAGGCGAAGATCGTGGAAAACAACATCCACGCCGCCATCTTCTGCTCCCCGCACAATCCCTGCGGCCGCGTTTGGGAGCGCTGGGAAATCGAACAGGCCATGGAGCTGTATAAAAAGCACGATGTTTTCGTGGTGTCCGATGAAATCTGGTCCGACATCATCCTGGACGGCCGCAAGCACATTCCCACCCAGTCGGTAAGCGAAGACGCCCGGAACCGCACCGCCGCCGTCTACGCGCCCTCCAAAACCTTCAACCTGGCGGGCCTTGTGGGAAGCTATCATATCATTTATAACCAATGGCTCCGGGACCGGGTGCGGAAAGAATCCTCCCTTTCCCACTATAACGGGATGAACGTTTTATCCATGCACGCCCTCACCGCCGCATACAGCCCCGAGGGCCGGGAGTGGGTGGACGAGCTTTGCCGGGTGCTGACGGGCAACGTGGACTTTGCCTGGGGCTATATCAAAGAGCGCTTTGAGGGCGTGGAGGTTTCCAAGCCCCAGGGGACCTACATGCTGTTTCTGGACTGCGGAAACTGGTGCAAGACCCACGGCAAAACCCTGGACGAGCTTCTGCGCTCCGGAGCGGAGGTGGGCGTCATCTGGCAGGACGGGCGTCCCTTCCACGGTCCCTGCCATATCCGCATGAACCTGGCCCTGCCCCTCAGCCGGGTTCAGGAGGCCTTCGCCCGGCTGGACAAGTATGTGTTTAATCCGTAAAAGACGGTTCCTTTTCGGCCTCTCCTCCGTTCGTAAGCTCTCGCTTTTCCCCTTTCAGCCTGGGCTTTAAAATCCATGGTTGACAAACCCGCCTCCGTTTTTTATAATATTTCTCAAAGCAATGACGGAGAGGGACGGGGACGCGGACCCTCAGAGAGCCGGCGGGCGGTGCGAGCCGGCGGGAATGGCCCCCAGGTCCTATGGCTCCCGAGCCGGACGTTCGACAACGTAGGGCGTCCCGTGCGCCGCGTTAGGGCGAAAGGGCTGCTTGGCCCTGCGAGGGGCGCTTGGCCGCGAGGCCGGCGCAATTTGAGTGGTACCGCGGAAGCTGTTTTGGCTTTCGTCTCAAAGAACAACTCTTTGGGACGAAAGCCTTTTTTCGTCCCAAGCCGAAAGGAGCGCCAAACCATGAATCATTACCGTCCTGAAACCATCTGCGTCCAAGGGGGCTACGCTCCCGCCAGCGGCGAGCCCCGCCAGATTCCCATCATCCAGTCCACCACCTTCAAATACGCGACCAGCGAGGACATGGGCAAACTCTTTGACCTGGAAGCCAGCGGCTATTTTTACTCCCGCCTTCAGAACCCCACCTGCGACTATGTGGCGGCCAAAATCGCCGCCCTGGAAGGCGGAACCGCCGCCATGCTGACCTCCTCCGGCCAGGCGGCAAACTTTTTCGCCCTGTTTAACATCGCCTCCTGCGGGGACCACATCGTCTCCTCCTCCTCCATTTACGGCGGCACCTTCAACCTGATCTCCGTCACCATGGCGAAGATGGGCATTGAGGTCTCCTTCGTCTCCCCGGACTGCACCGCAGAGGAGCTGAACGCCGCCTTCCGGCCCAACACCAAGGCGGTCTTCGGCGAGACCATCGCTAATCCCGCCCTGACCGTGCTGGATATTGAGCGCTTCGCCGCCGCCGCCCATGCCCACGGCGTGCCCCTTATCATCGACAACACCTTCGCCACCCCGGTGAACTGCCGTCCCATTAAGTGGGGCGCGGACATCGTGACCCATTCCACCACCAAGTATATGGACGGCCACGGCGTTGCCGTAGGCGGGGCGGTTGTGGATTCCGGAAAATTCGACTGGATGGCCCACGCGGACAAATTCCCCGGCCTCTGCACCCCGGACGAGAGCTACCACGGCGTCACCTACGCCGAGAAATTCGGCCTGGCCGGGGCCTTTATCACCAAATGCACCGCCCAGCTCATGCGGGACTTCGGCTGCACCCAGTCTCCCCAGAGCGCCTTTTACCTGAACCTGGGGCTGGAGAGCCTCCATGTCCGGATGGAGCGCCACTGTAAAAACGGCCAGGCCGTGGCCGAGTTCCTGTCGGGACACCCGGCGGTGTCTCACGTCAGCTACTGCGGCCTTCCCGGGGACAAGTACCACGCCCTGGCGCAGAAATACCTGCCCAAGGGCTTCTGCGGCGTGGTCTCCTTCGAGCTGAAGGGCGGACGGGAGGCCGCCGGGGCCTTCATGAGCCGCTTGAAGCTGGCGGCTATCGAGACCCACGTGGCGGACGCCCGGACCTGCTGCCTGAACCCCGCCACCTCCACCCACCGGCAGATGAGCGACGCGCAGCTGGCCGCCGCCGGGATTCCCGCGGGCCTGATCCGCATGTCCTGCGGCCTGGAGAGCAAGGAAGACCTGATCGAAGACATCCGCCAGGCGCTGGAGGCTTGACATGCCCATCAAGATTCCAAACCAGCTCCCGGCTACCCAGGCCCTGCGCCGGGAAAACATCTTCGTCATGACGGAGACCCGGGCAATCGCCCAGGATATCCGCCCATTGCAGATTCTGCTTTTGAACCTGATGCCCACCAAGGCGGACACGGAGACCCAGCTCGCCCGGGTTCTGGGCAACACGCCTTTGCAGATTGATCTGGAGCTCATCGCCCCCGCGGGGCATTCCTCCCGGAACACCTCCCTGCGGCACATGATGGCCTTTTACAAAACCTTTGCCGAGGTGCGGAACCAAACCTTCGACGGCCTTATCATCACCGGCGCGCCGGTGGAGCATCTCCCTTTTGAGGAGGTGGACTACTGGCCGGAGCTCTGCGAGATTATGGAGTGGAGCAAAACCAACGTCCACTCCACCCTCCATATCTGCTGGGGGGCCCAGGCGGGGCTGTACTATCACTACGGCATCCCCAAGCGTCCCCTGCCGCAGAAGCTGTTCGGCGTGTTCCAACACACGGTGGAGGACCCCAATTTCATCCTGTTCCGGGGCTTTGACGACCAGTTCTGGGTTCCGCATTCCCGGAACACCACCGTGAACCGGCAGGACATCGAAGCGGTTCCGGAGCTGAAAATTCTCTCCAGCTCTCCGGAGGCGGGAGTCTACGCCGTAAAAACCGACCAGGGGCGGCAGGTTTTTTTGATGGGCCACGCCGAGTACGACCGGGACACGCTGAAAAAGGAGTACCTGAGGGACGTATCCGCCGGGGTGGACATCCAGCTTCCCTTGCACTACTTTCCCCAGGACGACCCCAGCCGGGAGCCCATGGTCCGCTGGCGCTCCTGCGCCCATCTGCTGTATGGAAATTGGCTGAACTACTGCGTCTATCAGACAACGCCCTATGACATCGGCGGAATCCGGCAGGGCATCCGCACGGACGACTGACGGAAAAAACAGGACGCCGCAGGCCTAAAGCCTGGGGCGTCCTCCGCTTACCGGGGACACACTTTCTTCCTCACCCGTCTGCGCAGCGCCGCGTATTGAATAGGCCGATGAAGCCAATAACCGCCATCCGCGCAATGAACAGCCCCTCCACTGCGTCAAGGAGGCATTCTCCCGTCCCTCCGGCAAAAACGCTTTTCGGCATTTCGCGCAAATTTCAACCTTGATTTTGTGCATCTTGGCGGGGCGGCTCCTTCCAGGCGGCGGTTGTCTCCTTCCCCGGTTTGTGGTATAATCTCTCCGTAAAGGACGCTTAAAAGGAGACCCTCCACCATGACGGACGATTTATTCCGGCGGCGCTCCCTGTTGGGATTCCCACTGGCCCTGTACAGCGCCGCCCACTTTTGGGTGGACTTCAGCTGCGCCCTGCTGATCTTCGGCACGCTGTCCGGAGACCCGTCTTTCCCGCTCTGTGCGCTGCTGTACAACTTCTGCGCCTTTGCTTTGCAGATGCCCCTGGGCCTGCTGGCGGACCGGCTGGACCGGAACGGGCTTCTGGCCGCCTCCGGCTGCATCCTGGCTGCGGCGGCGTATCTCCTGCCCTGGCCGGAGGCGCTGGCCGTCACGGCGGGAACGGGCAACGCCCTGTTTCACCTGGGCGGCGGTATCGACGTGCTCAACGGCGGCGGACAGCGGGCGGCCGCCCTGGGCATTTTCGTATCCCCCGGCGCGGCGGGCCTTTTTCTGGGCGGACTGCTGGGCAAAAGCGTCTCCCCGCCCCTGTGGATGGGACCGGCGGGGCTGCTGGTCCTGGCGGCGGCAATCGCGCGGCTTCTTTACCGCCCCTCCGGCAACGCCGTCCCCTCCCTCTGCGGCGCAAAGGGCGTTCTGGTTCCGCTGTTTTTGGTGGTGGCGCTCCGGTCTTACATGGGAATGAACCAGTCCTTTCCCTGGAAAAACGCCCTGTGGGCTCCAATCCTAACGCTGGCCCTGGCCTTGGGAAAAGCGGCGGGGGGCTTCGTCATGGACCGCCTTGGCTCCCGAAGGACGGCGGACTGGAGCCTTGGCGCGGCGGCGGTTTTGTACCTGGGCGCGGCCCTGCCCCTGCCGGGGACGGCGGCGGTATTCTTCTTCAACATGACCATGCCTCTCACCCTGTGGGCGGCGGCCCGGGCCCTTCCCGGGGCCAAGGGCTTTGCCTTCGGACTGCTGACCTTCGGGCTGTTTCTGGGCTTTCTGCCCTCCTGGCTGGGCTGGGCGAATCCGCTGTCCCAGCCTTGGGCCTGCGCCGCCGCGTCCCTGGCCAGCCTGGCCCTGCTGCGGTGCGGACCGCGGGAGGAACCATGCTGACGGCGCTGGCGGTTTCCCTGGCCCTGACGCTTCTTCTGGAGGAGGGCTTCGCCCTGGCCTGGGGCCTCCGGGGGCGGCGGGAGCTGGGCCTGGCCGCCCTGGTGAACTGCCTGACCAATCCCCCGGCGGTGCTGGTCTGGCGCACCGCTCTTTGGCAATGGGGCTGGAACCCCCTTTTGACCGCCGCCGCTTTGGAGTGCGCCGTGGTGCTGGCGGAATGGCGGTGCTGGCGGGCTTTCTCGGAGCAGATCCGGCGGCCATTCCTGTTTTCTCTGGCGGCCAATGCCTTTTCCTATGGAGCGGGTTGTCTTATCCGGCTATTTTTCTGAGTTTGGAGGAACGCGGCATGAAACGAATCGGAACCAGTCTGCTGGCCTGGGCGCTTCTGGCGGCCCTGGCGGTTCCCGCCCGGGCGGATATTCTTTGGGAGCCCTTTGGGGACAAATTTTTCGAGCGGCACCGGGACGAGATCGAGGTCGTCATCCGTGACTTCCTCGCCGACGGAGAGGCGGGATATGTGACCCTGCGGGAGACCCCCGGCGGTGGGAAGACGGTGGCCCGGTACGAAAACGGGACCAAGCTCTGCGTTTACAACGTGTACCGGGATTATGGGCTGGTCCAGGTCTGGGAGGAGACGGAATCCGGCTGGGAGGAGACCTACGGCTGGACTCCCCTGTCGGACCTCACCCTGGTCTATGACCACATTTCCTTCCAGGAGGAGTACGCCGGGCAGATTCGACCCTACCGGGACGAATTCCTAGGCTATGACGGAGACTTCTCCCTTCTCAATTATTACGAGTATCCCGGCGCTCCCGAGATCAAGGCCTCCGAACGGCCCCAAGGCAGCTGGGCGGAGGACTACCGGAACGCCCTTACCGGGACGGCAGCTGAACAAAGCTGCATCCGCCAGGTCTTTACCGACGAGGACAGCAGAACCTGGGGGTATGTGGACTACCTGTTCGGCCGCGTGGAGGGCTGGCTCTGCCTGGACAACCCCGGCGGCGCGGACTTCCCCGTCCGGCAGGTGCCGGAGGTGGAGTATGTTCCTCCCCAGGCAAAGGCCTCCGCGCCGGACTGCCTGCCCTATGTTCTGGTGGGCGGCGTGACGGCGGTCACCGCCGGGCTTTTATACTGGTTCTACGCCCGGAAGCGGGGCGGAACCAAGGAGGCCCGTTGACCGGAACAAGACCGGGTCCAGACGCAAAAACCCCGTGGCTGAACATCCATTCAGCCACGGGGTTTCCAACGCAGCCCGTAAAAGAACCCGGTTTTTTCTCGGCCTGGAACGTTTGCCGCCGTCAGCCGCGTCCTCATGGGTTCTTTCTTTCCGTATCAAAGTTTCCGCAGCGCGTCCACCAGGGCGGTTTTTCCCTCGGTCTTCCCGTCCTTCATTTTGATGATCCGGGCGGGATTTCCCGCCGCCACCGCGTTCTCCGGCACATCCTCAATCACAATGGCCCCGGCGGCTACCACGGCGTTTCTGCCGATATGGACCCCCTCGATGACCACGGCGTTGGCCCCTATCATCACCCCGTCTTCCACAATGACGGGCGTGGCCGAGGCGGGCTCCACCACGCCGGCCAGTACGGCTCCCGCGCCGATGTGACAGCGGGCCCCGACTATGGCCCGTCCGCCCAGCACCGCGCCCATGTCGATCATGGTGCCCGGTCCCACCACGGCGCCGATGTTGATAACGGCCCCCATCATAATGACGGCCCTTTCGCCGATCTCCACCTTCTCCCGAATGACCGCGCCGGGCTCAATCCGGGCGGGGACAGCCTTGCAGTCCAGCAGGGGAACGCCGGAGTTCCGGCGGTCGTTTTCCACGACCAGGTCGGCGATGCGGTCCCGGCTGGCCTCCAGAATGGGGCCAAGCTCCGCCCAGTCGCCGAAAACGGTGAAGCTGTTCCCGGAACCGAAGACCTTGGCGGAGCCGAAGTCCACAGGGCCGGTGGTGTTGACATAGAGCTTTACCGGGGTCTTTTTCTCCGAGTCCGCGATGTACTGAATGATTTCCTGCGCGTCCATATACGTCACTCCCCAAATAAAATTTTCTGCAAGTCGTAAACCCCCTTGGGCTTTCCCGGCAGCAGGCGGGCCATGTGCAGCGCGCCGTTGACGAAAATCTGGCGGCTGGCCGCCCGGTGGGTAAACTCCAGCTCCTCGCCGGGGCCGAAGAAGTGGACGGTATGGGTTCCCGCCACGGTGCCGCCCCGGAGAGCGTGAACGCCGATTTCGCCTTTCCGCCGCCGTCCGGTATTTCCCTCCCGCCCGTAGACCAGGCGGGCCTCCCCCCGGGGGTCCAGGGCCTCCAGCAGCAGCTTGGCGGAGCCGCTGGGCGCGTCCTCCTTCTGGCTGTGGTGGGTCTCCGTCAGCTCCACGTCAAAGTCCGGCTTCAGCACGCCGGAAACCTCCCGCAGCGCCCGGTACAATACCGCCATGCCCAGGGAGAAGTTGGCCGCCCACAGCACCGGGGCAAAATTTCCCAGCCCCTCCAGCTGCCGGAGCTGGTCCGGGGTGAAGCCGGTGGTGCCGGAGAGCAGGGGCGTTCCGGTCCGGCGGACGTAGGACGCAATTTCCGGCAGGGCCTCCGGCCGGGAAAAGTCGATGGCCACGTCGGCAATGGGGCCCAGCTTCCCCAGGCGGTCCAGGTCCTCCCGGCCAAAGGCGGCCTCTATCTCATCTCCGGCGGCCTGGGCGGTCTCCTGAATGAGGCGGCCCATCTTTCCCCGGCCAATCAGAATATACTTCACAGCAGCCCTGCCTCCTCCAGCATAGCCCGGAGGGCCTTTTGATGCTCCGGGCTCATCTCACACAGGGGCAGGCGCAGGGGCCCGGCGTTCAGCCCCATCATGTTCATGGCGGATTTGACGGGGATGGGGTTTACCTCCATGAAAAGACCGTTCATCAGCTTCAGGTATTTCAGGTGGGTCTCCAGGGCCCGGGCCTGGTTCCCGCCCGCGTAGTCCGCCGCAATCTGATGGCACACGTCCGGGCAGACGTTGGCGAAGACAGAGATTACGCCGCTGCCGCCGATGCTCATCAGAGGCAGGGTGATATCGTCGTTGCCGGAGTAGAGGGCGAAGTCCGGCCCTACGCAGTGGGCAATCTGCATGGCATAGGACATATCGCCGCTGGCCTCTTTAATGCCGGAGATGTTGGGGTGCCTGCTGAGCTGTTCCACCACGGAGACCGGGATGGAGCAGCCGGTGCGTCCAGGCACGTTGTAAAGCAGGCAGGGAATGTGGACCTTGTCCGCCGTCTCGGCAAAGTGGCGGACCATGCCCTCGGGATTGGCCTTGTTGTAGTAGGGGGAAATCAGCAGCAGCGCGTCGGCCCCCATTTCCTGATACTCTATGCTCTTTTCAATTTGGGTGGCGGTGCAGTTGGAGCCGCTGCCCACCATAACGGGCACCCGGCCGTTCACCACCTTAATGGTATGGGCCACTACGGAGGCGTCCTCCTCATGGCTCATGGTGGGGTACTCGCCGGTGGTGCCCAAGGTGAGAATACCGTCGGTTCCGGCGGCGATCTGCCGCTCCAAGAGGCTGGTAAGCGCGTCGAAATTGACGCTTCCGTCCGGATGGAAGGGGGTAATCATGGCGACGATGGAGCCGGTGGGGTTGTTGAATCTCATTTGAATGTCCTCCAGGTGTTTCGTAAAGTCGGTTAACAAGGTTTGTATAAAAAAAGCCGGCAGAGGCCGCGCTCCTGCCGACAGCGTGCACGCCGGGACGGCGTGACGGCTCTGTAAGCGGATAGCGCCCCCGCGGCCGAAAGGCCGCGGACAGTCCCGGAAGTCTTCCCGCCGGGCCCATCTCCCGCCCACGCCTGGACGGAGGATTCGGCGGAGCCGCCTCCGCCGCGTTCCCAGCCTGCCGGCTCCCGCGACCTCATCGTCTCCGCGCCTCTATCTCAATTTGGCTATCATCATATCATCTTCCAGGCCCGGATGCAAGAGGGCGGGCGGAAAAAATTCTTGTGGAAACCGACAAAAACGCCGCCCCCTCTTGCCTGCCGCCGCCGGGGCGTGTTATATTGAGAGGTGTCAATCGCAAAAAAGGAGGCAACGCCATGCAGTCCGTTATTGAATACCGCCGCGCCCTGCACCGCATCCCCGAGCTGGACGACCGCCTGCCGGAGACCTGCGCCTATGTCCGTTCCGCCCTGGCCAGTTTTGAGCTGGAGGCGTTTTCCCCCATCCCCTCCAGCGTCTGCGCCTATCTGGACGCCGGAAAGCCGGAGACCGCGGCCTTCCGGGCGGATATGGACGCCCTGCCCATTGAGGAGGCCACCGGGCTTCCCTTTTCCTCCGGCAATTCCGGGGTCATGCACGCCTGCGGCCACGACGCCAATACCGCCATGGTCCTGGCCCTGGCGGAATATGCCGCCGCCCACCGGGAGGACCTGCCCCGGAACGTGCTTTTCCTGTTCCAGCCCTCCGAGGAAACCACCGGCGGAGCGGAAAAGCTCTGCGGCACCGGAATCCTGGAGCGGTTCCATGCCTCCCGGGTTTTCGCCATGCACCTTTGGCCAGGACTGGAACAGGGGATGGTCCACTGCCGCCCCGGCCCCATCATGGCCCGCTCCAACGAGGTGACGGTGACCCTCACCGGAAAAAGCGTCCATATCGGCAAGGCGGAGGAGGGCATCGACGCTCTGGCGGCAGGAGCGGAGTATCTCCTTCGGGCCTACGGCATGGCAACGGCCCTGCCGGGGGAGGAACCGGTGGTGCTGCGCTTTGGGAAGATGGTCTCCGGCGCCGTGCGGAATGCCGTCAGCGGAAAGACGGTTCTGGAGGGAAGCCTCCGCACCTTCCGGGATGAGACCCAGGCCCTCTGCCGCCGGGAGCTGGAGCGGATCGGGCAGGAGATTGAGGCGGAGAGCGGCTGCCGCGCGGAAGTCCGTCTGAGCCAGGGCTATCCGGCGGTCTGGAACCACGAGGGGCTTTATGAAGCCGTTCGGGCCGGGTTGGGGGAGCGCGCTCCCCTGCTTCTGGCGGCCCCCACCCTGACGGCGGAGGACTTTTCCTTTTACCAGCGGCGGATTCCGGGATTGTTCTTTCTGCTGGGCGTGGGGGACACGCCGGCGCTTCACTCCCCGGAGTTCTGCTTTGACGACGAAGCGGTGCTGCCCCAGGGCCTGAAATTTTTAAAACGGCTGCTGCTTCTGCCATGAGATTCCGCCGCCGCAGCGGCTTGACACCGGCGGAATTCTATATTATATTATGATAAAATCCCGGCGGCAAAGCCGATTTTCCCGGTGAAAACCCGGACACATAGGAGGCAACCCATATGAAAGATTTCAGCCGAAATGTCACCCAAGGCGTCGAACGGGCTCCCAACCGCTCGCTGTTTTACGCCTTGGGCTACACCAAGGAGGAGCTGGAGCGCCCGCTGATCGGCGTGGTCTGCTCCTATAACGAGATCGTCCCCGGCCACATGAATCTGGACAAGATCGCCGAGGCCGTCAAGGCCGGCGTCCGGGCCGCCGGGGGCACCCCGGTGGAGTTCCCCGCCATCGCCGTGTGCGACGGCATCGCCATGGGCCACGTGGGCATGAAGTACTCCCTCATCACCCGGGACCTCATTGCCGATTCCACCGAGGCCATGGCCATCGCCCATCAGTTTGACGGGCTGGTGATGATCCCCAACTGCGACAAAAACGTTCCCGGCCTCCTCATGGCCGCCGCCCGGCTGAATATCCCCGCCATTTTCTGCTCCGGCGGCCCCATGCTGGCGGGGCGGCTGAGCGACGGGCGGCGCACCTGCCTGAGCCACATGTTCGAGGCCGTGGGCAGCTACTACGCCGGAAAGCTGGACGAGGCGGGCGTGGAGGACTATGAGAACAACGCCTGCCCCACCTGCGGCTCCTGCTCCGGCATGTACACGGCCAACTCCATGAACTGCCTCACCGAGGCCATCGGCATGGCCCTCAGGGGCAACGGCACCATTCCCGCCGTCTGGTCCGCCCGGCTGCGCCTCGCCAAGCACACCGGCATGAAAATCATGGAGCTGGTGGAGAAGAACATCCGTCCCCGGGACATCATGACTCAGGCGGCCTTCCACAACGCCGAGACCGTGGACATGGCCCTGGGCTGTTCCACAAACACCATGCTCCACCTCCCCGCCATCGCCCACGAGTGCGGCATCGAGCTGGACCTGGACATGTCCAACGAGATTTCCTCCAAAACCCCCAACCTCTGCCATCTGGCTCCCGCCGGGGACACCTATATGGAGGACCTGGAGGGTGCGGGCGGCGTTTACGCCGTCATGAAGGAGCTGACGAAAAAGGGCCTTCTGGACACCTCCGTCCTCACCTGTACCGGAAAAACCGTCGCCGGGAATTTGGAGGGCGTGGAGAACCGGAACCCGGAGCTAATCCGGCCTATTGAAAATCCCTACAGCCAGGACGGCGGCATCGCCGTTTTGAAGGGCAACCTGGCTCCGGAAGGCTGTGTGGTAAAGCGCTCCGCCGTAGCCCCCGAGATGATGGTCCACAAGGGCCCCGCCCGGGTCTTCGAAAGCGAGGAGGAGGCCATCGCCGCCATTTACGCCGGGAAAATCGCCGCCGGGGACGTGGTGGTTATCCGCTACGAGGGGCCCAAGGGCGGCCCCGGCATGCGGGAAATGCTGAATCCCACCTCCGCCATCGCGGGCATGGGTTTGGACAAGGATGTGGCGCTCATCACCGACGGCCGCTTCTCCGGCGCGACCCGGGGGGCCTCTATCGGACATGTCTGCCCCGAGGCGGCTCAGGGCGGCCCCATCGCCTTCGTGGAGGACGGGGACCTTATCTCCATCGACATCACCAAATGTTCCATTACCCTGGAGGTGGACGAGGCCGTGCTTGCGGCCCGGAGAGCCAAGTGGACCTGCCCGGAGCCCAAGATCAAAACCGGCTACGCCGCCCGCTACGCCAAGCTGGTCACCAGCGCCGCCCGGGGAGCGGTACTGGAATAATCTCGAACCTTCGCACATAAGAGGCTCTAAGAGGGGCCGCGGCGGGACGCTTGTCCTGTACCGCGGCCCCGGCATTTAAGGAGGAAGCCTATGCAAAATGCCGAGTTAGCCCTTTTGGACTGGATGCAAGAATACCTCCGCTGCGGCTTTCTGGATTGGCTGGCCCCCTTCGTCAGCGGCCTGAGCAACCATGGAGAAATCTGGATTCTCCTGGCCGCCGCGCTGCTTCTTATCCGGCGGCAGCGCTTATACGGTCTTTCCGCCGCCTGCGCCCTGACCCTGGACCTGATTGCCTGCAACGCCGTTCTAAAGCCCCTCGTGGGCCGCGTCCGGCCCTTTGCCTTCCGCCCGGAACTCTCCCTTCTGGTCCCGCCGCCGGGGGACGCCTCTTTCCCCTCCGGCCACACGGCGGCGGCCTTCGCGGCGGTCTTTGCCCTGAAAACCGCCGGAAGCCCCCTGTGGCGGCCCGCGCTGGCCCTGGCGGCGGTCACGGCCCTCTCCCGACTGTATCTTTATGTCCACTGGCCCACCGACGTTCTGGGCGGCGTTTTGCTGGGAGCCGCCGTAGGCTGGGCCGGGGCCAGGCTGGCGGAGGCCCTGCTTAAAAGAACCCGGCAAATCTGAAAAGCCCCGGGCCCTGCTGGGCCCGGGGCTCAGCTTGTCGAAAAAGCCTTTTCGACAAGCTGCTGCAAATTTTCAGAACTTCAAAAAGTTCTGAAAATTTAGGATTTCAATGGTGCAGGGAACCCTTCCTGGGTTTCCCGCACACACCCTTCCTTCCCGGCAAATCGGTCTTCCGGGTTTTCGACAGTCTGAAGCCCCGGGCCCTGCTGGGCCCGGGGCTTTCGCTTATGTCTTTTGTAAGCCGATCAGCAGCAGGGAGCGGGGGTGCAGCCGCAGTTGTTGTTGCAGCCGCAGTTACAGCCGCAGTTGTTTCCGCAGCAGCAGCCACAGCTGCTGCCGTTTCCGCCCCAGCTGTTGTTGCCGCAGCAGCACCAGACGATGATCAGCAGGATGATGATCCAGCAGCAGTTGCCGCCGCCAAAGCCGTTATTGCACATGATGAAACCTCCTGAGAGATGTAGACCGAATCGGAGCGGTCCCAGTTCATCATATGCCCCCTGCCGAGGGTGGTGACTAAAGAACACCGCCTGCAAAGCGTCTTCCCACAGGCGGCAGTCCACCAATTTACAAGCGCCAGTTCAGCACCGGCGGAGCGCTGTCCCGCTCGAACTGGGTGAAAACGCCCTTGTCCATCAGCCGCTGGGACAGCGTCAGGCCCGTTCCGGATACCGGAACTTCCAGCGCGTAATAGGAGACGTATACCAAATCCGCCCGAAGGAAGGGACCCTGCCGGAGCATGGCCGCCTCCCCCTCCGTCAAAAGGCCCGCGCTCTGGGCCCGCTCCAGCGCGCTGGACAGGTCCGTATTGGCGGAGGAGCTGTACCCCAGGGCCCGGAGAAGGAATTCCGTATACTGCCGCGCGTTCACCGGGTTGGAAGGCCGGAACTCCGCGCCATAGCCGTTGGTGTAGCCCTTTTCATAGGCGTAGCCCACATATTTGGCCCCGTTGGTGCCGGGCTGCACATCGGTAAAAGGGCAAATTCCGTTCCAAGCCAGGGCTTCGCTCTCCTCCCCCAGCACCCGGATGAACATAATCAGCGCTTGAAGGCGGGTGGGCACAACCTCCAGGTCAAAGCCCTGGCCATAGCCGGTGGCGCTACCGTAGAAAAGATGCATGGCCTTCAGGGCGGCGGCCATGGCGTTGTAATCCGTGGAGGTGGAATCCAGGAAGGCGCAGCCTCCCTGCCAGTCCACCACGGCAGTCTTGCTGGTGAAGACAAAATTCGCAGTGGTGTCCTCCGCCACCAGATAGCGGTGCCGAAGCGCCAGATTTCCTCCGCTGGGAAGCACCGTTCCGCTGGTCACGTCCACCACCGCTCCGGAGGAATAGCTCACCTGCCCGCTCCCCGCCAAAAGCAGTACGCCGTCCCCGGTGGAGGCCTGTAATATATCGTCCTTCTTTACCCGCCGCTCCGTCCAGGAAACGGCGGTTCCGGCCGCAGACTCCCCGCCGTTTTCCTGTGAAAGGGCGGCTTTGTCCAGGCGGGCGTCCACGGCGGCTTCCACTTTGCTGGTAAACGCGCCGTTGAGATAAGACAAGGAGGCCAGAGGGTCCGCCGCGTTTCCTGCGGCGGAGGCCCATACAACGGCGGCCGCCAGCAGGCACAGGGGAAGCAGAACAAGCGTTTTTTTCCGCATAAGGGTTCCTTTCTCCGCTTCCCCGTCAGCGGTTGGCAATGCGGTAGCTTAGGGTCAGCAGACTGTCGGCAAAGTGGATGTTCTCGATCTTTACGTCGGGACGGCCGCACGTGATCTCCACGTTGGTGAAGTTCCAAAAGCCCCGGACTCCCAGGGCGATCAGGCGGTCCGCCGTCTCCTGGGCGATAGACTGAGGGATCGTCAGCACCACTACGTCCACGCTGTGGGACCGGATAAAGTTGTCCACCTCGTCCATGGAGTAGATGGGCACGCCGTTGACCCGGGTTCCGGTAACTGCGGGAGAGATATCAAAGGCCGCGTCCACGGTGAATCCGGTCTGGGCAAAGGGAAAGTTCTGCAGCAGGGCGTGGCCCAGGTTGCCCACGCCGATCATCACCAGATGGTGGTCGTTGTCCACCCCCAGAATACGGCCGATTTCCGTGTGAAGTTCCTCCACATTATAGCCGTAGCCCTGCTGGCCGAACTCGCCGAAGCAACTCAGGTCCTGGCGGATCTGGGAGGCGGTGATGTTCATCTCCTGACCCAGAGAGTGGGAGGAAATGCGCACCACGCCCTTGGCGCACAGCTCGGTTAACTGCCGGTAGTAACGGGGCAGCCGCCGTATAACGGCGTCGGAGACATTTTCTTTCTTCAAAATCCTCACTCCCAATCAGAACCTCGTCATAATGGTTATAGTTTAGCCTAAAACCGCCAACTTGTCAATTTTTTTAACAATCTTTTTTTGAAAAATTTTTGGATTCCGGCAAAACATTTTTATTTTCCGATTTTCCCGGGGATTTCCACGTAAAATTTACGCCAAAGGCGGCAAAAGGAAGCCAATCAGCGCCAAGAGCGCGAAGTGGGCGGGGTAAAAAGCGTACATGGCATACTGGAACCCCTTTCCCGCTCTCCCCTTTTCCCCGTTGTCCGCCAGGGTAAGCAGCATTCCGAAATAATTCCCCAGTACATTCAAAAGGCAGTTTTGCAGGGCCATCGTCAGCTCCGCCGTCCCCAGGCTTTCCACGACCCACAAAATCAATCCCCGGCGGGACAGCATCACGGCGGGAAGATAAAGAAGGGCCTTTTGCCAGCGGGGGCGGTTCCGGGCGATGTAATAGACCCATACCAGGATCACATAGCCCTGTCCGCCCTCCATATTCAGGCGCATGGCAAGCCAGGTGGCCAGCGCCACAGACAGGGGGCTCAGGAAAACCAGCCCCCTGTCCTTCAGCCATTTGTGGACCGCCAGGACGCACAGTCCCAGGGCCAGGGTAAAGAGAATGTTCAGGCTGGTTTCCCGCCAGTCGCCCGCGATTCCGCAGAGCCGCTGCTCTGCCAGCTCAAAGAGGGTATAGGGGACCTGGGCAATCACCGCCGTCAGAAGAATGCGCCCCAGATAGCGGCGGAGGTTCGACGTATGGAGAAAGCCCTGGACAATGCAGTAGAGAAAAACAGGCGCCGCCAGACGGCCAATGTACATTAAATAATAAGTCAAACTGTCCAGCAGCCAGTCCGCAAGGCCCCCATAGCCTCTGCTCCATGAGAAATCCGCCAGGGGCGCAAGCATTCCTGCCAAGGGGAAGATGCGAATCACGTGGTCGAAGACCATAGAGCAGACGGCAAAGATTTTCAATTGCTTGTAATTCATAATATCCTCCTTCATTCCGGCCAAGGCCGTTATCAAGAAGAATATACAGGCTGATTCTTACGAACAGGTTGTCAAAAACCTTACAAATTCCTTACGGTTTCCGCCCCTGCCGTCTACCGGTTTGTCCTTGAAATTTTAAATGCGCCGTGTTACAATCAACTTCTGCCGGATTATCATGCGCCCGCCGCCCGGCCCTGGGCGCGTCATATTAGAGCCTATCCCAAAATTATGTGCACACAGCTTGCTTGCATATTTTGCGTCATACTTCGTTGGTTTCCCTTGCCGGGCGACAGCCCGCCTGCGAAAAACCGCCTCGCCTGACCCAGAATCTGACGGCGTAATCCGCGCACGCCTAATTTCGGGATAGGCTCTACTTCTGAAATAAAATTTTGGAAGTGATAAGTGCCATATTTTGCGGCTGCCGCCGCAAGCGGCGGCGAGCAAAATGGCTCAAATCAAATACGACTTACAGCGGCTTCAGCCGCAGAAAGCGGGTTTTTCTATGCGCATTATGGCCATCGACTACGGAGACGCCCATACCGGCGTCGCCGTCTCCGACCCCACCGGGCTCCTGGCGGGCTTCACTGCCACCATCACCGCCTACCGTCCGGAGGCCGTGGCGGAACAGATATCCGCCCTGGCCCGGGAGCACGGGGCGGAGGAGCTGGTATTGGGCTATCCCCGGAACATGGACGGCACCCGGGGCCCCCGGGCGGAGAAGGCGGAGGCCCTGGCGGAGCTGCTGCGGGAGGTCTCCGGCCTGCCCGTCGTCCTCTGGGACGAACGCCGGACCACCATCGACGCCCATCAAATCCTCTTCAACGCCGGAAAAAACGGCCGTCAGCGGAAGAAAACCGTGGACGCCGTGGCGGCGTCCTTGATTCTGGAGGGCTACCTGACCTACAAGAAACGTCAAAACAGCTGACAAAGCAGCCTGCCGGCAATTCTTGCCGGCAGGCTGCTTCCTGTCTGAACTCCGAATCAGAACACGCCCTGCGCCATCATGGCGTCGGCCACCCGCTGGAAGCCCGCGATGTTGGCTCCGGCCACCAGGTTGTAGCCTAGGCCGTACATCTCGGCGGCCTCTACGCTCATGTTGTAGATGGTATCCATAATCTGGTGAAGCTGCTTGTCGACCTCTTCCTCGGTCCACACCAGCCGCTCGCTGTTCTGGGCCATCTCCAGAGCGGAGGTGGCCACGCCGCCGGCGTTGACGGCTTTGGAGGGAGCTACGATCATACCCTTCTGCTCCATCAGGAACCGCAGCGCGTCGTTGGTGGTGGGCATGTTCGCCACTTCGATATAGTACTTCACCCCATTGGCGGCAATCTGCTTCGCGTGCTCCATGTGAACGTCGTTCTGCATGGCGGAGGGCATCACCACATCCACCTTCACGCCCCAGGGCTTCTCCCCCGCGTGGAACTCCACGCCGAACTTGTCGGCGTAGTCCTTCACCTGGTTCCGGCCGCTGTTGCGCATCTCCACCAGGTAATCAATCTTCTCCGCCGTGACTACGCCGTCGGGATCATAGACGTATCCGTCGGGGCCGGACAGGGTGACCACCTTGGCCCCCAGCTCCGTGGCCTTCTTGCAGATGCCCCAGGTCACGTTGCCGAAGCCCGCGCAGGCGATGGTTTTGCCCTTGAGGTCCTCGCCCTCGTGCTTGAGGACGTTCTCCAGGTAGTACACCGCGCCGAAGCCCGTGGCCTCGGGACGGATCAGGCTGCCGCCGTAGCTGAAGCCCTTGCCGGTCATAACGCCGTTTTCAAAGGCGCCCTTCAGCCGCCGGTACTCGCCGTACATATAGCCAATCTCCCGGGCGCCCACGCCCATGTCTCCGGCGGGCACGTCCACGTCGGGCCCGATGTAGCGGTACAGCGCCTGCATGAAGCTCTGGCAGAAGCGCATGATCTCCGCGTCGGACTTTCCGGCGGGGTCGAAATCGCTTCCGCCCTTGCCGCCGCCGATGGGAAGGCCCGTCAGGCTGTTCTTGAAGACCTGCTCAAAGCCCAGGAACTTGATGATGCCGGGGTACACGTTCTTCTGGAACCGCAGGCCGCCCTTGTAAGGGCCGATGGCTCCGTTGAACTGGCAGCGGTAGCCGATATTCGTGTGCCAGGTGCCGTCGTCCGCCATCCAGCAGACCCGGAAGGTGAACATCCGCTCCGGCTCCACCATGCGGGTCAGCAGGTCGGCCTTCTCATATTCAGGGTGCTTCTCGATGACAGGCTCCAGAGAGGACAAAACCTCCTCCACCGTCTGGACGAACTCCGGCTCGTTGGCGTGCCGGGTCCTCACATGCTCGATCACACTGGAAAGATAGGCGTTCATATAAACATCCTCCTTATAAAACATAGGGCGTTTCCGATTCCCCCGGAGGGGTGCTGCCATTAGTGTAACATTTGCGGCGGAAATAAACAAGGGCGGAATCCCAAATCCGGCGAAATTTTTTCCCTATCTTTCAAAAAATGCCCGGAGACCTTTGTGCAAACTGCCTATAAGGCCGCCGGATGTGCCGGAAGGCCGGAAAAATCCCGCCGCTTTTCCGGGGAAAGGGCCGTCGAAATCTTGACTTTTATGGAAAAACCGTATAAAATTTATGAAAACTCCCAGGCTCTCCGGCGGTTCTGCCTGTCCGCAAAGAACCGTAAAGTGTATAGCAAAACGGCGCGCTTCCCGGCTGGACGGCGCGCCGTTTTTCAAAACTCTGAAAAGGTGGGAATACGATGAAACAGAGAACCGTGTACTGGCTGCCCTCCCTTCGGGGGATGGTGCTTCTCTCGGCGCTGCTGATGGCCTGCTCCGGGTTGATCCGCGCCGCCTGGGCCGCAGGGGAACCGGAGCTGTCCTGGCCCGTCCTCCTCTTCCAAGTGCTGCTGCCTCTGTGGGCAAACCTGTGCTTTGTCTGGATTCTTTTCCTGGACGGCCGGGAGCGGCTCTACCGCTCCGCCATTCCCGTGTGGTTGGGCTGCGTATTCTTCGCCGTAAAAGCCTTCTATTTCGTCTCCATCGTCCACACGGTCCTCTGCCTTCTGCTCTACGCTTTGGTAGCCGTTCTCTACACCGCCACGGTGGTGGGCTTTGTCCGCACCCAGGCGTTCCTCTGGCCCCTGTTCGGCCTGCCCATGCTGTACCATATTTTTGTGGAGGACCGGCAGAAGATTGGCTGGACCCTTCACGAGTGGCTGCCGGAGCTGTCGGTTTTGTGCTGCATGGCGGCGCTTTTGTGTCTGTCCCTGGCTATGCGCCGGAGACCTGTGGAGGAGGGCGGCCTTATCCGCCGTTTCGGGGACCGGAACGACGGGCGGCGGCTGCGGACCCTCTCCCCCATCTTCGCCGTATCGCCCTTCATCATGAAAACCCGGAACACCTCCCAGAATTTCATCGCCGACCAATTCGAGGTCACGGCGGTCGACCGCTACATCGCCGAAAAGCGCCAAGCGGGCTGGAAAGGCTTCGGCGTCCTCCACGTAATCCTGGCGGCTTATGTCCGGGCCTGCGCCCGGTATCCCGGGCTGAACCGCTTCATCGCCGGACAGCGGGCCTACAGCCGGGACCGGGTCGTCGAGGTCAACATGACCATCAAAAAGGAGATGTCCACCGATTCCCCGGACACCGTCATCAAGGTCACGTTCGACCCCGCCGACACGGCGGAGACCGTCTTCCGCCGCTTCGACGAAAAGGTCCGGGAGGTCAAGGAAACGCCCCTGGACTCCTCCTTCGACAAGCTGGCGGGCGCCCTGAACCTGGTTCCCGGGCTGCTGCTCCGGGGGGTGGTGGCCCTGCTTCAGGCGGGGGACTACTTCGGCCTGCTTCCCCGCTGGCTGACAGGGCTCTCCCCCTTTCACGGCTCCTTGTTCATAACGTCCATGGCTTCCCTGGGGATTCCGCCTATCCATCACCACCTCTATGACTTCGGCAATGTTCCGGTATTCTGCGCCTTCGGCAAAAAGCGCCGGGTCTATGAGACCAGGCGGGACGGCAGCGTCGTGCTGCGCAAGTACATAGACTGCAACTTCGTCACCGACGAACGCATCGTGGACGGCTTTTACTACGCCGCCGCCATCCGCTACATCCACGGCCTTCTCAGCGATCCCTGGCAGCTGGACCGCCCGCCGGAGGCTGTGAACCGGGATCAACTGTAAGCAGCAAGCCGGAAAAGCCTTGCGGCGCACGGGCTGAAACCAATGGTTGACAAAGTTCCACCTGGGAGAGGACTTCGTAAGGAAGTCCTCTCCTCAATTTTTGTAAAGCCATCCGAATGTGATTGAATTGCAAGGAATTTTAACATATCGGAGGACTACAACATGAAAAAGTCTATTTTTGAGCAGATAGAGGGAACTGGCGAACACCAGGACATACATGATGATGGTCACGGCGGCAACGCCGTCCTCGCCCACATAGCGGAGCATCGTCCAGTTGAACATCATTGTGATAATGCCAGTGACCAGGGCCGTAGCCATTTCAGAACAGCCGTTGGTCGCCGCGTTTGCGAGAACCTTGAAACGGAACACGGGCTTTGTAAAGTGCAGCAGGCTCTTTTTGCGTCTGAACACGAACAGGCCCACAACAGCGGTGACGGAGTAACCCAGGCCCGTGGCGATGGCCGCGCCGGCGATCCTCATGTCAAGCAAGCCGATAAACACACCGTCCAGCACGATGTTCAGCACGCCGCCAATTACGGAGCAGACCAGCGACAGGGTGGCCTTTTCCGAGGCAATCATATAGAGGGTGAAATTGTTCATTAGCAGAATGGGGATTGTGGAAATCAGATAGCGGCTCAGATAGGCGGTGCAGTAGAGAGATATTCAGCGACGGCGGCCGCCGCGCCCTTTTCCGGCCTGTCGATGACGAGCCTTCCGATTTCTTGGTTTGCATTTGGATTGAGGGGCTCCGCCCCGCTTCAGGACCGGAGGATTTCCCCCTGCCCCTCGCCGGTATAAACGCCGTCCTTCGCGGCGATTTTGCCGCCAAGGAGCACATAGGAGATTCCCTTGGAGGGGCCGCTGGGGTGCTCGTATGTGCAGTTGCATTGGAAATGCTCCCAGTCCAACACAATCAGATCCGCCTTGCAGCCTTCCTTGATGATGCCGCGGTCATCAAAGCGGTAACGTTTGGCAGGCATGGAGGTCATCCGCTTGACAGCCTCCTCCAATGTCATAACCTTTTGCTCCTTGACATAGCGCTCCAGCGTCAAAGCAAACGCGCCCATGTAACGGGGATGGTTATGTCCGCTGGCAGGCGCGCCATCCGAAATTACCATCGTATGGGGGAAGCGCATGATGCTGTCCAGTTCTTCCTCGTCCTGAATGAAGCAGAACATCTGCCCCCCGTCTCCGCACTCTTCAATGATCCGAATCGCACACTCCACCGGTTCCAGTCCCGACTCTTGGCTGATCTGCGCCAGGGTCTTCATGTCATAGGCAGGATTCGGACACTGGATAACCTGTATCCCGGCGGCTCCGCCCTTGGTGGATGCCAGGCGAATCATGCCGCTGCGTCCTGCGGCAACATCCTCGATCAGCTGTTTGCGGATCGCAGGGTCCTTCAGCTGGCGATACATATTTTCCGGTCCCTCTCCCCAGAGGCTGACCGGGAAAATCTTATAGAGCTGGGTATAACCGGCGGTATAGGGATAGGCATCCATGGACAAATCCAGTCCCTCTTCAAAGCCCTTTTGAATCATCTCCAGGACTGCCTTTCCCTTGCCCCAATTGTTGCTGCCGGTGACCTTTACGTGGGACAGGTTCATCCGCACCCCGGTTACCCGGGCAATGTGGAGCATTTCTTCAATGGCCTCGCAGCAGGTCTCCCCCTCGTCCCGGCGGTGGGCGGCGATAAAAGCGTCGTGCTTTTTGACCACTCTGGCCAGCTCCACCAGCTCCTCCGTATCCGCATAGGCGCCGGGGAAATAGCTCAGGCCCAAGCTCATACCCAGAGCGCCCTGGGAGAGGGCTTTATCCAGCAGCTCCTGCATAGCCCGAATATCCTCCGGAGCGGCCTTGCAGGTTTTCTTTCCCATGACGCAGATACGAAGAGCGCTGTGGCCCACCAGGAAGCCGTAGTTTGCAGAGAGCTTCTGCTTACCCACATGGTCCAGCCACCCGGCAAAATCCTGGAACGGCCATTCCGACGGGCGGCCCGCCCCGGTAAGCTCATAATACACATGGCGCAAGAGCTCCAGCTGTTCCGGGCAATTGGGGGCGGGAGAGGGCCCGCAGTGGCCCGTAATCTCCGTCGTAATCCCCTGCACTATGCGCTGATGGGACCACTCCGGGTCAAACAGGCCCACATCGGCATGGCTGTGCGGGTCGATGATTCCCGGCATTACCACCTGCCCTCCGGCGTCGATCACCTGGGCGCAGGATTCGGAAATGCACCCAATCTTGGAAATCCGATCTCCGGTGACCGCAATATCCGCCTTGTAGGCCGGCGCGCCGGTGCCGTCCACTACGTTCGCATTTTTAATCAACAGGTCCATTGTCAAACATACACCTCAATCCTATTCAGAATAGATAGAGACTGCGCCCTTTTCAAAGTTGAACGCCGCTGAGGAAACAGGGCCTCCCTTCTCCCATTCCTAACGGGCCTGGGCAAGCAGGGCAGGCAGGAAATCGGAAATGGCGGGAACATAGGCGACCAGGAGGAGGATGGGAACGCAGACAATGAGCAAATAGGCCATCAGCGGCTTCATCATCTCCTCGACAGTGGTTCCGCCGATTCTGGCGCAGGTAAAGAGAGGCACCGCCATGGGCGGCGTGATGCCTGCCACACCCAGGGCCACGAACACCAGGACACCGTATTGGATGGTGCTCATGCCCAGAGACTGCGCGGTGGGCAGCAGCAAGGGGGTAATCACCAGCAAAATGATATTGCCGTCCAGGAAGAACCCGGCGATAAACAAAACCACCGTAATCATCAGAATGATGACGTACTTATTGGGAATTACGCCCGTGATGAAATTGGTAATCATCTGGGGCACGCCGTTTGTCACCATGATCCGCGTGAAAATCATAGTGAAGGGGAACGTGATCATCATCGTTCCCAGGGAAATGGCGGTTTTGCTGGCAATGTCAAACACGTCCCGTATCTTCAAGGAGCGGAAAACCAGCAGCCCCACAATAATACCGTAGAGGCATCCGACCGCTCCCGCTTCCGTAGCGGTAAAAATGCCGCCGTAAATGCCGCCCAGGATGATAACCGGCATCAAGAAGGCCGGGATCAGGGATTTAATCAGCGCAATGTTGGCCGCCCGTTTCTGCACGGTGGTCATCGCTTCCGTTTCTTCCTCCGAAGAAGCATAGGCAGGGTCATAATACTTGGGAACAAGGAAATGGTTGATGATCAGGTACGCGGCAAGCCACACGATTGCGGTGGGAACCGTTGCAATAAACAGGTCCGCCACAGACGCGTTCGCCACTTTGGCAAAGATAACCGCGTTCATATTGGGCGGGATCATATAGCCCAAAGGGCAGGAGGCCGCCGCCAGGGAATAAATCAGGCTCTTTTTATAGCCCTTTTCCTCCAGGGTCGGACCAATCATGGAGGAGACCGTGGAGGCCGTGGCCAGGCCGGAACCGCACAGAGCCCCAAATAAGGCAGAGAAAACCGGAATCACGTTGCAAAGGCCGCCGCCCTTTTTCCCATGGCCGGTGATCTTCTCCGCAAGCTGCATCAGCGCCCGGGCGATGCCGGTCCGCTCCATCAGCGTTCCGGCGAACATGAACAGGGGAACCGCCAGGAGGGAGAAGGATTCCAACGAATACCAGGCGGTGGAGCCCCAGTTGCCTGTGCTCAGTCCCGTAGTCAGGGCAAACGCCAGGGATGCGGCGAGAAACGCAAAGGGGATCCCCATCCCCAGCATGATAAGGGCAAGCACCAAAAGTGCGCAGGCAAAAACACTCATAGATTCTTTAACCTCCGGAAGTACTTAATGGTGTTTACACCGGTATAAACCGTCATCCCTATCGAGCCGACGATAGAAACAACGTAAACCGCCCAGCTGGGCCAGCCCAAAGCCGGAGTGATATCGCTGTGGGTAAACGCGCTGATGACAAAGCGGCCGGCTCTCGTAATAAAATAGGCCAGAACAACCGTGGACAGCAAGGAGGTCAGGGCTTTGATCAGCACCTGCGCCTTCTCGTTCTTCACGGCCATGAAAAGCATTTCCACTTTCATATGCTCGTCACTGCGGGCAATCATAATCGCGCCGAGCCAGACGCACCAGCACAGAATGTATGCCGGGAGTTCCTCAAAGCCGCCCAGGTTGACCCGCAGAACATAGCGGGAGAACACCATGGCACAGACAATCCCTACCATCAATAAGACCAATGCGCCGGTAAAATACTTGGCGAAGGTCGCAAAACCCTTGTCGAGCTTTTTCAGGAATTTCATTTGTCTTCCTCCAAAAATAAGCGATGAAACAGCATTCAGCGGATGAAAAAAGGCCCGCCCGAATAAAGGGACGGGCCTTTTCTGCTGTCAGGTTGCGGGATGCGCGGCGCTGTCCGCCGCAACGATGGCTTTCACGGTGTCATACGTCTCCTCGCCCACGTAACCGCGGAAGAAATCCGCCAGAGAGTCGGCGTAATCAATCCAGGCCTGGCGTTCCTCGGCGGTCAGGCGGTAAACCTCCACGCCGCGTTCTTCCAGGGCGGCATAAGCGGCCTCCGTGTCGGCGACCTGCTGGTCGTACTCCGTGGCGCTGGCCTCCCAGGAGCAGTCAATCACGATCTGGCGCAGGTCCTCGGGAAGGTTGTTCCAGCACTTGTCGCTCATGTGGAAGCCGTAGGAAGTCGCCTGCCAGTCAATATCCGTATAATAACCGCAGACCTCGTAGAACTTGGCGTAGTTAATAACCGGCGCGCCGACCTCAATGCCGTCGCAGGTTCCGGTCTGGATGGCCGTATATGCCTCGTTGAAGGGGATAATCGTGGCATTGCACAGAGGAGACAGGAAGTTCTTGACCGTCTGGTCCTCATAGATGCGCATGGTAATATCGCTCAGGTCCGTGGGAACCGTAACCCGGTGCTTGCGGTTGGCAAGGCCGCGGAAATTGCCGACGCCAAAGCCCAGAACATGAATTCCCAGCTCCGCGGCGTAGGAGGAATACAGCTGGTAAATCTCGCCCTCGGGATTGGCGAACAGCCGCTGAATCTGCTCCAAGTCGCGGAAGACGAAGGGCATGGAACGGAAGCCCATACGGCTGTCAAAGGTAGAGAGGATGATGGAGTACATCATGTCCAGCTCACCGTCGCGCACCTGAGTCGTAACCTCAGGAATGCCGCCCAAAACGCTGTCATAATAAGCTTCCACCTTCACACGGCCGTTGGTCTTCTCCTCCACCAGCTCCCGGAAGCGCTCGATGCAGTGGCCCCAGGCATTAAAATCAGGAGAGGTGGCAGGGTCGGAGGTGTCGGTTCCGAGCTTGATCGTGTAGACCGTATCATCTCCGGAGGAACCACTGGAGCCGCCGGAAGTGCCGGATGTTCCGCCGCTTCCGCTTCCGCCGCCGCTGCTCCCTCCAGAGCCCCCGCAGGCAGCCAGCGACATCACCATAATGAGAGCCAGTGCAAAAGATAGTGCTTTTTTCATGTTCGATCTCCTTTCACTTTTTACCTCACAAAGGCCGCGAAACGGCGCTTTGCCCTTACTCCCTATACTCCCTTGCCGCCATGAGATACTAAAAAATCCCTTATGATTTTCGTGTTGCCGCGAATCAAAAGTACCGCTATTCTTCTCTTTTCAGGGGAAATTGCTCTATGAGAAACTCATAGAGCACAAAAAGGGCCCTTTTTGTGCGGATCATGTTCTCCATGTATGCACTTAAGCATCAGAAACACTCAAATACATAAGGGATACCAGAAAAAATGAAGACGAGGGAATTATAGTTAAGTAAGTAAATTAACTATAGCAAACATGTCTAAAAATGTCAATAGCGAAGTGTCGAACCATGTCGAATTTTACGACATAATTTTTGCGCTGCATTTTGGGGGGCATTAGAAGCTGGCTCTTAGATATGTACACATTACCCCATCAGGTTCGCGAATGAACTCCTTTTGCAGCCCGTTTTCCTTGTTTACCGGGCGGCTGACCGCCACCCTGCCGTCCACCAACGACACCCAGCGTTGAACATTCAACGGTTTGGATAAACGGAGCATGTGGAGACCGTGTGCCTTCTAAAGCGCACGGAATAAGGGCTTTGAAAAGAAAAAACGAAGGGGCTGTCCCGCCGGACAACCCCTTCGTTCCATCCTGCCGGAGCTCTCACCAAACCACGGTGGCGAAATAATCCTCCAGCGTCTCCGCCCGGCGAATCAGCTCCACGCCGCCGTCCTCCCGGAGGAGCAGCTCCGCCGATCGGAGCTTGCCGTTGTAGTTGTAGCCCATGGAAAACCCGTGGGCCCCCGTGTCGTGAATCACCAGCAGGTCCCCTATGTCGACTTTGGGAAGCATCCGGTCCACGGCGAACTTGTCGTTATTCTCGCAGAGGCTGCCCGCCACGTCATATTTATAGGCGCAGGGCGCGTCCTCCTTCCCCATCACGGTAATGTGGTGGTAGGCCCCGTACATGGCGGGGCGCATCAGGTTGCAGGCGCAGGCGTCCACGCCGATATACTCCTTATAAATATGCTTTTCATGGATGACCCGGGTCACCAGGTGTCCATAGGGGGCCAGCATGTAGCGGCCAAGCTCCGTATACAGGGCCACGCCGTCCATCCCGGCGGGAACCAGGATTTCCTCATAGGCCCTCCGGACCCCCTCGCCAATGACGGCGATGTCGTTCTCCGGCTCCTCCGGGCGGTAGGGCACGCCCACGCCGCCGGAGAGATTCACAAAGGTGACGCGGCAGCCCGTCTCCGCCTGGAGCTCCGCCGCCAGCCGGAAAAGGATACGGGCCAGGGCGGGGTAATAGTCGTTGGACAGCGTGTTGGAGGCCAAAAAGGCGTGAAGGCCGAACTCCTTGACCCCCAGCTCTTTCAGCCGCCGGAACGCCTCCGCCAGTTGGGGCCGGGTCATGCCGTATTTCGCATCCCCCGGGGAATCCATCACCTGAACGCCGTCCCGGCTTTCTCCCAGGCTGAAGACCCCGCCGGGGTTGTAGCGGCAGCAGATTTTCTCCGGAACCTTCCCCACGGCGGCAGCCAGGGCGTCGATGAGGGTGATATCGTCCAAATTGACAATTCCCCCCAGGCGGCAGGCGGCCCGGAATTCCTCCTCCGTAGTGTTGTTGGAGGAGAACATCACCCCCGCCTCCCCGGTGATGCCGCAGCGCTCCGCAAGAGCCAGCTCCGCGAGGGACGAGCAGTCGCAGCCGCAGCCCTCCTCGTGGAGTATCTTCAAAATGGCGGGGGTAGGGGTGGCCTTGACCGCGAAGTACTCCCGGAAGCCGGGGTTCCAGGCGAAGGCGGCCTTCAGCCGCCGGGCGTTTTCCCGGATGCCCCTCTCGTCGTAAATATGGAAGGGAGTGGGGTGCTTGGCGGCAATGGCCTCCAGCTTGTCTTTGGTGACAAAAGGTGTTTTCATAAAACGGCCTCGCATTTTTCAAAATCTGATTTTTTTATTGTATCCGCCTCCTTCCCCCCCTGTCAAGGCATTTTGCAAAATCCAACCGATATTCTTTTGAAAAAACAGCCCTTGTTTTCCGCCGCCCCAGGCGGTACAATAGAGATGCTATCACCCGCCTCTTGGGCGGAATACGGAGGTATGACCATGAGAACAACTGTTGTCAACGCCGTAGGCGAGCAGTGTCCCATCCCGGTGGTAAAGGCCACCCGCGCCCTGCGGGAGATGACCGAGCCGGGAATCCTGGAGGTCCATGTGGACAATGAAATCGCTGTGCAGAACCTGACCCGGATGGCCGCCGGGCACAAGCTCCCGGCCAGGTCCGTAAAGCTGGGGGAAAAGGAGTTTGTGGTCTCCATGGAGGTCGCGGAGCCCGCCGGGGAGGCCCCCCTGGTGGAGCCGCCCCTCTCCTGCGTCCCAGACGCCAGGGGAACGCTGGTAGCAGCGGTGGACAGCGACGCCAT
The DNA here is from genome assembly GCA_910585165.1 of uncultured Oscillibacter sp. Lineage (GTDB taxonomy): Bacteria > Bacillota > Clostridia > Oscillospirales > Oscillospiraceae > Oscillibacter. Next base: position 34,862 of record CAJUBX010000004.1, on the reverse strand, counting down.
GGGCCGCGGCAGCGAGGAGCTTGGAAAGGCCCTGATGAAAGGCTTTCTCTTTGCCGTGAGCCAGCTTCCCCAGCTGCCGGAAACCATGCTCTTTTACAACGGCGGGGCCCGCCTCACCTGCAAGGGCTCCGCCTCCCTGGAGGACCTGCGGAACCTGGAGGCCCAGGGGGTGGAAATTCTCACCTGCGGCACCTGCCTGAACCATTACGGGCTGACGGAGGAGCTGGCCGTCGGCAGCGTGACGAACATGTACTCCATTGTGGAGAAGCTGGCAGGGGCGGGCAAGGTGATCAAGCCGTGATCTACCTGGACAACGCCGCCACCACCCGGACCAAGCCCCCCGCCGTGGCCCGCGCCGTGCTGGAGGCCCTGTCCTCTTACGGCAGCTGCGGCCGGGGCGGCCACGAGGGGGCCCTTTCGGCGGCCCGGACCGTCTACGGGACCCGGGAAAAAATCGCCGCCCTGCTGGGCTGTCCCCGGGCGGACCACGTCTGCTTCACCCAAAATTCCACCCAGGCGCTGAACACCGCCATTTCCGGCCTGCTGGGCCCCGGAGACCACATCCTCTCCACGGACCTGGAGCACAACTCGGTTCTCCGGCCCCTATACCGGCTCCGGGAGCGGGGGGCGGCGGTGGACTTCGTCCCTGCGGATGAACGCGGACAGCTGGACTACGGCGGGTTTGACCGCCTTCTCCGGCCGGAGACAAAGGCCGTGGTCTGCACCCACGCCTCCAACCTGACGGGGGATGCGGTGGACCTGGAGCGGGTGGGCCGCTTTGCCAGGGCCCACGGCCTCCTCCTGATTCTGGACGCGTCTCAGACGGCGGGGGTCCTCCCCATCGACATGGCCGCCCAGGGCATGGACGTAGTCTGCTTCACCGGGCACAAGAGCCTGATGGGCCCCCAGGGCACCGGGGGGCTTTGCCTGCGGGAGGGGCTGGAAATCCGGCCCTTCGCCGTGGGAGGCACCGGAGTCCAAAGCTACTCCGAGACCCAGCCCGCCGAGTACCCCACCCGGCTGGAGGCCGGGACTCTCAACGGCCATGGCCTGGCGGGGCTGAGCGCCGCCCTGGACTTTCTGGCCGAGACCGGCCCGGAGGCCGTTCACGCCCGTGAGGACGCGTTGGCCCGCCGGTTTTACGAGGCGGTGCGGGACCTGCCGGGAGTGACGGTTTACGGGGATTTCGGCCCTTCCCTCCGGGCTCCCATCGTGACGCTGAACATCGGGGAGCTGGATTCCGCCGAAGTTTCCGACGAGCTGGCGGAGCGGTTTGACATCGCCACCCGCCCCGGGGCCCACTGCGCCCCCAGGCTCCACCGCGCCCTGGGGACGGAGAAGCAGGGGGCCGTGCGCTTCTCCTGGTCCTGTTTCAACACGGAGGCGGAAACGGACGCGGCGGCGGAGGCCGTAGCCGTCCTGGCCCGGGAGGCGGCGGAAGGATGAGGGAGAAATCGGAAAAATGCGTGGTAACCTTCCGCACCACGGCGGGGGCTATGGCCATGGAGGCCGCCTGCCAGGCGGAGGGCCTGCCGGGGCGGCTGATCCCCCTGCCCCGCAGCGTCGCCGCAGGCTGCGGCTTGTGCTGGGCCGCGCCGCCGGAGGCCCGGGCGGCGCTGGAGGAGCTGGTGATAAAAAAACGCTTGGACACGGACGGAATTTATGCTATTATCCTTTGAGAGGTGATGCCGTATGGCCAGCATCTGCGAGGACTGCGTCTGCTATGACTACGACGGGGAGCTGGAATCCTTTGTCTGCACCATGGACCTGGACGAGGACGAGATGGAGCGCTTTTTGAAGGGGACCAACACCGCCTGTCCCTTCTACCGACCCGGCGGGGACTACAAGACGGCGGCGAAGCAGTGAGGAGGGCGTTATGGAACTGGTAGACCTGTACGACGAAAACCGCCTCCCCCTGGGGCGGACGGCGGAGCGGGGCGGGACGCTGAACGGCGGCGAGTACCGCACGGTGGTCCATGTCTGCGTCTTCGACCGCCGGGGGCGGCTTTTGATCCAGCGGCGGACGGCGGAAAAATTCATCTGGCCGGACCGCTGGGACGTATCCGTGGGCGGCGGCGTGGACGCCGGGGAGACCAGCCGCCAGGGGGCGGAACGGGAATTCCGGGAGGAGCTGGGCTTTCCCCTTGACCTGAGCGGCCTCCGGCCCTCCGTGACGGTGAACTTCGGCGGCGGCTTCGATGACTTCTACATTCTCACGAAGGACCTGCCGCTAAAGGAGCTGACCCTCCAGAAGGAGGAGGTCCAGGCCGTCCGCTGGGCCTCCCTGGAGGAGGTTCTGGACATGCTGGAGCAGGGAACCTTTATCCCCTACCCGGAGAGCTTCCTGCGGTTCCTGTTCGACATGCGGACGCAGTTCGGCTTTCCCACAAAATAGCGCGAAAAACCGGAAGGGCCTCCCCTTCCGGTTTTTTACCGGCTCTCTCCGTATTCCGCCCGCCAGGCGGCCAGCTCCTCCGCGTCCTTGTCGTCCAGGGCGTGGAGGCCGCCCCGGGCCTCCATGTGGTGGGTCAGCTCGTGGGAGAGCGTCTTTCGAAGCTCCTCCGCCCACTGTTCCTCCGTCCAGCCCTCCTTTTCCGCCAAAGCGGCGAAGGAGCCGTAATAGAGGTTGATATACCGCCCCAGGAGATCGTCGCAGTATTCCCCCAGGATGTACATCTCCCCGGCGGGGAACTCCGGGTCCGGCACGGCCTCCTCCAGCACGTTCACGCCGCCGTTCAGCCCGTCAAACAGGGCTTCCGGGAAGGGCTCCGCCAGCTGGTCCAGCAGGTCCGCCGCCTGCTCGAAGCTCAACCGCACGGCCCCTCCAGGATGACGGCCTCCAGCTCCTCTATGCTGTCCGCCAGGCGGTCCGCCCCGGCCTCCTCCAAAGAAGCCCTAGGCCGGAAGCCCCAGGTAACGCCGCAGGCTTTCAGTCCCGCGTTATGCCCGGTGGCAATGTCCGTGGCGCTGTCCCCCACAAAGAGGGTCGTCTCCGGCTCCGCGCCCAGCTCCTTCATCACGCCGTAGAGGCCCGCCGGGTCCGGCTTTACGGGCACGCCGTCCACCTTTCCCCGGACCAGGCGGAAAAAGCCGGGCAGGTAGTGCTCCACGATCTCCTGGCTGAAAGCGTCGGCCTTGTTGGAATAGACCGCCATCTGGACCCCGGCGGCTTTCAGCCGCTTCAGCAGGTCTTCCACGCCCGGATAGGGCACGGTGGCGTCCATGTTGTGCTGGCCGTAGTACTCGCTGAACTGGGAGAGGGTGTTCATCAAAATCAGGGGGCTCTGGCACCCCTCGGGAGAGAATTTGGAAACCAGATTGGGGATGCCGTGGCCCACCATGGCCTTGAACGCGGCCAGGGAGTGCTCCGGCCAGCCGTTGCGGCGGCAGACCCAGTTCCCGGCGGCGGCCAGGTCCTCGATGGTATCCAGCAGGGTCCCGTCCAGATCAAAAATTACGGTATGATACATTTGGCACCTCTATGTCCGTTATCGGAATGGTAGTTACGGAGCTTGCTCCGTCAGAATTTCCATCCTACAGATATTCTAACAATCCCCCTCTGCCTTTGCAAGTGGCGAAGGGACTGAAAGCCGGGGCCGCCGCCGGCGGCTTTTTTAGAGCATCTGGCAAAAAGGCGCCGCCGCCCTGTCTGAAAATTCCACATGGCGGGGCGCTTCTTCCCCTTTGCATCTGGACATTTGCCCGGAGCTGTGCTATGATGAAGAAAATCTAAAAGGGAGGGACCTTTTATGCAGCTAAACGGAATGGAATATAACGAGTACAACGGCCAGAACCTGGGAACCTATACCGGGGAGCCCATCGGCGTATACACCGCCAAGGCCTTCTTCTGGATGTTTCTGGGGCTTTTGACCACCTTCGCCGTGGCCTTCTTCGGCTACGCCACGGGAACCATCCTCTACGTCTTCGCCATTCCCTATTTCCACATTGTCCTTCTGGTGGTGCAGCTTGGCGTGGTGTTCTTCCTCTCCGCCCGGCTCCATAAGCTCCGGGTGGGCACGGCCAGGGCTCTGTTTTTCGTTTACGCGGCGGTTACAGGCGTAGTCTTCTCCGCCTACTTCCTGATTTTCAGCATGCTGAGCCTGATCCTGGTCTTCGCCATGACGGCGGTTTACTTCGGTGTTATGGCCCTGTACGGCTACCGAACCAAGACGGACCTCACCCGCCTGCGGCCCATTCTGGTGGGCGGCCTGATTTTCCTGATTGTCTGCGGACTTTTGTCCATGTTCCTTCCCCTTGGGATGGCGGACCGGGTGATCTGTCTCATCGGCGTGGCCATCTTCCTGGGCTTCACCGCCTACGATACGCAGAAGATCAAGGCTTTCTATGAAGCCTACCAGGGCGACCAGGCCATGCTGGAGCGGGCTTCCATCTACTCCGCTCTGGAGCTGTACCTGGACTTCATCAACCTGTTCCTCTATCTGCTGCGCTTCCTTGGAAAGAACAAAAAGTAAGTCAAAACCTCCGGTTGAATTAGGGTTAGGAGTATTGAACAGTTTTCTTAGACTGGACAGTATTCCTACCCTAATTTTATTGTGGAATCCTTTGGTAGGACAGGCTTTTCCGTATTGGCCCATCAAATTCTCAAATTGGACAGCCCGTGTCAAAAACGCTGAAATGTGGAGCCGGAAAGTAAAAGCAGGCGGAAATAGAAACCAATACTTCGTCCCTTTCTGCAAAGCGCAACAAAGGACCTGAGAAGCCGTTGGGAGCGTTTACCCAGCCGATAGTTCTCCTCCTTGTGCATTTCACCTGTTTGTCTGCGCCAATGTCCAGGGTACGGATTACGACCCGCTTGGGACGTTTTCTTTCTGTTAAAATTCAATCTCCATGCCGTCATAGGCCACTAAAATGTTCCTCTCCGCGCCCCATGCGGCCAACTGATCGTGGGTCATCTCACCGTTGTGGCTGAAATGGTTGATTACTTTTATGGTGTGCCCGTCTGCACAGCCCAGTTCGGTAAACCTTTGGAATATGGCCTCATCATCGGGCAGCCCCATGTGGTAGCCGGGGATGGTTTTTTTGCCCATGGTGGCGTCCAGGCTGATGAGGTCATACTGCTCTGCCGTAATCAGAGCCCATGCCTCTGGACTCAGGTTAACGCCTGTGTCATGGCCGTAAAATATGGTCTTGCCGTCCTTTTTGCAGATATAGACCAGACACTCCTCCCGCCGATCGTGGTCGGCGGGAACTGCGGTGATTTCCCAGCCGTTGGCCTGGATATGGTCTCCGCCGTGCATAACATGGAAGTTGACAACGCCATCAATCGGATGCGGCTTGAAACGGTCAATCAGAATGTGGGCGTCAAAGGCATCTTTCACCGCTTGGTTGCCGTAGACTTCCAGGGTTCCCGTTGCTCCATGCCCGAAGTGTTCATGCCGGTGAATCAAGTCGGTGGGGAACCAGTGGTCCATGTGGCTGTGGGTCACCAGCAGCGTGTGGACCTTCGCCAGCTCCAGACCGTATTGCAGAGCGTGGCAGTAGGTATCCGGGGGAAAATCAATCAGCAGCTCGCCGTCCAGAATCGCCTGGGTGCGGGTGCGCAGATTTTTGCCGCCCTGCTCCCGCGCATGGGTGCAGATCGGGCAGGAACAAAACAGGGCGGGCCAGCCCTCGGCGGCGGCGGTGCCCAAATAGCGTATTTTCACTCAGGACTCCTCCTTTTCTTTCACGTCCGGCTCCCTCAGCAGCCAGGCAAAACTATTGGGCCACAATTCAACGGAGCGAATGCTGTCATAGCGGGTCTCGTATATCAGCTCGGTATAGGCTCCCGTTCGTTCCTCGCCCGCCCGAACAAACTCCCCGCTGAAATTAAAGAGCCTATCCCGAAATTAGGCGTGCGCGGATTGCGCCGTCAGATTTTGGGTCAGACAAGGCGGTTTTCCGCTTACCGGGCTGTCGCCCGCCAAGGGAAGCCAACGAAATATGACGCAAAATATGCAAGCAAGCTGTGCGCGCATAATTTTGGGATAGGCTCTTAGTATATCAGACCTGAATGACCTTGTCCAATACCTTGCAGGCTCCCGCCTGAATGGAGAGATTTTCATAATCGTCCGAGTTGGTCACCAGCACAACGACCACATCGGGATGCCCGGCGGCGGCAATCTTCTCCCGGTCGAAGGCAATCAGCTTTTCGCCGGCTTTTACTTTCTGGCCCTCCTGAACAAAGCATTCAAAACCCTCCCCATTCATCGCTACCGTATCCACGCCCACATGGATCAGCAGCTCCATGCCGTCGGGGGAGGTGACGCCTACCGCATGATGGGTATCGGTGACGGAGGAAATTTCACCGTCAAAGGGGGCCACCACAAGGCCCTCGCTAGGCTGGATGCCCACGCCCTGGCCCAGAACGCCGGCGGCAAAGGTTTCGTCTGGAATCTCCTCGGAGGGAATCGCCGTGCCGGAGACGGGGGCATAGACGGCGCCGGACTGGCACTGAATCGCGGGGATGGCCGGCTCAGGCTGGGCTGCCTTTTTCTCGGCAGGGGCGGCGTCCTTGTAGCCGAAGACCCAGGTCAGGGCGAAGGCCACGCCGATGGCAATGGCAGACATGATGACGTAGTGGACGGGCTGATTCAGACACAGCAGCAGGCCGAACAGGCCGGTAACGCCGGTGCCGTTGGCGCCCAGACCCACTAGGGAGGCATACATGGCGCCCGCCGCGCCGCCGATGGCGCCGCAGATGAAGGGCTTAAAGTGGCGCAGGTTGACGCCGAAAATGGCGGGCTCCGTAATGCCCATGAAGCAGGAGAAGGCAGAGGGCAGGGCCACGGACTTGGTCTTCTGCTGTCTGGTTTTCAAAGCCACCGCAAGGCAGGCCGCGCCCTGAGCCATGTTGGCAGCCGAAGCCAGGGGCAGCCAGTAGGTCACGCCGAACTGGGAGATCTGGCCGAAGTCAATGACGGTGTACATATGATGGATACCGGCCACCACGGTGGTGGAGTACAGGCCGCCCATGATCAGGGAGCCGATGCCCAGGGGCAGGGCAATGAGGGTCTGAATGCCGTCGATGATGTTGTGCTCCACAAAGGAGAAGATGGGTCCGATGATGGAGAGGGTCAGGTACCCGGTGGCAAAGACGCTGACCAGGGGGGTGACGAACAGGTCAAACATGGCCGGGACGATCTTGTGGAGCCGCTTTTCGATGAAGCACATCACCCACACGGCGATGATGACCGGAATGACGCTGCCCTGGTAGCCCACCATGTTGACCTCATAGAGGCCGAACCACACCCTCTGGGTCTGGAGCACGCCCTCAGTTGCTACGGTCCAGGCGTTTTGCAGGTTGGGGTGGATCATAATCATGCCGATGACCGCCCCTAAGTAGGGGTTGCCGCCGAAGGCCTTGCCCGCGCTGTAGGCAATGAGAATGGGCAGGAAAGTATAGGCCGTGTTGGCAAAGAGGTTGGCGAAGACATAGATGGAACCGGAGGTGTCGATATTCAGGAAGCCGTTGTTCACCATGAAGGTGAGGGCCTCCATAATGCCCATAAGGAAGCCGCTGGCCACGATGGCGGGGATAATGGGGACAAAGATGTCGCCCAGGCACTTGATGGCCCGCTTAAAGACATTCTGCTTGGCCGCGGCCGCAGCCTTGACCTCCTCCTTGGAGGCAGCAGTCAAGCCGGAGACGGCAATAAACTCATCATAGACCTTGTTTACCGTGCCGGTGCCCAGGATGATCTGGAGCTGGCCCGAGGCGCTGAAGACGCCCTTGACTCCGTCGATGTCCTCCACGGCCTTGGCGTCGCATTTGGCGTTGTCTGCCAGAACAAGCCTCAATCGTGTAGCACAGTGGGCGGCGGAGATCAGGTTTTCTTTTTTTCCTACCTTTTCATAGATTTCCTGGGCTGTTTTCTTGTAGTCCATAGCGCATATTCCTTCCTTTTTATTTCAGCTCCACCAGGAGCGGGAGTATGTTTTTGAAGAATACGTATTCTCGTCTGCTTTAAAAAAAGGACAAACAGATGTTGTCCTTTTTATGTGCTTTCCCGAAGGACCAACTCCGCAGAAAGGGGCTGATCCAAAACCGCTCTCGGTCCGGGGCGTTCAATGCGGTCCAGCAGGCGCGACACGGCATCCCGGGCCATCCGCGCAATGGGCTGAGACACGCTGCTCAGCCGGGGGTTGAGGTAGCGCCCCGTAGAAGTGTCGTCGAAGCCGATAACTCCAGCCTCCTCCGGAACGGAAACGCCCAGTCTGCGAAGAGCGTCCAGCACCCGCAGGGCATAAATGTCGTTGCCGGCAAATACGGCCCCCCGAGATGAAGACTGCCGGAACCAGTCCGCCAGCGCCCGGTTCAACTGGGCGTCGTCCTGGTAAACAACATTGCACGTCTGTCCGCCAAAGCCCTTTTCGCTCAAGGCCCTGCGGAATCCGACATATTTCCCGTCGTAATCCTTCCCAATGAATAGAAAGCGGCGGAAGCCCCGCTCCAATAAATGGCCCGCGACCATGGCCCCGGCCTGGGCGTGGTCCACATAGACCGAATCCAGCCCCTCCGCCCGGCGGGTAACGGTAACGATGGGCATATCCAGCTTCTTGACGTATTCCTGCCATTCCTCGCTGGTTTCCCGGATGGGAACCGCCAGCACTCCGTCCACCCGGTAGCGGCGGACTACGTCTAGATATTCCTGCTCGCTTTGAGGATTATAGTCGCTGTTAAAAAGGATGATGCTGTATCCGCTTTTCCTGGCCTCCGTTTCAATCTGCTTGGTCAGGCCGGCAAAAAAACCATTGGAGATGTCTGTAACCAGCACCCCCAGGAGCTGGGTCTTGCTGCCTTGAAGCCCTTTGGCCAAAACATTGAATTGATAATCATGTTCCTTGGCGCAGGATAGTACCCGTTCCCGAATCTCCGGCGCTACGGTCTGGCTGCCATTGAGCACCCGGGATACCGTAGGTTGGGAGACATGGGTTAGTCTTGCAATTTCAGTCATCGTAATCATAATTTATACCATTTGAATACGTATTCTTATGTGATGAACATAATATAGCACGGTTCTTTGACAAGTTCAATTCACAGACCCTTTAAAGTTTCATGCACTTTTTTGGCTATATTGCTGACCGAAATTAGGACACCGCGATTTATTGGAGGAATTCCGCTGCCACATTCTGAGGTGAAGTTTCCCACCGGAGACATGTCAACACTTTCGATGACCATTTCCGAAAATTATGGATAGCTCTTACCGCGGAAAACCATCAGCGCCTTGCGCCGCAAAACTCCCAGCATAAAACGGTCCTGCCCAATCTGCCACGTCACACGAACTTACTCTGATTGGACAGGGTCATTCAAAAAAATACAGCTCTTCGACAGGGGCAACCGGCTTGTCGGCGCCGGCCTCTGCGCCGGGAAACCCAGGCATACGGCCGAAACCAGCGGATAGGAAACCGGGAAGCTGCTCATGAAATTCCGGTAGGCATACAGAATATCGCCGCACCAAAGTCCTCCCAGTCCCAGCTCCTCCGCTTTCAGCAGAATATTTTCAATAGCCGCGCCCACCGACAACAAATCCACAACTTCCAAATCCGTGGCGTTTATGGGCCAGTTCACACCGTCGTCATGGGCCTCCGCCATGCCAGACCGGTAGCAGACGAAAATTACCACAGGAGCCTGCCGGAGGATTTCCGCGCTCTCCAGCGCCATGGCAAGGTCCCTTCGCTCCGGCTCCCGCGCCAGCGCTTCCTGAACGGCGGCTTCCATGCCGCCGATCAGCTCCTCCCGCCTTACCCCAGGCCTGGAAACCAGAAAATACCAGGGCTGGCGGTTTTTCGGCGATGGAGCACGCAGTCCGGCGGATAAGATATCCTGCAAAACGGCGTCCGGGATATCCTGCTTGGAAAAAGCGCGGATACTTTTTCGTTCTTCAATTACCCCGATGGAAATCCCCTCCTCAAATTTTTAAAAGCGGCAGTTGGTTATGCAAATGTGCTTCCGGTGAAAATCCCACCGCTTCAAGCCGGTGCCGGTAAAGTCGCAATTTACCAAGCGGACCTTATCGAAGTGATCCGCCGACAGGCCCTCCGCTCCCCGGAAATTGACGTTTTCCATCACGCCGCCGGAAAAAACAGCCTTGCGGGCAGGCTGGAAAAGCGCGTGGGAAAAATCTGTTTCCGAGAATTTGCACTCTTCAAACAGGGTTTCCATGAAAATCGAATGCCCCAGCAGGGCGCGGGAAAAGCACCCGCGCCGGAAAACAGCCTGATTGAAAATAGACGATGTCAGCAGGGCCTCATCCATACAAACACGCTCGCCCTGGGCGCTGGTAAAAATACAACCGGAACCCACCGCGTTCTGAAAGCGCACTTCCGTCAAATCCATCCCGGTAAAGTCCGTGTTGGAAAGAAGGGAATGGGAAAAATCCAGTCCGGTGAAATCACCGGGCAGCTCCTCTTTGCTTATGCTTTCCTCCATCAGCGGCGTCTTTGCCGCGGGAAGCGTTTTCAGTCCCTGTAAATCCTGAATCGCTCCCCGGAAGGATACGTTTTGGCAATAGGCGCCCCGGAAATTGCAGCAAACCAAGTTGGCTCCGGCAAAGCTGGCGTTTTTTAGGCGGGCGTCCTCAAACCGCCCCCGCATCAAGGCGGTCTGGGCGAGGATTGCCCCTTCCAGATTCGCCCCGTAAAAGTCGCAGCAGCATAGCAGGCTGTGCGTCAGAACCGCCTGGCTGAAATTTGAAAATTGAGCGGAACAGCGGAAGAAAACGGTATCAAAAATCTGCGCCATTTCCAGACTGGCCTGATCAAAGCTCAAATCCCGAAACCGGGAGGAAAACAGCTTTGCGCGGTCAAAACAAGTATCCTCCAAAGAGTAAAGCGAGGGGTAAATTCCCTTTTTTCCTCGCTCGCAGTATGGAAATTCCCCTTTCCAGGGGGTTCCCCCTGCCGCAAGAAAGGCGCGGCTGATATCTGCGCCAGCAAAGGTGGCGGAGCGAAAACAGGTGGCCTCCCTGCCGCTGTACGGGCTCCAGGGCTCCTCGCTGCCGTCGTCCATGCAGCTGACCGGAATCTGCCCCTGGCAGAGCCTGGTTTTCCCGTCGCCCGGCAGCGTTACGTCGCAAAAATAGAGGCCCGGCAGCCTGGCATGGGAAAAGTCTGCCCCTTCGCAATTGGCTCCCTTCAAACTCACGCGGGAGAGATCGCTGTCCGAAAAATTTGTATGGTGCAGATCCGCCCCGGAAAAGTTGATGCCGGAGAGGTCCATGCCGCTGAAGGTCTCCCCCCAGAGCAAAAACAGCATAATCCGCTTTTTGGCCGAACAGCGCAGGTGGCTGCCGGAGCTGCCGGAAATCCGGCTCCGGGCGCCGGAGGCCAGCGCCAGCTTGCTGTCGCGGTAACAGAGCAGATCGTCGTAGACCTGAATGAAGCTGTGCCTTGCGGGCTCTGCATCCGTGCTTTGCCAAGATTCCGGGCTGACAAGCCATTGGTATTCCTCGTATGCCTGCTTATGGCAGCAGTACCAGCACCTCCGCTGCTTTTTTTCGCTCATGCCGCTTCGGACCATCTCCGGCGGAATGCTGACATTGCCCTGCAAAATATCGTTCTCCTCCAGCTCCTGATCCGCCAGAAAGCCCTGTACCAGCTTTTGTGACAAAACCACCGCCAGCAAACGGCTCAGCCTGGTTTCCGTAGCGAAGGATTCGCCCACAGACTCGTGGTTTCGAAGGATGCGGTTCAAAAGGCGCTCCAGGTTGTGGATTTTCTCCAGTTCATTTTTGTCAATCTTCGCTGTCTTGGCCGCCAGCTCGCCGGGATAGCGGTAGGGCTTCACGGTTTTTTCCAGCAAGCTCTTGGCCAGAATGCCGTATTGGTTTTCCCGGCGGAAAATCATGGCATTATGAAAGGTCATCACCGTAATGGCGGCTGCGGCAAATAAAAAATCCAGCGCCGTCAGACTGGAAAGCCAGTGAAAGCTGCTGTTTTCGTAAGCGGCCAAAAAAGCCCCGTCGCCCTGCCGGGAAAGGACATACAGGTCCGGGGCGCTGATTTTCTGCGCCAGGCCAAGGCAGGCCAGGCTGGTCGCCGTGGTTTCTGCGGTAAGCACAAGGCCGTATACAAACTGCCCCCACAAATCATTGCGGTATTCCCCCAGAATATGTTTCAAATGGGGACGGGACTGCTCCTCCGTTCGCAGCTCGCTGCAAACGAAGGCGTAGGAGGCCGCCGTGAGGCCGAACATGGTGACGGTAAGGGAGGCCGTCGTGGTGCAGATTGCGCTCATGTACTGGTCCAGCCGGAAGCACTCCGCCCAGAAAAGATCGTAGATGCAAACAAACGCAATAAACCCCGCGTTAATCAACGACAGATAGAAAACCTTCCCGGCATAAAACCTGTTTTTCAGATTCCGGCGGTTTTCACGAACCCACAGGGCGGCCCTTGTTCTCCATGGCGTCTTATTCTCTCTGTCTCTCAAACTTCTCCCCACCTTTGTACGGCTTACAAACCCTCAACTGCTGCGGAGATCTGCTCTTTGGTATACCGGGGACCGGATTCTTCCAGGGAGCGCGTCAGCTTTTCCCGGCAGGAGCAGGCCAACGGCAGCTCCCACAGCCGCCGGACCGCATCTTCCCGCTCCTGCCCACTCCGCGCCCGGAGAAAACTCCGGTAAAACGCGAACACCGCATCGTGACACGCCGGACAGTCCTGCGGCGGAATTAAGGGGAAGCGGTCATGTTCGTAAAAATTCTTGCGGTCGCCGTACCAGGACAGCGTAATCCGTTCCAGCGCCTCCGCCGGAAGCCGCCGGAACAGCGCCGGCACCATCCACTGGGAAAGCGGCGTGTAATGCCCCGCCTCATAGAGCTTATACAGCAGCGTAAAGGGCTTGATATTGGCGGGAAACAGCACCAGCGAGTCCGCGCCCCGCTCCAGCGCCCAAAGCACGGAGGCCCTGGCGGACTCCAGCTGGTCCGCCGGAGAGAGAAACGGCGCGCCCAGAAATACATTCAGGCAGGCAGACATATGGGCGCTGTGGATGGTCCGAATCGCCGATTCCAGCTGAGGCAGGGACAAAATCTTGTTCAAGCAGTGTTCCAGCACAAAGGGGTCGCAGGACTCATAGCCCATTTCCACAACGATCCGGCGGTCCTCCGGCAGAGTCCTTCGAATAAGCGCCAGCTTTTCGGGGCTAACGGTGGCGCAGTGTGTTTCAAAAATCACCGTCTGAACCGGGTAATCCCTCAAAAACCGCAGCAGTACCTCAAAGCACTCTTCGGAAATTTCGGAGGGGTCAAACACGCTGCCGTAGGAACCAAGCAGAAGCGTATCCAGCTTTCCGGACCAGGGATTCAGGGCGGAGGCCAGCGCCGCAGACAATTCCTCCGGCTCCAGACAGCGACCGATTCCGTAGTCGCACATGACGCAGGCGCCGGCATCCCGGTTGTACCGGCACCCCCGGCTCTCAATGCAGCAATGCAAAAACCGTTCTGACGGGCGCCACAGGGTAATATGGCGTCCCTCGGGAGTGGGCGGACGGCCCTCATGGGCTTTCAGATTGGCTGCGCTCAAGAGATTCATAATGTCTCAGCCCCTTTTCAATCACGTTCCGCCCGGCATGCTCAGCGTGTTATTCTGGCAGGGCACACAGGCGGGACCAGGCGCAAGGCCGTACCTCCGGCAAATCAAAACCGCTTTTTCATAGATTGACAGCAGCCTCCGGTTCTCCGGCGGGACGATGGCGCCGCACTCCGTTCCGGGAATCGGGCGGAATACGGACAGGATGGGAGCCGCCCCTGCCCGGCATACGCGTTCAACGCCTTCCAGCAGAGATTCCTCCGGCTCCAGGCCCACGATAAAGGCAGAGCGCACCGCCCCGGTTTTCCCCCATAGTCCCGAGGCGAACTCCAGGGCCTCCAGATAGCGCTCCCGCGAAATTGCGCTTTTCCCGGGCATCCAGCGCCGTGCAAGCGCTTCGTCCCAGACCTCCATATTCATCGCCAGTTCCGTCGCCCCGGCGGCTTTCAGCTTCCGAAGGGTCTCCAGGTTCCGGGGGGGGACGCACATGACGTAAACCGGCCAGTCTCCCCGGGAGCGGATATACTCCACAACGTCCAAAATTTCACCGGGTTCCTGCCCGGGACTGCCGGAACGGCCGCCAACCAGAAAATGACGGAAGGCATAATCCGACTCCAGGTAATGGTCGATGGCCCGGAAAATATCCTCGCGGGAGAAGGAAAACTCGTGGTTCTCCACCTCGCAGAATTTGCAGCCCAGCCCGCAGCGCTTATAATGGCAGTTTGTAGCGTGCTGCACCCGGACGCGGTCCGTGGCCAAAAGGCAGATATCCCGGACTTTAGAGCGCCCGGACAAGGGGATATCCAGCAGCGTGTCGGCGGGCTGCACCTCCGCCGGGGCCACCGGCCTGCCGCAGCAGCAAAGCGTGAGGCGGCCCTCCGCAAGCTCCAGGGAAAACGGCGAGAGCCCCGCAAATTTGACGCGGACCGCGGCGTTGATGGTCATATCCCCAACGGTAAGGTCCACCGCGTTGTACACGCCCTCGCGGACGCCTCCATGCCGGGAAAGGTATTCCCCAGCTTCCTTTGAAAGCCAAATTCCCTGGTTGACCAGGGCAATTTTCAGGTACAGCCGGTCTCCCTGCTCCGTAATCCTGTTCACCCACACAGGGTCCATTTCCGGGATGCTGGGGTGCAGGACAACCCGCCCATCGCTGGTGACGCCGGCAATATTGGTGCGGAAGGTGACGCGCTCCAGGCTGGCCAGAGGTGCGGCCGGCTGGTCATAGGAGAGGCCGTCGCCTTGGATAGCGGCCACGTCCGGGTCTGCTTCAAAGTGCCGGATATGCCCGGCGCGGCAGTTCCCCTTTTCATCGGCAAGATATGTATAGCAGCTGTACGGAACCGAAAAATCTTCCAGGGATATGCTGGCCCTCTCCCGGGTGAAGGCTTCATAATTCAATTCCTGCATGCTGGGAAAGCCCCTATCCCGCAGCGCCAGGTTCAGCAAAGAGGTCGATCCCTGAAACCGGTTGTTCATCTCCAGGACATAGGCCTCTCCACCGGCCAGCATGCCGTCCACGCCGGTTACGCCGCGGTATCCTTCCTCCCTGAGCTTTTCGCAGACAGCCAGCATCGCCTCCCGGAACTTGCCCATGGCCCGGGGGTCCGCCTGCCCCGCCGCAGGAAAGTCCCCTCCCTGGTAAAGGAGCTTGTTCCCGTTCCGGCGCATGATTTGTATGGAAGGAGGAAAGAGCAGAATTTCCTCCGGGTAAATGATGGCGTGCAGGTTGACAGGAACGTTGTTCCAAACGTAGGGAGACACCAGGTAGCGTTCCGTAGGCAGCAGGGCGGACTCCGCCTCCCCGGCATTTCCCGCATCCATGAACAGCGTTCCCTCTCCCCCGCAGGCAAAATCCGCCTGCACAATGAACGCGTCGTGCCCCGGATACCTTCCGGCGAGCTTTTTGTACGTACACTCGGAGCCGGGCAGCAGATCGGAGTGATGGACCTTGCACAGCGGCGCGGCCCACTGGCGAAAGGACACCTTGTGGTTCAGCTTTTCCATCAGCGCCCGGCTGTTGAGGCACAGGGTGCGGCTTACGCACGCCTCTCCGCAGTCGAACGCCTGGTTGGGATCGTAAGACATGAAGCGGACATCGGGGTCTTCCGCAATTTTCCGCGCAATTTCGTCGGACACGAATTTTGCCTGGTCCTCCGAAAACACATTGTGGTTAATTCGCCTGCCCCTGCTGCGGCAATAGGAGACATTGCCGTTCTCCCCGCTTCCATATAAGGTGATCGACCCGGAGAAGAATCCGTTGGTGTTTTCAAAGTCCAGCTCTCTTGGGCCAACCGCTATGATGTTGTTCATTGATTCTGCGACCTCTTTCTTTTCCTCCGCGCCCGGCGGGCCCGGGGTGCCCATGGTTTTCAATTTGTTTATTTTACCCGATTTTTAAAGAAAAAGCAATAGAGAACCAAGATTCTGCCATAACGCTTTCCCATGCGGGGGCGCAAAAACCTGCGGGCACTACAGGTATACGGCTTTTCAGGCCGTAATATGCCGGGGTCTCGCCCGGTTCAGGCCCTCCGGAGGCTCAAAGAACCTGTACCCACAATCGTTGAACTCCGTCTTGGCAGCAAAATCTCCCGCCAATCCGGCCCCCTTCGATTGTGAATACAGGTTCTGAGTTTTTCGTTATTCCACGCTCGCCGCGGTTACCTCCGCCGGAACCTCCTCTTCCGCAGCCGTCGGGAGGGATTCCCCCTCCGAAACGGGAAGCGCCTCCGGGCTGGCCAGGGCGGGGTCCGGCGTCTTCCAGCGCCAGCTGGTTTTGTTGAACACCGGCTCGCAGACGCAGAGGATGGCGGGCATGAGGAAAATACTCACCAGCGCGGAAATCAGCGCGCCCCGGGCCAGCATGACGCAGATGGCCCCAATGAGGTCGATGGAGGAGACAAAGGACACGCCCAGGGTGGCGCAGAACAGTACCAGCGCGCTGGTGACGATGGACGCGTCGGAGGAGCCGGCGGCAATGCGGATGGCCGCCTCCCGGCTCAGGCCCTTTTTCAACTCCTCCTGGAAGCGGGAGGTCATCAAAATGGCGTAGTCCACGGTGGCCCCCAGCTGCACGCAGCTGATGATGGTGGGGGCGATGAAGGGAATCTCCGTACCCAGGAAGTAGCAGCAGCCCTGGTTGATGAAAATAGCCAGCTCAATGGTGGCCACCAGCACCAGCGGAACGGTAACGGACTTGAAGACGAAGGCGATGATGAGGAAGATCGCCGCGATGGAGATATAGTTTGTCACCTGGAAATCCACCGCCGAAGTGTCGATCAAATCCCGGTACATGGCCCCCTCCCCGGTGATCATGGCGGAGGGGTCGTAGGCGTGGAGAATTTCATTCATGACGTCCAGCTGGGCGGAGACCTCGTCCGTAGCCGGGGCGCAGCTGGAGTTGATCATCATCAGCTGCCAGCCCTCCTGGCGGAGCATGTTTTTGATGTCCTCCGGGATGAAGAAATCCGGGATGCCCACGCCCAGCATCTTGTGGAAGGAGACCACAGAGGTAATGCCGGGCACCTCCTCCATCCGCTGCTCAATCTCCCCCATGTCGGCGGCGCTCAGATCGTCCCGGAGGACCGCAAAGTGGGAGGTCGCCATGTCGAAATCGTTCTTCAGCTTCTCGTTGCTGATGATGGAGGGAAGGTCCCTGGGCAGGGATTCGTCCAGCTTGTAGTAAATGTCCGCGTGGCGCTGGGCGTAAACCGCCGGGAAAAACAGCAGCACCGTCAGAATCACCAGGGGAACCTTATAGCGGAGAATGAAGCCGTTCACCTTTTCAAAGGAGGGAATCAGGGTTTTGTGCTTGTGCTTTTCGATCTGCTTGTCGAACAGCAGCACCAGGGACGGCAGGACCAGAATCACCGTCGCCACGCCCAGGACCACGCCCTTGGCCATGACGATGCCGATGTCCCGGCCCAAGGTCAGGCGCATGAAGCACAGGGCCAGAAAGCCCGCGATGGTGGTCAGGCTGCTGCCGGAAAGAGAGCGGAAGGCGGCGACAATGGCCTGGGCCATGGCGTCCCGCTTGTCGGCGTAGCGCTCCCGCTCCTCCTCATAGCGGTGGTAGAGGAAGATGGAGTAGTCCATAGTCACGCCCAGCTGCAAAACGGCGGCGATGGCCTTCGTGATGTAAGAAATCTGACCCAGGAAAACATTGCTGCCAAAGTTATAAACCACGGCCATGCCGATGCTGGCCAGGTACACGAAGGGCAGCACGGTGGACTCCAGGGTGACGCTCATGGCGGCCAGGGCCAGCAGCACCGCCAGGCCCACGAAGATGGGCAGCTCCCCGTCCATCACGTCCCGGGTATCCTTGATGACCACGGAGAAGCCCGCCAGGAAGCAGCGCTCGTTGCAGATGTTCCGTACCTGCTGGATGGCCTCCATCGTCTCGTCGGAGGCCCCGGGGTGGTCGTACTGGATCAGCATCATAGTGGCCTGCCCGGAGAAGAACATCTCCCTAAAGTCCGCCGGAATCATCTCCACGGGAACCTGTATGCCCACCAGGTTGCTGAGCCACACGGCGCTGGACACGCCGGGAACTTCCTTGATATCCTGAATGAGCTTGTTTGTGTAGCCTGCGGGCATGCCCTCCACAATGAGCATGCTGGTGGCCGCCATTTGGAAGGGCTCCTCCAAGAGCTGTTCCCCCTGGGAGGAGGGCAGGTCCTGGGGCAGGTAGGAGAGGATATCGTAATTGATGCGGGTGGCGGCGTAGCCGATGAGGGAGGGAATCAGCATCAGCACGGCGGTCAGGGCCACCAGCTTTGGCTTTCGGGTGAGCTTATGGGCAATTTTCTCTATCATGGCGGTTTCCTCCCGTCAATGGAAGACGCCGGTGACGGCGTTCCAGAAGTCCCGGAACATCTGGACCACGCGGCCCCAGAAGGTGGTCTTTTCCTTGGCGGCGGAGGAATCCGGGTCCTTTTCCTCCTCCGCCTTTTTGATTTCCTGGGTGCGGATGAGGACCTGAACGCTGGAGGGAGCGGGGTTGCGCTGGTCGGTCAGGGATACCGGCTCCGCCGTGGCGTCCATGAGGAGAATGTTGTTCACGTCCCCTGTGTACTCGTTCCAGGTGTCCTCGATGATTTGGGTGACGGTGTTTTTGGCGTCCTTCACCTGCTTGGTGGTGGCCAGGGCTTTGGCAGTCTGCCGCAGGGCGGCGGAAAGGCCCCGGAGGGACTGCTTCGTCCCCTCGTCCAAGTCCGTTCCCGTGGAACGGGCCAGGTTTTCCGCGTCGGCCAGCAGGGTTTCCGTATCCCGGATGGTGGTAACGGCGGAGGCGCTGAGGGTTCCCGCGTTGGCCAGGGCCTCCTGGAGCGTGGGCTCGTAGCCGTTCAGCACGTCCCGCAGGCCGTCCACGTCCGCCAGAATCTCCCGCAGGGTCCCGGAGGACTCCTCCAGGGCGGTCATCAGGTCTTCCGCGTCCCGAAGGCTCCCGGTCAGGCTGCCCAGCTTTTTGCAAAGGTCCGCCAGATCTCCCACCACCGAGGCGGTGGGCCGCTTAATCTCGTTGAGGGTGGCGTTGAGCTCTCTTTGAATCTCGTCAATCCGGGCGGTGGCGCTGTCCAGCCCCCCGGTGATGAGGTCCACCACCGCGCCGCCGACCGTGTCGTTCTCCGAAGGAACGTCTCCGCCGCCTCCGCCGGAGCCGCCGCCGGGCGTGGTGTCCCCACCGGGCGTGGTGTCCCCACCGGGCGTAGTGTCCCCGCCGGGCGTGGTGTCCCCGCCGGGCGTAGTGTCCCCGCCGGGAGTGGTGTCTCCGCCGGGAGTGGTGTCTCCGCCGGGCGTGGTGTCCCCGCCGGGGGTAGCGTCCCCGCCGGGTGTGGTGTCTCCGCCGGGGGTAGCGTCTCCGCCGGGCGTGGTGTCCCCGCCGGGGGTAGCGTCTCCGCCAGGGGTAGCGTCCCCGCCGGGCGTGGTGTCCCCGCCGGGCGTAGTGTCTCCGCCGGGTGTAGTGTCTCCGCCGGGTGTAGTGTCCCCGCCGGGTGTAGTGTCCCCGCCGGGTGTAGTGTCCCCGCCGAGAGTGGTGTCCTCACCGGGCATGGCGTCCCCGCTGGGTATAGTGTCTTCGCTGGGCGTGGTGTCTCCGCCGGGTGTAGCGTCTCCGCCGGAAGTGGTGTCTTTACTGGGGCCGCCGTCTTCACCGGGAGCGTCTTCCCCGCCCTCCAGGGCTTCATAGACCACCAGCCGGGCCGACAGCTGTCCCTTTTTCAGCGTTTCCAGCGCCTCGGTGGATTCCGGATCCTCCGGAGTCTCGGGCTGCGCCGAAGCGGCGGAAACGTCCTCCTGCTCTCCGGCGGCGGAGCGGTTCCGCAGGGCCGCCTTGCCGGAGGCGGAACCGCTGCTGTAAATCAGCCAGAGATCGTTCATCTGCTTCGCCAGCTCCGGGTCCTTGGTCACCTGGGCGCAGAAGGACTGGAAGCCCATGCCCCCCTTCGCGTTATAGAGGGTCTCCAGCTGCTTTGCCGCCGCCAGGGCCTCCTGCTGTTCCGGCGGCACCGGAAGGCCCGCTTTGTCCGCTGCCAGCAGCTGCTGCATGCCCGCCGCCTGGGCGGCGGCCTCCGCCCGGTCCGATCCCTGGGCCTCCAGCATCTTCTGGAAGAACGTCTGCGGGCTTTTCGCGTCGTAAGCTCCCCGGACAGTCTTCACCTGCTCCACCATGGCCGCGCTGTCTACGGAAACGCTGCCGCCGCCCACGTGAACGCCGCCCAGGGCGCTCTCCAGGCGGAGGAGGCTGTCCTCCATGTCCGAGGCCAGGTTGATGACGCTCCGCAGGTCATAGGTTCCCCGCTCCAGGCCCCGCAGGGCCTTTTCCATCTCCTCCAGCTGGGATTGGAGCACCACTGTCGCGTCGGTCATCTCATTAAGAACCGCCTTGGAGTCCGTCACCGTCCGGCTCAAAACCTGGATGCGCTGTTCCACCGGGTCCAGAATGTCCGCCAGGTTGCTCAGGTCCGCCCGGAGGCGGTCGGCCCCCTCGTACAAAACGCCCTTGCCGCCGGAAAAAGCGCTCCGGGCCGCTTCCAGCTGGTCCAGGCCCTTGGCGGAGGCGTAAAGCCCGCTTTGAATGTCCGCCAGCGCGTCCAGCAGATCGTCCAGGCTGCCGGAGAGGGCCCGGTAGTCCTCCTCCAAATCGTCCTTGCGCTGGCTGAGCTTGGCAATCTCCTCCAGCTGGGCCAGGGTGGCGGGCATCATCAGCACCGTCATACCCCCGAAGGAAAAGTCGTTGCTGCCAACCCGGATGGTGAAGTGCCGCTCCTCCCCGGGCAGACAGAGAAAGAGGACGGTCCGCAGGTTGCCCACCAGCTGAACCTGGGCCCCCTCGGCTTCCAGGGAGAGGATGTCGTCCTGGTTGAACAGGGCCGTGGCCGCCAGGGTGTAGTTGCAGCGGGCGTAATCGCCTGTATTTTCATTGGGCACGATGTCCAGGAAAATCTCCACCACGCCCCGCTCCCCCGCCAGGTCCTCCGCCTTGGTGGGGACCCCGTTGAGGGCGTAGCGCAGCGTGACGGTCCAGGGCAGGTCTTCGAAGGGCTTTTGCGTTTTGCCCTCAAAATAGAAATGGTCCGGCGCGCCGTCCGGGAAGCGGAAGGAGGCGCTTCCCTCCTTTCCAATCACCGGGGCGGTGGCGTCGGTGAGATTCACCACCTCGTCGTAAACGCCGTAGTCCGTCAGGCTGTCCCTGCCGTTCATGGCGTAGCTTTTTACCACGCTGCCCTCCAGCAGATTGCCGTAATAATCCAGCGTGGCATAGTACGCCTCGTCATAGGCGGGGGTCACGCCGTCGCCTATAGCCGCCGCCGAGGCGGGCAGGGACAGCGTCACGGTCAAAACCGCCGCCAGAGCCAGGGCGGACGCGCGCTTTGTGAGAGTTTTCCAGGTCATACCGATCCCTCCATATAATTTACAATTGACTATTAAAATATTTTTGTTGACTTATTGACTTGAGACGATTATAGTAAAAGCAGGAAATCCAGTCAATAGACAAAAGCGGGCAAGTGCCTAACTTGTCCAAAGGAGGGCCATTATGCTGAAAAACCCCGAAGACCGCCGGGCCAGACGGTCCCGCAAACTGCTGAAGGAGAGCCTTCTGGAGCTGATGAAGCGGAAGACCTTCTCCGATATCTCCGTCCGGGATGTGACCGACGCGGCGGACATGAACCGGGCGACCTTTTACCTTCACTATACCGGAACCGCAGAGCTGCTGCGCAGTGTGGAGGAGGACCTGCTGGAGGAGCTTCAGGCTTTGGTGGACGCGCATATGCAGGAGACCGTGGCCGTGGGCAGCGTAGCCCCGGTGTTTGAGCCGGTGCTGGACTTCGCCGTGGAAAACCGGGAGACGTGTACCATTCTCTTTGCCAGCAGCGAGGCCAGCGGCTTTTTCCAGGCCATTCAGCAGCTGGTCCACGAAAACGGCGCGCCGCTGGTCCGAACCTGGTTTCATCCCTCAGACCCCAGGCTGACGGACTATCTGCTGAACTTCCTGGCCTGGGGGTTCATCGGCCTTTTGTCGGAGTGGTTTGAAAAGGACATGGCCCTGCCCAAGGCGGAGCTGCTGGACGCCGCCCAGCGCATGGCGGACGCCTCCGCCGCCGGGCTGTTCCCCCGCGGGGAAAGGAGGTCCTCATGACCGCCAGAGAGGCCCTCAAGTCCTCCTTCCTCCGTCTGCTGGAGGACCGCCCCCTCCGGGATATCTCCGTAAGGGACCTGGTACAGGACTGCGGAGTGAACCGGAATACCTTTTACTATCATTTTAAGGACATCCCCGCCCTGC
This sequence comes from uncultured Oscillibacter sp., assembly GCA_910585165.1. Classification (GTDB taxonomy): domain Bacteria; phylum Bacillota; class Clostridia; order Oscillospirales; family Oscillospiraceae; genus Oscillibacter. Next base: position 12,550 of record CAJUBX010000004.1, on the reverse strand, counting down.
TGGAGGAGCTGGTCATGGACCAGGCGGATGCGATCATTGCCGCCCAGGGTCCGGCCCTGTCCCTGCCCGACTGCCTGGAGACCGCCGCCCGCTTCGCCCAGGAGCACCGCCTGGCGGTGCTGCACATCAGCCAGTCCGCCCACCGGGACCTTTTTGATCGGTATCTGATGGATGTGTGCCGGAGAGTAGTGGAAGATTTTGCCGCCGCCGCCATGGGCTGCGTTCCCGTTTCGCCGGAGGACCGGGAAATCCTGATCCGGTTTTACCAGTGTGAGTGCTTCGGGCAGATCGTGGCCTGGCTGAACGACGGAATGCGCTACGATATCGAAAAGCAGTTCCGCCGCCTCTGCCAGCTGGGCGGGGGCATGACGGAGCGAATGCTGCGGCGGGCGGCGGAAAGCGGGGAGAGCGCCCCGGAAAGGCGTCCGGCAGTTTCCGGAAACGAGTGATCCCCCCGCTTTCCGGGCAGGGGGAGGCGGCTGCATGCCCGGAAGGCTTGGCGGGCTGCCGCCGGGTTTGTACCCGGCGGGCCGGGCTTACAGGCCGGGAACATAAACCGGGATATCGAAAATAAGGAAGGAGCCGAACTGATTATGATGCAAAGATATCTTGCCCACCGGGCGGAGGACGGAAGGGAACAGACGATCCAAGACCACTTGCAGGGAACCGCAGATTTATGCGCGGAATTTGCCGCCGCGTTTGACGCGGCGGAATTGGGGCGGCTGGCCGGGCTTTCCCATGATTTGGGGAAGTATTCCGATGCGTTCCAGCGCAGGCTGCGCGGAAGCTCCGAACGGGTGGACCACGCCTCCGCCGGAGCGTTTGAGTGCTGCCGCCTGGGCCAGGCATGCGCCGCCTTCGCGGTGGCGGGACACCACGGCGGGCTGCCTGACGGCGGCGGGCAGGGCGATTTGCCGGATGCTCCTACATTCTGGGGCCGCATGAAAAAAGTTGCAGCGGGCAGAGCGGAGCCTTACGAAGGCTGGCAGGCAGAGATAAACCTGCCCGCCGTTCCCCAGCCGGTTTTCTCAGGTCCGCCGGAGGAGATGTTTTTCACCAGGATGCTGTACTCCTGCTTAGTGGACGCGGATTTTCTGGATACCGAGTCCTTTATGGCCGGAGAAGCGCCGGACCGGGGCGGCGGAGACCGGATAGAGGTCCTGGAAGCCAGGCTCCAGGATTACGTCTCCGGCTGGTTCCCGCCCAAAACGGAGCTGAACCGGGAGCGGTGCGCAGTACTGCGCCGCTGCCTGGAAGAGGGAGAGGCTCGGAAGCCGGGACTGTTCACCCTGACCATTCCCACCGGGGGAGGCAAAACCGTGGCCTCTCTGGCCTTTGCCCTGCGCCACGCCCGGGCCCATGGCCTGCGCCGGATTATTTATGTGATCCCCTATACCTCCATCATTGAACAAAACGCCCAGGTTTTCCGGGATATCCTTGGGAACGAAAACGTGCTGGAGCATCATTCCGGCGTTTTGTACGATATCGGGGACGAGGCCCGGCCGGAGAACGCAAAATTGGCCAGATCCACGGAAAATTGGGATGCGCCGGTTGTGGTGACCACGGCGGTGCAGTTCTTTGAATCTCTTTTTGCAAACCGCTCCTCCCAATGCCGCAGGCTGCACAACCTGGCAAAAAGCGTCGTTATTTTTGACGAGGCCCAAATGCTGCCGGTTCCCTGCCTGCGGCCCTGCGTCTTTGCCGTTGCGCAGCTGGTCAAACGGTATGGGGTTTCCGCCGTGCTGTGCACCGCCACCCAGCCCGCCCTGGATGGATTGTTCCGGGAATTTCTGCCGGAGCAGCCTGCGGCGGAAATATGCCCGCAGAGCGTATTTCACCAGGACGTATTCCGGCGGGTCGTGTTCCGTCGGGAGGGAACGCTGTCCTGGGAGAATGTGGCGGAGCGGCTCGGTGCGCAAAACCAGGCTCTATGTATCGTAAACAGCCGGAAAAGCGCCCGGAGGGTATATGAGCTTTTGGAGCGGGACCACGCGTTTCATCTGTCCACCCTCATGTATCCCGCTCACCGGAAAGCGGCGTTGGCGGAGATTCGAAGACGCCTGAACGCCGGTCTGCCCTGCCGGGTGGTCTCCACTTCGTTGATCGAGGCGGGTGTGGACGTGGACTTTCCCGCAGTTTTCCGGGAAGAGGCGGGACTAGATTCCATTCTCCAGGCAGCGGGACGGTGCAACCGGGAGGGAAAGCGCGTAGCCCAGGAGAGTGTCGTCACAATTTTCCGGGGGGAAACGCCTCCGCCGGGCCTGTTTGAAATTCCCGTGGCCGCAGGACGGGTGGCATTGAACCGGTTTGACCGGCCAGATAGCCAGGAGGCCATCCGCTGCTACTTTCAGGAGCTGCTGGACTTGAAAGGCCCAACGGCTCTGGATCAAATGGACATACTCGCCGCAATGGAGCGGGAGGCGATGCCTTTCCGGAAGATTGCGGAGAAATTTCATCTCATTGACAGCGAGACCAGGACGGTATACATCCCTCTGGGAAAAGGGGAAGAACTGGTGCGGCGCCTCCGGGACGGAGAACACAGCCGGGCGCTCTTTCGGGAGCTGGGGCAGTACGGCGTCAGCGTTTATCCCCCCCACTATGCGGCGCTGGAGCAGGCGGGAGACCTGGAGGTGCTGGAGAATGGAGTTGCAGTTTTGAGCAATCCCGCGCTGTATGACTCCGGTATGGGGCTGTCCCTGAAAGCGGACGAGGGAAAGGGATTGTTTCTTTGACGATATGGTTTGAGGCGGCAGAGCAATCTGCCGCCTCATTGCGAGAATGACCTTTTCAATGTTTCAATCCGCTCCATCCGTCCTGGAGTCCCTTTGATTATAACACATCTTACCTATTACCGTAAATTGACACCCCTGGAAAAATATAGTATGGTAAGGATGAAAGCAGTCGAAACCAATACAAAAAAGAAAGGAGCGTGAGCTTATGCCGATTTCGTTGGAGGTCTGGGGGGACTACGCCTGCTTTACCCGGCCGGAAATGAAGACGGAGAGGGTCAGCTACGATGTTATGACCCCTTCCGCCGCACGGGGACTGCTGGAAGCGATATACTGGCATCCCGGGCTGCTCTATAGCATCGACCGCATCCGCGTATGCGCCCCCATCCGGTTTGCCAACCTGCGGCGCAACGAGGTAAGCGCCACCGCCAGCGCCCGGTCGGCCCGAACGGTGATGGAGCGGGGAAGCGGCGAGCTGTATCTGGTCACTTCCCAAAATATTCAGCAGAGGGCGTCGCTGCTGCTGCGGGATGTGCGCTATGTTATCGACGCCCACTTTGAAATCCTCCCGGAGAAGGCCGCTCCCGGCGACAACGACGGGAAGTTTCAGGACATCCTCAAACGGCGGATCAAACGGGGCCAATTCTACCACCAGCCCTATTTCGGATGCAGGGAGTTCCCGGTCCAGTTCAAGATGTGCGACGCCCCGCCCCCCTGCCCCGGGGAGCTGAAGGGGGTGCGGGACCTGGGGTATATGCTCTGGGACCTGGACTACTCCGACCCGTCGAACATCACGCCTCTATTTTTCCGGGCGGTTCTCCGGGACGGTGTGCTGGAGGTTCCCGCCCGTGACAGCGGGGAGGTGATCGGATGATCTTACAGGCGCTTGCGGAACACTATGAGGACCTTGTCACCCAAGGAAAACTGTCCCGCCCCGGCTGGAGCGGCAGCAAAATCTCCTACGCCCTATACATTAACGCCGCCGGGGAGCTGAAGCAGGCGGTCTCCCTCAAAACGGAGGAAGACCGGGGCGGAAAAAAGGCGCTGGTCCCGCAGTCTATGTCCCTTCCCGCCCCGGTGAAACGCTCCAGCGGGATTGCGTCCAACTTTTTGTGGGACAACTCCAGTTATATACTGGGTGCGGACGAAAAGGGAAAGCCTCAGCGGAGCGCCGCGTGCTTTGCAGCCTGCAAGGCGCTTCATTACCGGCTTTTGGACGGCGTCGGCACTCCGGCGGCCCAGGCGGTGCTGGCGTTCTTTGATCATTGGGACCCATCGCGGGCCCGGGAACACCCGGCCTTGGCGGATAAGCTGGAGGATATTCTCGGGGGCGTCAACCTGGTATTCCGCTATGACGGAGCCTTCGTTCAAAAGGACCCCCGCATCCAGGCGGCGTGGCAGGACGCTTACGACGCCGGCGGAGACGGTCCGGAACTGGTATGCCTGGTCACCGGGAAAAAGGGAGCGGCAGAACCGGTCCATCCCTCCATCAAGGGAGTGGCCGGAGCCCAGTCCAGCGGCGCGGCTCTGGTTTCGTTCAACGCCCCCGCTTTCTGTTCCTATGGCCGGGAACAGAATCTGAACGCCCCAACCAGCAAATATGCCTCCTTCGCCTACACCAGCGCGCTGAACCACCTGCTGGCGGACCGGGAATACGTGCAGAAAATCGGCGGCGCCACGGTGCTGTTCTGGGCGGCGGGCGGCAAGCAGTCCTATCAGAGCTTTTTGTTAAGCAGCCTTTTCGGCGTTCCAACCTCTTATTCCGCCGGTGACCTGCAAAAAATGACGCGGGACCTCTGTCATGGAAATCCCGTCGAGTTTGAGGAGGAGCGGCTGGACCCGGGCACCACATTTTATATTTTGGGCCTGTCTCCCAACGCCGCCCGGCTGTCCGTGCGATTTTTCCTGAAAGACTCGTTTGGAGCGTTTGTCAAAAATGTGCAGACACACCAGGAACGGCTGGAGATTGTCCGGCCCTCTTTTGATAAGTTTGGGACCCTGCCCCTCTGGAAGCTGCTGGATGAGACCGTGAACCAAAATTCCCGCGACAAATCCCCTGCGCCGGGAATGGCCGGCGAAGCCCTCCGCGCCATTTTGACCGATATGTGCTATCCGGCCACGCTTCTCAACGGGACGGTCCTGCGCATCCGGGCTGAGCGTGAAATCACCCCGGGACGGGCGGCCATTCTGAAGGCCTACTATTTAAAAAATCCCCATCCTGACGTACCGAAGGAGGTATTAACCGTGTCCCTGAATCCGGAGAGCACAAACATCCCCTATACTCTGGGACGGCTTTTCTCTGTTCTGGAAGCCATCCAGTCCTCAGCCAACCCCGGAATCAACGCAACCATTAAAGACAAATACTTCAACTCCGCATCCGCCACGCCCAGCCGCGTATTTCCGACCTTGATCAATTTGGCGCAAAAGCACCTGCGCAGGCTGGACAGGGGATTGTCGATTTCGTATAACCGCCAGCTGACGGAGCTGACCGCCAAATTGGAAGACGCTTTCCCGGATCGCCTGAGCCTGCCCCAGCAGGGAGCTTTCCAGCTGGGATACTATCACCAGACCCAAGCCCGCTACACAAAGAAGGAGGAGAAAGAACATGTCTGAGCCCATTAAGAACCGCTATGAATTTGTCATCCTGTTCGACGTGGAAAACGGCAATCCCAACGGCGACCCCGACGCAGGCAATATGCCCCGGGTGGACCCGGAGACCGGCCTGGGGCTGGTAACGGATGTGTGCCTCAAGCGGAAAATCCGCAACTATGTGGAGATGTCCCGGGAGGATGCCGCCGGATACCGCATCTACATCAAAGACGGCGTGCCTCTTAACCGCAGCGATGCCGAAGGCTATGCCGCACTGGAGGTTGCGGAGAAAACCGTCAAGGAAAAGAAAAAGGCCGACCCGGACCTGGATCGGAAAATCCGGGACTGGATGTGCGCCAATTTCTATGATATCCGCACCTTCGGCGCGGTGATGACCACCTTCGTCAAAGCGGCGCTGAACTGCGGCCAGGTCCGCGGCCCGGTGCAGCTGGGCTTTGCCCGCAGCGTGGAGCCCGTCATGCCCCAGGAGGTGACCATTACGCGGGTGGCCATTACCACCGAGGCGGACGCGGAGAAAAAGGGAACCGAAATGGGGCGCAAGTACATCATCCCCTACGGCCTCTACCGCTGCGAGGGCTATGTCTCCGCCAATCTGGCCCGAAAAACCACCGGTTTTTCCGAGGAGGACCTGGATTTGCTGTGGGAGGCCATCCTGAATATGTTTGAGCATGACCACTCCGCCGCCCGGGGCAGAATGTCCGTAAGGGAACTGATCGTTTTCAAGCACGACTCCGAACTGGGCTGCGCTCCGGCATGGAAGCTCTTTGACGCGGTAAAGGTGGAGCGGGCCGACCCCCACGATCCCGCCCCCGCCCGCTCCTATCAGGACTATTGCGTCACGGTGAATGAAACCGCCCTGCCGGCCGGCGTCACCTGCCGGCGCATGGGATGAGCTGGCAGGAGGAGGATTGGCTCCAGCTGTCCGGCCTGCAGCACTTCGTCTTCTGCCGCCGCCAGTGGGCGCTGATCCATATCGAGAACCAGTGGGCGGAAAACTTCCGAACCGTGGACGGGCAGCTGATGCATGAGAACGTCCATGATTCAGCCTTCCGGGAAAGCCGGGGAGACCTCCTGGTCGTCAGGGGGCTGGCTGTACATTCGGCGGAATTGGGCATTTCCGGCCAGTGTGACGCTGTGGAGTTTCGCAAAGACCCATCCGGAATTCCCCTGCGGAACCGGGAAGGGCGGTGGCTGCCCTATCCGGTAGAGTACAAGCGGGGCAGGCCGAAGGAGCACGGCGCAGACGAGCTCCAGCTCTGCGCCCAGGCCATGTGCCTGGAGGAAATGCTCTGCTGCGCGGTCCCGGAGGGGGCGCTCTACTACGGAGAGCCCCGCCGCCGGACGGCGGTCCCCTTTGCGCCCGGGCTGCGCCGGCAGGTGCAGGACAGCCTGGCGGAAATGCACGAACTGTACCGGCGGCGCCATACCCCCAAGGTCAAATTCTCGAAGTCCTGCAGCGCCTGCTCCTTGAAGGAGCTATGCCTTCCCAGACTGATGAGCCGCAAAAATGTGGCGGATTACCTGACCGCCGCCGTAGAGGAGCTGAAATGAAGCATCTGCTCAACACGCTTTACATTCTTTCAGAGGACATTTACCTCTCTCTGGACGGGGAAAACGTCGTGGCCAGCCGGGGCAAACAGGCCGTGGCCCGCTATCCTCTGCACACATTGCAGGATATCGTCACCTTCTCTTATACCGGGGCCTCTCCCGCCTTGATGGGCGGCTGCGCCCAGCACCAAATCGGCCTGGCGTTTTGTACGCCCCGGGGGAAGTTTCTGGCCCGGGTATGCGGGGAAAGCCAGGGGAACGTGCTGCTTCGAAGAAGCCAATACCGTCTTGCGGACGACCCGGTCCAAAGCTGCCAAGTCAGCCGCACAATGATCTTCGGGAAGCTTTTTAACTCCCGCTGGAGCATCGAGCGCACCCGCCGGGATCATGGACTGCGGACAGACGGTGAAAAACTCGCCTCCGCCTCACGGCAGATTTATGAGCTTCTGCCCCAGGTCAAGGCCTCGGCTTCACCGGAGGAACTGCGCGGCCTGGAAGGCGTCGGCGCGTCCGCCTATTTTGGCGTTTTGGACGAGATGATTCTGGGCGATAAAGAGGCTTTTTTCTTTCATGGCCGCAGCCGCCGCCCACCGTTGGACCCTGTCAACGCCATGCTCTCTTTTGCCTACAGCCTTTTGGCCGGTATCTGCGCCTCCGCCCTGGAGAGCGTGGGTCTGGACTCCTATGTGGGATTTCTGCACCGGGACCGGCCGGGCCGGACCTCCCTGGCCTTGGATTTGATGGAAGAACTGCGCCCTTGCATGGCGGACCGCTTTGTGCTGACGCTTATCAACAACCGCATGCTCAAGCCGTCCGATTTCCTGTATATGGAAAGCGGGGCCGTACTCCTGAATGAGGATGGGCGGAAAGCCTTTTTGAAACACTGGCAGGAAAAGAAAAAGGAGACCTTGACCCACCCGTATTTAGGCGAAAAGCTCCCCTGGGGAATGATCCCCTATGTGCAGGCTCTTTTGCTGGCCCGGTATCTCCGGGAGGATTTGGACGCGTACCCTCCGTTTCTTTGGAAATGATCGGTGATTTGGATGTTGGTTTTAATTACTTATGATGTGAATACCGAAGACGCTGCCGGGCAAAAGCGTCTGCGGCAAATTGCAAAGCAGTGTGTCAATTACGGCCAGCGTGTGCAGAACTCCGTCTTCGAATGCCTGCTGGACGCAGCCCAATGCCGCAGTCTGCAAGCGAAGCTCTGCAGCATCATGGACCCGAAAAAAGACAGCCTGCGGTTTTACTACCTTGGAAACCGTTATGAGAACAAAATTGAGCACTTCGGCGCGAAAGCCACTTATTCTCCGGAAGACGTGCTGATGCTTTAGAGCCTGTATTCATAATGAAAGGTGTCGGATTCTCTAAGGATTTTACCGCCAATAGAGAGGATTTAGCGGAAAGCAACGGCATAATATCCACCGGAATGGCATTCGTATTTGTGAATACAGGCTTTTCGTGCGAAGCCTGAGCGAACAGATTATCTCGGGGACTTCGCACTGGATTTTGAGGTTTGTCTCGGGCATGAGACATGCTGCGGCATCTTCGTAAGTTGAAAAAGGGTAAATGATATTTGTAATTACTGTTTAAATCACACAAAAACAGGCAAGTTCTTTAGCTGTTTTTGCTGTCGCCTCCCTCGCGGGAGGCGTGGATTGAAATCCACGTCTCGCCCAGCTCCGTGTTGACCCACGTTGTCGCCTCCCTCGCGGGAGGCGTGGATTGAAATTAAAAGCACAGTTGCCGTAGGCTAAAAAGCCTAGTCGCCTCCCTCGCGGGAGGCGTGGATTGAAATTTGATATGCTCACGGACCAGGAGCGGGAGCTTGTGGGTCGCCTCCCTCGCGGGAGGCGTGGATTGAAATAGTAAAGAGCTGTGCAGGCAAAGGCTGAAAATCGTCGCCTCCCTCGCGGGAGGCGTGGATTGAAATCCGCCTCGCTATCGCTCGGCGGTCAGTGTTTCCGGGTCGCCTCCCTCGCGGGAGGCGTGGATTGAAATAGAAACGCGGCGTGAATATCTGCCGCCGCGCAGTCGCCTCCCTCGCGGGAGGCGTGGATTGAAATCCTCCCTTTAGTTCTTGGGCGCAACGCCCTTGATGTCGCCTCCCTCGCGGGAGGCGTGGATTGAAATCCGCTTCATGCTGGCCGGGTCGTTGATGTTGTAGAGTCGCCTCCCTCGCGGGAGGCGTGGATTGAAATTGCCCATTCCACCAGTGCGTGCAGGGAAAGCTGCGTCGCCTCCCTCGCGGGAGGCGTGGATTGAAATAGGTATTCCAGCAGCTCCACTGTCACCTCCACAGGTCGCCTCCCTCGCGGGAGGCGTGGATTGAAATATTTCGCTTGCCAGTCCCTTGAAGTAGGTCGCGTGTCGCCTCCCTCGCGGGAGGCGTGGATTGAAATACCCGCCCGGATGCTGTCCGGGGCGAGGCCGTACAGTCGCCTCCCTCGCGGGAGGCGTGGATTGAAATATCTCATGTTCCAACGCGGCCCGAACCTCCAGCGGTCGCCTCCCTCGCGGGAGGCGTGGATTGAAATAACGCTTCAGCGATATTGTTATAGAGGACGCTTGCGTCGCCTCCCTCGCGGGAGGCGTGGATTGAAATGCTTTCCTCCCCATCCTGCCGCCCGGACGATTCGTCGCCTCCCTCGCGGGAGGCGTGGATTGAAATACCTTTACCAGCGAAAAGGTGAAAGAAATCCACGAGTCGCCTCCCTCGCGGGAGGCGTGGATTGAAATCCACTTCAACCCGCGGTTCGTATTTTTCTATCGCGTCGCCTCCCTCGCGGGAGGCGTGGATTGAAATACCTTTACCAGCGAAAAGGTGAAAGAAATCCACGTCGCCTCCCTCGCGGGAGGCGTGGATTGAAATGCTATACCCCAGCGCGGCAACGGCTTCTTTGTAAGTCGCCTCCCTCGCGGGAGGCGTGGATTGAAATAGGAGCGGGCCCGGAAGCTCCGGGAGGTGGATAAGTCGCCTCCCTCGCGGGAGGCGTGGATTGAAATGAAGTGAGGGGTAGCCGAGATAGGTAAACCCGAGGGTCGCCTCCCTCGCGGGAGGCGTGGATTGAAATTTCTACTAATTGGTTACCAGGTCAAATCAAGACGCCGTCGCCTCCCTCGCGGGAGGCGTGGATTGAAATTTTTGGATTATTGAAAAAGTTTTGGGTTAGGAGGGTCGCCTCCCTCGCGGGAGGCGTGGATTGAAATTGAGAAGGTACGCCAGGTACTGAGACCCTAACCAGTCGCCTCCCTCGCGGGAGGCGTGGATTGAAATAAAGCGTGGGCTCTCTTTTCTGTATTGCCCGTCCGAGTCGCCTCCCTCGCGGGAGGCGTGGATTGAAATCAGATGGAGGCGGACCGGAAGAAAATCCGTAATAGTCGCCTCCCTCGCGGGAGGCGTGGATTGAAATCGCAATCTTTTCTCTCGCGCTCCAGGCGACGCCGTCGCCTCCCTCGCGGGAGGCGTGGATTGAAATTCGTCGGCTATGGGCGGCGTCGCCTGGAGCGCGAGTCGCCTCCCTCGCGGGAGGCGTGGATTGAAATTCGTCCGGGAGGCGGTGGGCCAGATTGCCGGGCCGTCGCCTCCCTCGCGGGAGGCGTGGATTGAAATCAATCCCTAACATACGGAAGATTTTGGGGTCGAGTCGCCTCCCTCGCGGGAGGCGTGGATTGAAATCCGGAGACGGCCACATGGGGCCTGATTTATTGGGAGGTCGCCTCCCTCGCGGGAGGCGTGGATTGAAATGGCAAGGGGAAGACCCTCTCCGCCGTCCATAAGGGTCGCCTCCCTCGCGGGAGGCGTGGATTGAAATGTGAACGGCACCAAGAACACCATGCAGGGCACCGGTCGCCTCCCTCGCGGGAGGCGTGGATTGAAATATGGTGCTTGTCCGTGATCTGCGCCTGGAGCCGGTCGCCTCCCTCGCGGGAGGCGTGGATTGAAATGCTCCCGCATCTCCTCGCGGTAATTCTGCCGCTAGTCGCCTCCCTCGCGGGAGGCGTGGATTGAAATACGATAAGGCCGCCTTGCTTTAAGTTTGCCGTGCGTCGCCTCCCTCGCGGGAGGCGTGGATTGAAATCGCTATCAGCCGGGGCAGAGATTTTATATAGCCCGGTCGCCTCCCTCGCGGGAGGCGTGGATTGAAATTGCTTCGCCAGCGAGCCGATCGGGGAGCTGTTCCGGTCGCCTCCCTCGCGGGAGGCGTGGATTGAAATTCAATACCATCCTGACCTGCCGCCATTACTACATAGTCGCCTCCCTCGCGGGAGGCGTGGATTGAAATAATAAGTCTTGGAATTTTAGGGATGAAATGAATTGTCGCCTCCCTCGCGGGAGGCGTGGATTGAAATATGATACCCCTCCAGCCTTTTTTTGAGAGTATACGTCGCCTCCCTCGCGGGAGGCGTGGATTGAAATCTGACCGGCTCCTGCTCCAGGGCGGTCCTGGCCCTGTCGCCTCCCTCGCGGGAGGCGTGGATTGAAATAGGAACGGGTAAAACGATGGAGAAAAGGACAACCGTCGCCTCCCTCGCGGGAGGCGTGGATTGAAATTTCAAAGTTGATGGTTTTCTTTTGAATCATAATCGTCGCCTCCCTCGCGGGAGGCGTGGATTGAAATATCGCGAAGAAGGCCATGAGCTGGTTCAAGGGCGTCGCCTCCCTCGCGGGAGGCGTGGATTGAAATACTGCGGCGCTGACCCTGCCCATCCCGGAGGCCGTCGCCTCCCTCGCGGGAGGCGTGGATTGAAATCAAGGATTGCGGCGCTGTCCCTTGCTCCACATATAGTCGCCTCCCTCGCGGGAGGCGTGGATTGAAATATTCTGGTTTGGCGTTTTTTGGGCAAAGTCTGCCGTCGCCTCCCTCGCGGGAGGCGTGGATTGAAATAGGGGGGACTTGGCTGACGCCTATAATTCCGAAGTCGCCTCCCTCGCGGGAGGCGTGGATTGAAATCCATCAACCGTAACACAAACAGAACCGCCGGCGGTCGCCTCCCTCGCGGGAGGCGTGGATTGAAATGCCTGTGAGACGGTCCAGGAGGTCCTCCACAGTGGTCGCCTCCCTCGCGGGAGGCGTGGATTGAAATCTTTTCAACGCCGTCGCCGTCATCGTCGGCAAATTGTCGCCTCCCTCGCGGGAGGCGTGGATTGAAATCCGGAGAGAGGAGCAACAAATGGAGCGCATTAAATGTCGCCTCCCTCGCGGGAGGCGTGGATTGAAATATCACGCGCTCCACATTTCCTTCTGCCGCTCCGGCGTCGCCTCCCTCGCGGGAGGCGTGGATTGAAATATTCCGAACAAGGAAAAAGGGCAATGATAGTCCTGGTCGCCTCCCTCGCGGGAGGCGTGGATTGAAATATGTTAACTACCCCTTTTTGTAAATTAATCTTGTGTCGCCTCCCTCGCGGGAGGCGTGGATTGAAATCTGTTTTGGCTTCTGAGCCGGTTGGTGGAGGTAGTCGCCTCCCTCGCGGGAGGCGTGGATTGAAATAGGTCCGTCTCCAGGTATCCGCCAATGGCAAACAGTCGCCTCCCTCGCGGGAGGCGTGGATTGAAATAGCAGGAATTGCTATTTTACTTACTCGATATTATTTTCGCAAGAGGTCTAATAACGCAAAACGGCGCTATGAAGGCATACCCATGGATATCTGCCCCGGCTGC